>JBKQKO010000127.1:0-28024 GCA_052147455.1 Desulfobaccales bacterium | reverse complement strand
TTAATCTATGGACTGGCTGTATATTCTCATGCCCATTGCGGGGATCAAGATATTTTGGCCGGGTCTGATCATTTTTGGGATCGGGGTGGGCATCATCGGCGGGTTCTTCGGTATGGGCGGCGCCTGGATGGTGACCCCGGGCCTGAATATCCTGGGCTTCCCCATGGCCTTTGCCATTGGCACCGACATCGCCCATATGGCGGGCAAGTCCCTCATCTCCACCATGCGCCACGGCAAATTCGGCAACGTGGATTACCGGCTGGGCTTCATCATGCTGGGGGGCACCATCATCGGCCTCGAAATCGGGGCCCGGATGATCATGTGGCTGGAGCGCATTGGCGAGGTGGACATAGTAGTGCGCTATCTCTATCTCGTCCTCCTGACCCTGATCGCCTGGATGGTCTTTGCCGACGTGGCCAAGAAAAAGCGCAAGGAGCGGGAGGCCCTGGCGGCCGGCAAAGAATTTGACAAACTGGCCACCGGCCTGGAGTGGCATAAGACCTTGCACAAGATCAAGATCCCGCCCATGGTCCATTTTAAAACTGCCCAGATCTACTGCTCCGCCTGGCTGCCTATTTTCATCAGCTTCGCGACCGGCTGGCTGGCCGGCATCCTGGGCATCGGCGGCGGCCTGATCCGCATGCCGGCCCTGATCTACTTCATCGGCTGCCCCACCCACATAGCGGTGGGCACCGACCTCTTTGAGGTGATGATCTCCGGCCTGTACGGCACCGCCACCTATGCCTACAAAGGCCGCGTCGAATTGATGGCGGCCATGATCATGCTGGTGGGGGCGGCGGTAGGAGCCCAGGTCGGCACGGTGGCCACCAAGTACATCAAGGGCTATGGTATCCGCATTGCCTTCGGCCTGTGCGTCATCGGCTGTGCCCTGTCCATCATCCTGAAGATGCTGGCCAAGGGCATTCCCTCCTATGGAGGTCTCTTTAATGACTCCGCCACGGTCCTCATCCTGGGCCTGGTGAGCGCCATGTCCATCTACATCTTTGTGCGCATGATAGCCGGGGCCAGAAGGGAGCTCGCCGCCAAGAAGTCCGGCCCCCAGGTTTCCATAACCGGCGGCTGACCCAGATCCGGGGAAGAGGAGAGAGATTATGGCGAAAAGGCTTAACTGGCTTGTTATACTGGTTATCATGCCGATGGTCCTGGCCTGGGGCTGCGGGGATATGGGCAAGGTGGAGCAAGGGAGGGCGATTGCCTTTGACAAGGACAAGGGGACGGTCACCTTCATCCCGGAACTCAAGGGCGATGCGGCCAATCCGGACTACAGCGGCGTCCCGCTCACCTTTGCGCTGCCCAAGGAGCCCAGCGAACGGGGGGCGGATCCCAAGGTGGGCCTGCGGATGAAGCTGGACACCAAGGCCAAGGAGATCGTCATTTTCGATGCAGCCACCCAAGGCTTCAAGAAGATTGCCTATACCCTCATCGACCAGAAGGAAAACGTGGCCAAAGACGACCCCCTGGTGGCAGGAAAGAAATTCCCCCAGGTGGACAAGGCTAAGAAGGCCATAACCATCTATTCCGCCAGGCAAAAAATCCTTACCACCTTCTCGGTGCCCGATGAATACCTGGGCGAGCCGGATAATACCTGGGACGCCGGTGATGAAGTCCGGGTCTACTATAAGCAGCCGGGCCAGGCCTTGAGGTTCATGAACGTCACCAAGACCGATATCTTCAAGAAATAATTGGCCCGCCACGCAATTTAAGGGAATCGCCTCGGGAAGTCCCATAAGCCCGGGGCGATTCTCTTATTTTTGTGGTAAAGTAACCCATTAGGCTCGTTGGGATATTCCGCCGGGCCTTTTGGCAGAGGGATTTGGCCGCATGGACCCAGACAATAAAATCCAGGTGTGGCGCTGGCGCCAGTTGGCCGGCTGGGTCGGCGCCGGATTGTGCTTCCTGGCCGTAATGGCCTTGCTGGACGGCCTCCTCAGCCGGGTCTGGGAGCCGGCCAGCCTCATCAAACTGCTGCCGGGCATGACCGCGGATATCAACGGGCCGCTGGGAGAAGAAGTCCGGGGGGTCCAGGAATTGACTTATTTGAGCGATTCCAACGACCTGACCCTCGCCTTTGCGGCAGTGCATAAAGGCTATTTCCTGGGGGGCGACATGTGGCGGGGGCGGATCACCGCCAGTTCCCGCATCCTCCCGGGAGAATACCACCTGACGGTGGCGCCGCGGCAGAGTGCTACGTCCCGGGCGACCCCGGCCTTCCGCATCGTGGTCTTTGCCGACCCTGTCAGCCTGCAACGCAGCTCCAAGTCGCTGGTGCGGCGATACACCGGCCTCTCTCCCTGGGGGGTGGCGGCGCTTTGTCTGCCGGGCGTCTTGCTCACCTTCGGGACGGTCTTCTGCCTTTCTCTGAGGCTGGACCGGCTGTGGGCCCGGGAGGGCAGAGCCGAGATCTACCGGGTCATCAGGAAGGACGGGGACTTCGAGATCCATTTCAGCCTGGGGACGGAGCATGGAGTCCGGCCGGGTCTGGATCTGTCGGTTTATGACCCGCAGGGTCAGGCGGTGGGCCTGGCCCGGGTGGCGGCCGCGGCCGCCCGGGACACCGTCGCCGTGCTGACCGCAGGCCAGGAGATCAGGCCAGGGTTTATGGTCGTGATCACGGAACTGAAACGTGATTAAGGACTGCGATAAAAACCATCCGGAGGTAGGCCCACTTGCCTCAGTATGTGGTAAGCTTCACGATTAATGGCGTCACTAGGCGAGTATCTTTTGGCATTTCTAAATCATAGTCTGAAGGTTAAGCCGGAACCGAGGAATAGTGTGTTTCTCCTTAATGGCAATCCACTATTTCCACTTCTTAGGCGCCACGGCGCCAGATCATCATAGTTTTCCCTCAGTTTGGAGAAAATTACCCGTTTACTTCGCCTGCTTTTACAAACTGTAAAAAATAACGACAGTTACCCCGGGGGGAGGAAGGAGGAGGATGGGCGGGGCTTAGAGAAAAAAAACTTATATTTTCAATCCTTTGCTTTAGGCTACCTTAGATAGAGGTTTGGCACGGCTATTGCTGATCTATAATCCGGGGGAAGATCCTGCGGTGGCCGAGCATTGTAATAACTTGGAGATCCGGACCCTTCCTGGCAAGGCCTGGACAGAATAGGCAAATTAAGCACAACCGAAGGCTGGAGCTCTTGTCCGGATAGAGCCTCCGGCCCCACTACGATATGGCCAACCTGATCCAGAGGCTTAAGCATCTCTTTTCCGGTGGCGAGCCGGCGGCGGCCCTCTCCCTGGAAGAGGTGCGTTCAGTCTTCAAGACCCGCTACCATGCCTTCAAGCTCCTGCTCGCGGCCAATAACACCGCCCTGCAGCTCATGACCGACATGGAGGCCGCCCTCCATGGCAGCCACCGGTTCGACATGTCCTTCATCCGGTCCCACGCCACTTCGGTGTGCGTCAACGTCTTTGCCATCATCAAATACCTCAATGAACTCTCGGGCAACCGCTACCGGGCCCTGGAAGGGGGCTTTACCACCATCGAAGCAAAGATCGGCGCCATTTTGGAAAGGCGCCAGCTCTCCAACATTCAGAAACTGGTTCTGGGGCTGGAGCAGATCGACCAGGGATTGGCCGAGGCGGTGGGCAGCAAAATGGCCAACCTGGGGGAAATTGCCACTCACCTGCCGGAACTGGCAGTGCCCCCCGGTTTTGCCATCACCGCTGCGGCTTATGAGATCTTTCTATCCCACAACCGCCTGCAGGAGGAGATCAACCGGCGCCTGCAATCCCTGGAGGTAGAAAATATCTCGGACCTCTACCGGAAAAGCTCCGAGGTGCAGATGCTCATCATCGGCGCCGAAATGCCGCCGTCCCTGGAGGAATCCATCAGCCGGGCCTACGAATTCCTGGACGATCAGGCGGGCCCCTTCTTGCGGGTCGCCCTGCGCTCCAGCGCCATCGGCGAAGACGACCCGGGTACCTCCTTTGCCGGGCAGTATCGTTCGGAACTCAACGTCAGCCGGGAGAACCTGTTTACGGTTTATAAAGAGATTCTTGCCAGCAAATATGCCCTGACCGCCGTGAGTTACCGGCTTCACAAGGGGCTGCGGGATGAAGACCTGCCCATGTGCGTCGGCTGCATGGTCATGGTGGACTCGGTGTGCGGCGGCGTCATGTACTCCCGGGACCCCAACAATCCCCGGAGGGACGCGGTTCTCATCAACGCGGTGCACGGCCTGGGCAAGGCCGTGGTAAACGGCAGCATCACCCCGGACCTTTACGTCATTTCCCGGCAAAGGCCGCTGACCATAATCGACAAGCAGATTCGGAAAAAGCAGCTCAAAATCGTGTGTCTGCCGGAAGAGGGGTTGGTGAAGCAAGAGGATGAGCGGGGAGAAGAGCCGACCCTCACCGAGGCCCAGGCCTTGGAGCTGGCCGAGATCGCCTTAGTCCTGGAAGACCATTTTCAGGCCCCCCAGGACATCGAATGGTGCATCGCCCCGGAAGGCCGCATCCATATTCTGCAAAGCCGGCCGCTGAGACTGCTGGCCGCTGCTGGCCGGGAGGAGAGGCCGGCGCCGGCGGCCCTGGAACATCTGGCCATTCTCCAGGGTGGGGAGACGGCCGGCCCCGGAGCGGCCGCGGGGCCGGTTTTCCTGGTGCGCAACAACCTGGACCTCTTGCAGTTTCCAGAAGGCGGGGTACTGGTGACCGCCTTTCCCCATCCCAGTTGGGCCACCCTCCTGAGTCGGGCCGCGGCCGTGGTCACCGACCGTGGCGGCATCACCGGGCATCTGGCCAATGTGGCCCGGGAGTTCGGCATCCCGGCCCTGTTCAACACCAAGGAGGCCACCGCGGTGCTCACCCCCGGTGAGCTGGTCACAGTGGACGCCGACCGCCGCTGCATCTTTCGGGGCCGGGTGGAGGAGCTGCTCCAGGGAGTCGCGGCCAGGAAAGACGTTTTGCTGGATACCCCGGTGGGGAAAACTCTCAAAGAGATCATGACCCAGGTCACCCCGCTCTTTCTCATCGACCCCGAGGCCCCGGACTTCAACCCCAGGGGTTGCCGCACCTTGCACGACATCACCCGCTTCGCCCACGAAATGGCGGTCAAGGAGATGTTCGCCTTTGACCGACACCGGGCCTTCTCCAAGTATTTCATCAAGCGCCTGGTCACCGAGGTGCCCATGCAGTTCTGGGTTCTGAATCTGGAAGACGGTTTCAACGAAGAGGTTTCCGGGAATCGGGTGGAGCTGGCCCAGATTGCCTGCGCCCCCATGCTGGCCCTGTGGCAAGGGATCATTGCGGTCCCCTGGGAGGGGCCGCCGCCGGTGGACACCCGGGGCTTCATGTCCATCGTCATGGGGGCGGCCACCGACCGGAACCTGGGCACGGCAGGCGGCACCATCTTCGGCAACCAGAGCTACTTCATTATTTCCCGGGATTTTTGCAACCTCACCTCCCGAATGGGCTTCCATTTCTCCACGGTGGAGGCCCTGGTAGGCGAGCAACCCTACGAAAATTACCTCCGCTTCACCTTCAAAGGCGGGGCCGCCGACTATCCCCGACGGGTGCGCCGGGCCAGATTCGTGGCTGAGATCTTGGAGGAGCACCACTTCAAGGTGGACCTCAAGGAGGACGCCCTCTTCGCCCGCCTGGAGGGGGAGGCCAAAGACTACCTGCTGAGCCGCCTGCGCATCCTGGGCTATGTCACCATCCACACCCGCCAACTGGACATGATCATGCTGAATGAGGCGGAGGTGGAACATTATCGCGCTAAGATCACCGCAGACCTGGAAAACCTCGCCCGTAGCTCCTCCTGAGCACAACAAAAACCACCCGGATTTTTAGCATCCTGAAGATGTATGACAGCCGAAGGTGGCCCTAAGAAAATCGTGGGGGTGATTAGAAAGGGGTTTAGGGTTTAGGGTTTAGGGTTTAGGGTTTAGGGTTTAGGGTTTAGGGTTTAGGGTTTAGGGTTTAGGGTTTAGGGTTTAGGGTTTAGGGTTTAGGATTTTTTCTGGTTCCCCAGCTCCCGCTTGGGAACCCATTTTTTGCGCCAGGCTCAGCCTGGCAAGGATTAATGCTAGAAAATTATCATCGCCTTATCAGACGTTGCCCAAGCAGAGCTGGGGCTAAAAATTCCGTTCCCAAACAGGAGCTGGGGAACGAGAAAATAATTTTAGAAATTCCAGCCTTTTTCGAAGCGGTATATTGAAATTTCTGAAGAACTGCATCAAAATCTGCAGTAGTATCCCGACGACGAGACCTTATGATCCCGATTATTTTCATTTTCCAAATACAATAGCGATGACAGCCAAAAATATGCCACCACTCAAAAGGACATACCATTTCGTAAAAATTTTATGCAATTTATCTGTCATGGGAAACTCCATTTAGATCAATTATATTATAAAATCTTATAATATAAATAAAAGGTTTAATGGTAATCTAGTTCATCGCTGCAAAAAGCTAAATCAGGATTTCCCTATAATAGTTAGCTGGCATTTAAATATTCAGGAGACGAAAAAAAGCCGGGTTACCTTTTAGGCAACCCGGCTCTCCTCTCAAGAGGACCCGTTGGCTTTCCGTCCCCACCTTTCGATGGGTTTGGCTTTTTCGTCAGGTTTTAAGGAATCATATATATATATATTGAAAGCTTGTAAACTAAAGGATACTAAAAGATGCTAAAAGATTACCCAGAGCGGTCTTGGAAGTTGGGCAACTCTGAAAATGGAATTAGGATTTTCCCGCCGACCTTAATTTGCTTGAATCTAATACGCTTTTGTATCTGGTCTGGGTATTATTTTCTGGTTCCCAAGCTCCCGCTTGGGAACCCATTTTTTGCGCCAGGCTCAGCCTGGCAAGGATTCATGCTAGAAAATTATCATCGCCTTACCAGACGTTGCCCAAGCAGAGCTTGGGCTAAAAATTCCGTTCCCAAGCAGGAGCTTGGGAACGAGAAAATAAATATATTCCACAAAATCTATATACCCTATCCAGCCTCCACCATCTTGATTTCTTCTTTGGTGAGCTCATAGAGTTCATAAACTAATTGGTCAATGCGGCGGTCTGTGGCATTGATCTGCCGCTCCAGCACGGTCTTTTCCTGGAGGGTCTTGGCCGCGGCCAACTCCTTGTTCCAGGCCAGCATCTTTTCTACCATGGCAACCAGGCGGTCATGGCGGGCCTTGTCCGCCGGTTCGTCAAAGTTGATGGTTCGGATGGGAAGTTGTTTAATTGTAGTGGGTTTAACCTGTGCTAAGACACGACCTTTTTCAAAAGAAAATAACCGATATAATAATATAAATAAGTTAGAATTGAGAATCCCCAGTAAATATTTAATATTTATTGTATTTTTGACACCAAATATAAATAAACCATCTGTCGCAAAATATTTATTATCATCCAAAGATAATATGATTCTATCATTAGTTATAACACCAATTAATTTGTTATTTTTTGTAAATATGCTCTCATCTCTTGGACGATGGAGTGAATATATTGGATGTTTATTATATTTAACTTCCTTGCAGGTAATCTTTTTCTTGAATTGATCTATATAGCTACAAATATTAGGCAATTTCCGATAATCATCATCTCTTGTGGTATAAATTATAAATATTTTTGTATAATCTATGTAATATCTTTTTACCTGTTTCCCCCCAGTCAAAACTTTTCTTAATTTATGCTTCTCTAATCTATATTCATTGATTATATCTCTTGTTACTAAAAAAGCTTCTTTTAAATCCGGACTAACACCCCTTTGAATATTATCATCATCGACAAATGACTCCAATTTAGAATATTGTTTCTTTATGAATTTATTAAGGAAAATATATTTGTCTACATCTTCAGTAACAAATAATAAGTTTGGAATTTTAGATAAAGTTTTTTGGCTCGTCTTCTTAAATAAATTATTATTATGAATCGCTTTTGTTTTAAGTGCCTTTTTATATTTTGTGAAATCTGCAATTTCTATTTTATCATTATGCTGTAATTTATTTAATAAAATTATGATAGCTGATGGACGGGTAACTTTATCAAAAACATCTCCAAGGTTTAATATAGATTTAATTTGATAATTAATTAAAATAAATTCTCGTAGTTTATAACTATCATTTTGATATAAAATAACATCGGGCAGAATCATTCCGAATAGACCATCTTGTCGTAATTTTAATGCACTTTGGCGAACAAAATACATGAAAGAATCAATCATGCGAACTATTATCTCTTTGTTAACTTTCTTTAAATAAGATAATTCATCACAAGAAAATTCATATCCCCAAGGCGGGTTGCCAATCACCGCGTCGAAGCCGCCCGCAGCCATGATATCGGGAAACTCCGTCTGCCAGTCGAAGGCGTTGATACGATAGCTTTCTTCATCATCGATCAGGCTCATCTGGCGAGCTTGGTAGAAATCAGGACCGATGAGGCTGTTGCCACACTTGATGTTCTGCCCCAAATCCGGCAAGGTACGCTCTCGCTTTTGAAACAATCTCATTTGCTGGGCCACTGAGTACTGGTCTTCTCCTTCCAAGACTTTTAGCAGTAGTGACAGTTTAGTCACTTCCACAGCCTGAGAATCGATGTCCACCCCGAAGATATGGTCCAGGAGGATGCGTTTGCGCTCCGAGATTGTCAATTTATAGTCGCCCCCGGATACCTGATAAATGCGCGGCTCGCGGCCTCTGCTCCATTTGGTGGGATTTTGGGCGTAGACTTCCAGGTGCCAATCCAGCAGGAATTGATAGGCCCCCAGGAGAAAAGAGCCGGAACCGCAAGCGGGGTCAAGAACCCTCATCGTGTTCAATGACGAGCGTGGACCGGGCTTTTTCCCATCTACCAGCTTGCCCACGGTCTGGCGAACGATGTAGTCCACGATGTAGGTGGGGGTGTAATAGACGCCGCCGGCCTTCCGCACTTCGGGCTTATACTCCACCTTGGCCTGGTGGCCGGCAGTCAGGCGGATGACTTTGCCCAAAAATTGTTCGTAAACCTGGCCCAGGATATCGGCTGGCAGCACCGCGAATTCATAAGGGCTATCCGGGTAATACAGGTTTTTGAAGATGTCCTTGAGGACATTGTCGTCAATGATCAAGCTGGGGGTGAGATCATCCACTAAAGAGGAACGATTTTTTCCCTTCCGGAAGTGAAACAGGCCTGAATTGTACCGGTCATCCGCTCGATAAAACAGATGAAAGAGTCGCTTATAAACCTCATTGCCGTTTTGCAGCCCCATCAGATCGCCGTATGCTTCGAGGCTCCGGTCTTCGCAGATACGCAGGAAAATAATGCGGTCAATGGTTAGCTGCACCGCAAAGTTCAATTCCCTTTGGCTCAGGCGCTGGTTTCTCAGGGCGATATTGCGGGCCAGTAATTCTCGCCAGCGTTCAATTTCGAGCAAAAAAGCGGTATCGACTTCGGCGGTGCCCTTCTTGACCTTATTGGACTCGACGTATTTATCGAAGGAGCCTTTGAGGATGGCCTCTCGGGAGAAGATACCGACCAACTCCTCCCAGTGTTTCAGGTAATCGGAATATTTCAGAGATAAGATCCGGGAATGGGAGGGTTTGTCAGTCTTATCCGGTTTGCTGCGGCAGTCGTAAACCTCGAAGGAATCAAAGCTTGTAAGGATACTCAGTGGGAGTTTGGCACTCCAGGCATAACGACGCAGTTGATAGGACGAAGCTGCGTCCTCTTTGATGTTGATTGCGGGCTTCTTGGCTTCTACAAAGAATTTCCGCATTCCGGCAATGCGGAAGCTATAGTCGGGGGCCTTGGTTACCCCAGCTATTTTAATCGCGTCCTCATGGACCACATCCTTGTAGGCTTCGGCATAACCCCTTTCATTATTGACATCCCATCCCAGCGATGCAAAAAATGGATCTATAAACTCACGCCGCACTTGGGTCTCGTTATAAGTGGAGCACTTATAAGCTTCCAGGTTATCGCGAAAGCGGTCGACCAATCCTTGCACCTTAAGAGGTGCAGATTTCCTCTTTTTCAGGAATTGTCCCTGGTTTTCAACCATTTCAGACTTTCTTTAGGTCTTAGCGGAAAAAATAATCTTAGTCTTTGTCACCAATGTCAGTTTGTTTGTCCATCCGGTCGAAGTTTGGGAAATGCTGTTCATTTAAAAAGGTTCTAAGGAATCGGTGGGCAGTGCCCACCCTACATTTTCTAAGGAATTGGCGGGGTCGAGCCCACCCCACATTTTTTGGTCATGCTGAGCGCCGCGAAGCATCTCGTATTTAGAGATTCTTCGGTCGCCTCGCTCCCTCAGAATGACCCAGAGAAATCACTGCGCCTCAGCTCCTGGTGCTTAAATGAACCGCATTACCCTTAAATCTCCAAAACTGAAAACCGAAAACCGTTTCTAATCACCCTCACCCCAGCCCTCCCCCCTCGCAGGGGGAGGGAGAAAAAACTTTCCCGTCCCGGTAAATCAGGAGCGGCCGGGGGCTGGGGCGCACTGGGTGAGAGGGCCTCGCCGCCCCTGCCCTTTCCCTTAAATCTAACCAGGTTCATTTAAAGAAATTCTAAGGAAGCGGTGGGCTCGAGCCCACCCTAGATTTTCCAGGGAATTGGTGGGCTCGTGGCCACCCTCAATCTCCCAGGGCCTTTTTTACCGACTGTTTCAATTCCTCGATCTTCACCGGCTTGGGAAAAAAGTCGAAGATTTTTTCCCGGATGGCCTCGATGGTGGCGTCCAGGGTGGCGTAGGCGGTCAACATGATCACCTTGGTGTTCGGATAGAGACGGTTCACTTCCCGCAGGATATCCATGCCGCTGACCTGTTCCATCATTAAATCGGTGACCACCAGATCATAGGGCGTACGCTGGAGGGCTTCCAGGGCCAGTTGGCTGTCGGTGAAGGTCTCCACCTCATAGCCTTCCTTGGTCAAAATGACTTTGGCCATGTCGCCTACGATCTTCTCATCGTCCACCACGAGAATTTTTTTTGCCATCTTTCGCCCCCTTTGCGGGTAGTGAGGGTAACTTGATAATGAATTTGGTCCCTTGGCCTTCTTCGCTTTCCACGGAAATATCGCCATGATGCTCCCGGATGATGCCGTAGCTCACGGAAAGGCCCAAGCCGGTGCCCTTGGTGCCTTTGGTGGAGAAGAACGGATCGAAAATGTTGGGCAAAATCTCTTGGGGAATGCCGGTCCCGGTGTCCCTGACCTCCAGGATGAGATTGCCGGTCTTGGAGTCGTAACCGCCGCTGATGAACAAGTCGCCGCCCTGGGGCATGGCTTGAATGGCGTTAATAAACAGATTGATCAGAACCTGCTCGATTTGGGAGGAGTCCACGAAAACGGGGGGCAGGTTCTTGGCCAGGACCACGTGCTCTTTTACCCCAGCCAGTTTCAATTGGTTGTTCACCAGGAGGAGGCTGACGTGGATGATATCCTTTAGGTTCGCCTCCTTAATCTCTTGTTTCTTTTGGCGGGAGAAATCCAACAGCTTTTGCACGATCTTGTGGATCCGCTCCGTCTGGGTATAAATATCCCCCATATAGATCTTTTTCTCTTCATCCCCCAGCATGTCATAGATGCTGAGGTAGGTCTGAGCCATCAAGGAGATATTATTCAGGGGATTGCCCAGCTCATGGGCGACGCCGGAGATCATGACCCCCAGGGAGGCCAGCTTCCCGGCTTGCAGCATCTCTTCTTCACGCTTGGCCAGTTGCCCGGCCATATCCGAGATGGCCTTCATGGCCATTTCGATTTCATTGTGGGGTGAGATGGTTTTCACCGCCACCTCCTGGAACCGCCCTTCCGACACTATTTTAATCATGCGTGACATGATATTCAGTTCTTCGATAATCAGCCTGGAAAAGTATTGCCAGAGGACTAACTGAATAAGAAAAATAATTCCCAGTGCAGCTATCAGCGTTGAGACGTTGTTATTTATGGTTTGGCTGACATTTTCCCTCGACAGTTTGAGAAGCCCCTCGGATACCAGGGTTAACTCCTGCCCCCGGCTCCTCAGCTGCTCCCCGAAATCCGGGGGAGCCGCCTTGCCGTCCACGGAACTATTCACCAGGGAGAGGTAGGCCTTGAGGATATCCAGCAAGCGATCATAGTTCTTCAGGCCCGGGCCGCGCAGGATCGACCCCATAAAGGATTTTGATGACCAAATAATCTGATATTCTTCCTCACCCAGCTTGGCCGACTCTTTCAAGGCATTAACGTCTTTATATAAGAAGTAATTCTTCTCCGCCTTGCGCATCTCCAGAAGGGCAATATTGATATCATCTATTCTCTCTATGGACCGTAATTTTGATAAAACATCTTCAAAGGAAAAATAGACGAAAAAGCCGATGACACAGATCATGATCGCCTGAATCACGACCGAGACGATGATTCTTTGTCTGATCGTCATCCTGGGGAGATGGGGAAGTCTCATAAGCCTCTTGCCAAGGTCTTAGGCAAAATCAACGTTATTGACTGGTTCCCTCCCCCCCGAGGGGGCGGCGCCGGGTGGGGGTGGTGAAAATAATCAGGTTTTATCCACCCCGAGCGCCATCCGGCCGGCTAAAAGGTACTGAAACGGTGGGACTGAATGGCCTCTTCCAGCCTTTTGGCCACCGCCTCCGGGGCCATCTCCTTTTCCAGTTGGGGCAACAGCTTTTTTTCATCTCTGTAGGATTTGACAAACAGTTTGATGGCCATGGCAATGCTGGCAAGGCCCGCCAGGGTGATGATCGCATCGATGATGGACCAGTAGCCCAAACCGTACATGCGGGTGAAGATGGTGCCAATGGCGATAAAGGTCAGGCCGGTTCTTAAATAAGAAAGTTCCGTGCGCTGCTTGGCCAGGATGGTGCGATATTGGGACAGATTGGTGCGGGCCTGGGCCAGGCTGGTGCGGCCCCCACTCATGCGGGTGCGGACTTCGGCGAGCTTATTGCGCATCTCCGCCCATTCGGTGCGGCTCTGGGCCCAATCGGTGCGGCTCCGGGCCAGGACGTTGCGCCCCTCCGCCAGGCTGGTCCGCTTCTCGGCCAGCTCGGTGCGTTTGCCGGCCAACTCCGTGCGGCCATCGGCTAGTTCGGTGCGCTTCTCGGCTAACCGGGTCCGGTCCCCGGCCAACCCGGTGCGTTTATTGGCCAGCTCGGTGCGTTTGCCGGCCAACTCCGTGCGGCCATCGGCTAGTTCGGTGCGCTTCTCGGCTAACTGGGTCCGGTCCCCGGCCAACCCGGTGCGTTTATTGGCCAGTTCGGTGCGTTTGCCGGCCAACTCCGTGCGGCCTTCGGCCAACCCGGTGCGCTTCTCGGCTAACCGGGTCCGGTCCCCGGCCAACTCCGTACGGCCCTGGGCCAGCTCGGTGCGTTTGCCGGCCAACTCCGTGCGGCGGTGGGCCAGAGCGGTCCGTTCCTCCGCCAGTTTGGTGCGGAACTGGGCCAGTTTGGTGCGGTCTTCGGCCAGATACTCCCGCCGGTCGGCCCATTCCTCCATGGCCTTGATAAGCTCTTCCCCGGATAGAGTTGAAATATCTTTGCTTTCGTCGTCGCTCATGGCCAAATCCATTTAACCTGGCCCTTTTCGAGCCCGGTTGTTTCAGGGGGCGCAACGCGCCCCAGGTGTTCGCCATTCCGGAGGCATTTTCCTTTGCTGGCCTTTGGAGCCCCTTCCCAGCCGGAGGACCTGGCGTGATGCTGCATAACTGCCAGAACATTTCAAACTACGGTTTTTTAACCCCCCTTGATAAGGGGGGGGCAGGGGGGATTTAAAATAACCTTTTGAAATCCCCCTAAATCCCCCTTTTCCCAAGGGGGACTTTAATACCCTCGGAACTTAGGTTTTCACTTGATTTAATGCCATACTATTTATGAAGCACAACAATAGCAGGCTGTTGAAAACCCCTTTTTTTGTCATCCGGAATGAAGTGAATGATATAGAAGTTATTAATATGACTATATTCTTCGCTTCGCTCAGAATGACCCATCCTCAATTTTGCGAGTTTTTTAGGAGCCTGCCAGCAATTAATACAACACCAGCATCAAGGGCGCCTTCACCTGGACCAGCCATTGCAGCCTGGGGCTGTCCTTCTTGACGGCCCGCTCCAGGGCCACCACCACCAGGCCGTAGTCCTTCATGGCCTCCGGGGTCGGACCGCCGCCGTCCATGGGACAATCATCCCGCAGGAGCGTTTGGCAGCCGGCCGCCTGCAGGGTCTCCCGCCCCTCTACAACCTCCTGCTGTACCGCATCCCCAGCTCCGGGCGCCAGACAAAAGTGCAGGGGGGTGGCACAGCCCGCCCAGATTTTTTGTAAGCTCTGGATCGCCAACCGGGCGCCGGCCGATTCGAAGCAGGGCACCAGCACCTGGTTGATTCTCTTCAGCATCCGGAGCCAGATGAGGGGCATCCCAACTCGCTGATAAAACTTGGCATTGAGCCGCGACTGAATGTTGGCCGGGGTGAAGGGGTAAGGCGCCCCTTCCACGTACAAGTCGAAGGGCTCGTGTTCCATGA
The DNA here is from genome assembly GCA_052147455.1 of Desulfobaccales bacterium. Taxonomy (GTDB): domain Bacteria; phylum Desulfobacterota; class Desulfobaccia; order Desulfobaccales; family 0-14-0-80-60-11; genus JAPLJC01. The sequence goes on along the minus strand of JBKQKO010000127.1, from coordinate 13,564 downwards.
TCTTGAGCAGCTCATATTGCCGGTCTCCGTAGAGCACACGGGGCGCCTGCAGTTGGGGGCAGGACTCCGTCTCGCCGGCCAGCATCTCCTGAATCTCTTCCTTACCCATCTCCAGGATTTCCCGCTCCCAGGTGTGCCGCACCCAGCCGGTGCCGATGGCCGGCACCTCGGGCGGCGGCTCTTTCACATAGACGGGGTACAGCTCCAGCTCGATTAAGCTGCCCAATTGACAGGCGTACCGGATGGCGAGGCTGGAGGCCAGATCCACTTCGATAGCTACCAGGGTCTTAATCATATCTGCGTATCCTTTCAAATTAGTATGTTGCTTATCTGGGGCAGGCGCCCTCCCCTGCCCGGGAACGGCCGAGGCGGCTGGCGGTTCTCAACCTTCTAAGCCGCGCTCCCCCGAATCTTGGCGGCGGCCCGGTTCACTACCTCCTGAATCTCGCTCATTTTAAAGGGTTTGGCGATGAAATCGAACACCCCCTGTTGAAAGGACTGTTTGGCGGTTTCCATGGTGGCGAAGCCGGTGATAATGATGACTTCCGTGCCGGGATGGCGTTTCTTGGCCTCGCTCAGAAACTGCATGCCGTCGATTTCCTTCATCTTGAGATCGGTGATGATGATGTCATAGTTGATCCGCTGAATCTGATGCATAGCTTCGGTGCTCTGGATAAAGGCGTCCACTTCGTAACCAAGCTTCTCCAAGGCCGGCTTTAACCGCTTGCAGACGATGGGTTCATCGTCCAGCACCATGACCCTCAGCTTATCCGGACTCATATTTTCCTCCTGTATCGGGGGGATCCGAGCTTAGCATTTGTTGCAAGAAGGTCTCCGCAAATTCCGGGATATCTTCGTCGTGGCGCAACTGAATGTCCAGTTGCCGGGTAAAACCGATAAGCCTTCCCACGACCTTGAGGCGCTCCTTGACGTCCTCTTGGGGCAGATGCAGCACTTTGGCCACTACCAGGTCTCCCTTGATATCCACCTTGAAGTGGTACCGGGAAAGAATCTTAGCCAGCAACTGGGAGCGGCGGGACCGCCGGGTCAAGTCCGTAACCCCTCCCACAAAGCGAAAATAGATGTGGTTGCGATGGGATTCGGGATCCATCCTGGCGTCTATGAGGTTGAAGTGGTAGCCCAGGTGCAGGTGGAGGTTCAAGTAGGTCTCGTTGATTACCGCCAGGTTGAATGCCAACGCCGGGCCGGCGCTGGGAGTCGCGGGCATGGTTTTGGTGAGACTGGCCATCATCCCTTTAAAGTCCACCGGCACCGGCTCGGTGCTCCAGACCCCCGGTTCGGAGAGGCCCTCCCACAGGGCCTGCAGAGGGAGCGACCTGATTTGTTCCGGAAATAACTTGGTGCCGTGAGCCTCGGCTTCGACCCCTCCGCCCAGATCAATGACTTTGAGGCCCAGGGGTATATCCGAAACCAGGGTCCAGATCTGCACCCCTTTGAAGCGCTTGACGAAGCGGGGCAGGTCCATCAATTCCGCCACCGCCTTTTCATGAATGAATCTGATCACGTCGTGGACGGTTCTACAGCCCTCCGGGGTGAAATCCTGGGTCTCGGGATCGGTCAAATAGAGGGGCGCGATGCGGGTCAGCAGACGCCGCAAAAGCCGGAACTCCGGGGCATCTTCGAAGGTCATAGCCTGCATCAGTTCATACTGCAGCAGTTCCTTGACCCGGCCGGCATAAATGATCCGTTGCTTGGTGTCCACCGTCACCTTCATGCCTTCCGCCAGGATTTCGCCGGCCCGCTCCACTCCCACCAGGGTGGGGACCCGGAATTCCCGGGCGATGGTGGCCAAATGACCCGCGGCCGAGCCCCGCTCCGCCACGATGGCCGCGGCCTTGGGCACGATACGGGCCAGCCAGGGCGCGGTATATTTGGTCACCAGGACCGCCCCCTCCGGGAAGCGGTTCATGCCCTCATCCGACTGCACCAGGCAGACCGGCCCGGAGCCCACCCCGGCATGGACTACCACCCCGGTGTTTTCAATGAGTATCGGATAACCAGCACAGGTCTCGCAAATATCCTGCCCAACCGGGGCGGCGGTCTTGGAAATCTGCAATCCCCGGGACTGCAGGAGCCAGCAGTGGCCCGCCTCGTCCAGGGCCCACTCGATATCCTGGGGCCGTTTGAAGTAGCGCTCCAGGCTCAAGGCCCAGCGCGCCAGGGTGTGGAGGGTTTCCTCGGAGAGGCTGGCCTGTTCTTGCGCATCCTTCGCCACCGGCGCCTCCTCCTCACCCCCACCGGCCGCGGGCCGGCTCAGGGTCTCCTTCCGGGCGATCTCCTGGCGCCGCAGGCGGTGGGGATAGTCCCGCTCCACCACATAGCGGTCAACCGGACCACTGCCCTCCACCACGGTGCGCCCCAGACCCCAAGAGGCGTAAATCACCAGGCAGTCCGGCTCCGAGCCGCTGACATCCAGGGTGTGCACCACCCCGCTCACCTGACTGGCGATCATCTCCTGAGCCAGCACCGCCATGGCCGCCTCCTCCCCCAGCATCCTCATCGCCTGCCGGTACACCAGGGCTTCAGGCGAATAAAGGCTGGCCAGCACCTGCTTAAAGGCCTGGAGGAGGCCCTTGGCCGGAACGTTGAGTAAGCTCTGGTGCAGGCCGGCAAAGGTGATCTCGCCGTCCTCCCCGTAGGCGCTGCTGCGCACCGCCCAGGAACTGCCTCCCTTTTCCGCCTGGCGCCGGATCTCCCCGGCCACTTCCTGGGGCACCACCCCCGCCAGGATGCTGTACTGGAGCTGCCGGGCGCTCTCGGTTTCGTCGCGCTCCCCCGCGGCCCAGGCTTCCAACCAGCCGTGAATCCGCTCTTCCAGATGGTTGTCCTCCAGGAAGAGGCGCCAGGCGCGGGTGGTGATGACAAAGCCCGGGGGCACCGGCAGGGAGAGGTTTTGCATGATGGTGCTCAAGGCATTGGCCTTGCCCCCGAGGAGTTCAGGGCGATCCGGGGTCGCTTCTTTGAGGGAAACCACGTAAGGCATATCCCGGGACAGGTTCAAACGGCCCCGCAGCTCTGTCTCCAGGGGGATAAAGATCCGGTCGATGGTGGAATACAGTTCCAGGTAGCGGTTGGAGCTGATGAAGTTGACCCCCTTGACCATGCGCAGGATCAGGTTTTGCATCTCGTTGATGGTGTCGATCAGGTACTTGCGGTCGAAGATGAATTCCCCCCCGGACTTCTCCCCCAGGTCGGCAATCAGCTCCATAACCTGCTGATGGTCCTCCAGCAGAATTTGGAATTGCTCAAAGAGCTCCGGAAAGCCCACCAGATCCGAGCCGGGCTTCACCACCCTGGTTAAAAAATTCCGGAGGTCCTTGAGAAATCGCCACATCAACTTAATTCCCCAGTGGAACAGGCAAACCGGGAAACGGGGGCAAACCGTGAAGCCTTCTCCTTTTGCTGTTTTCCCCTTCCCCCCGGCGTCATCCGAGCCAGCTTTTAAGATCAGGATTTATCAGGGTCCGCCCCTGCCGGGGCTAACTAATGCCCGCCGCCGCCCTTGAAGATAAAGCCTATGGCAAAGCCGGTGACGATGGCGATAACCACCGCCAAAATACCATAGATGACGGCATGCTGATACGCCAAAGTGGCAATCATGGCCGGGAAGCCCACCATGGTCACCTTGAGCTCCCCGCAATCCTTGGCGGTTATCGGCCCTTCCTGAATCACCGAGAGGCAGACTTGGTAGCTGCCCGGCCTGACGTTGGTGGGCAGCTGAAACTCGCCCTGCACGGGAACCAGGCCGCCGGCGGCCGGGGATTTCTCGATAGGCTTTTGAAAGGTGGTGTAAAGCCCCTCACTCTCCTTCATCTTCAGGAACTGCTCGAGGAATTCATCCCGCTCAGGGTCTTGGATCATGCCCGACATGGTCACCCGCGCCTTCAGGGCCGGGAAGCCCCAAGGTTCTGCCGCCGCGGCGGCTTCCAGGAGTTTGGGGTTGGTACTCATGGCCATGTACAGGGAGGGGGCGCCGTGGAAGTCGATCTCGCCCACGTTCATCCACAACCCGCCCCGGCGCCCCTTACGCATCAGGTGCTCGTCCCCGGTCTGGCCCACCACTTCCATGATCGCCTCGGCCCCCTGGGGGATCATGGCCGTCACCGTCACCCGCTGGCCCCGGAAGAAGGGCCCGATGTCCACCTGGGAGGGAGAAACCTTAAGATCCAGGGAGGCCCCCCAGACCAGGGAAGGCAAGCTCAAAATCAACAACAACCCCGGGACCGCCACCCACCTGTGCCCGAAATAACTCCTGGCCCCCATCTCAGTGTCCGCCCTTGTGCGCCAGCATCAGATGGGGTGGAATGATGAGGCTGGCCAGCATTTGCACCATGACGATGAGGACAATGGAGGCCAGCAGAATTTTTAATTGGTCGGCCTTCAGCCGGCGGCTCAGGCGCACCCCGAACTGGGCCCCCAGGGTGGAACCCAGCAGCAAAATAATGGCCAGCACCAGGTCCACGGTAAAATTGGTAATGGCCTGCATGAAGGTGACGTTGATACAGGTGAAGAGGATCTGGAACAGGCTGGTGCCCACTACCACGTGCATGGGCATGCGCAGCATATAGACCATCACCGGTACCATGATGAAACCGCCGCCCACCCCCATGATGGCCGCCAGGATGCCCACAAAGACCCCCAGAATAAGGGGCAGCAGGGGCGACAGGGTCACCCCGGACTTGTCGAATCTCATCTGGTACGGCAGGGATTGGATGAAGCGGTTGTACCGGGAAACCGAAACCTTGGCGGGCTCAGGCCGCCTGCCTTCCGGCGCCGGCTTCTGGCGGAGGGACTGGAGGCTTTCCATGAACATGTAGCCGCCAATCACCCCCAGCATCACCACGTAGGTGATTTTGATGACGAAGTCGGCGTTCCCCATGGAGCGCAGCACCTTGATGAGCTGGACCCCCAGGGTGCCGCCGAGGACCCCGCCGATGAGCAGGAAGAGCCCCATCTTGAAGTCCACGTTTCCGATGCGGTAATGGGCGTAAGCGCCGGAGGTGGAGGCCGCCACGATCTGGTTGGAATCCGAAGCCGCGGCCACCGTGGAGGGAATGCCGACCATGATCAACAGCGGGGTCATGAGAAAGCCGCCACCCACGCCGAAGACGCCCGAGAGGAAGCCCACCGCGCCCCCCAGTCCGAAAAGCAGCAGGATGTTGATGCTGTTACCGGCCAGTGGTAGATAAAGACTAAAGGACATGCCTAGTTCTCCCTTCTTTGTCGTTGCCCGGAATTATCCGGGAGACGCATCACTTTTCCCAGCCCCCGGACCAGCAAAATCTCTCCTGCAAATTGCCGGCGCCAGCTCTGCAAGTCAGGGGGTTCGCACTCCAGACCGTTGACCCGGGCATCCCCGGGTGCCCCTCTTTTTCCAAGGCTGCTTTCAGCCTCTGCTGGACCAGGATTTCGTCGTCCGCCACCGCGATATTCATCTAACCCTTTAATAGTGTGCGGCAGGCACCCAAAGCTCCTGGAAGCCGTCTCGAAACCGCAGCCGCGGTCACCCCGGACGCCGCGTCGGGCGCCCTGCTCACTCCTGGCCCACCGGCAGCGCCACGTTGAAGGTCGATCCCTTGCCCTTTTTGCTCTCCACCTCAATATGGCCCCCATGTTTTTCCACGATGCCGTAAGTCACGGAAAGGCCCAGGCCCGTGCCCCGGCCCACCTGCTTGGTGGTGTAGAAGGGGTCAAAGATGTGGGGCAGGTCCTTGGCCGCGATTCCCATGCCGGTATCAATCACCTGCACTTTCAGCCATTGGCCGTCCGGGGTGGGATGGGCCCGGACGGTGAGGGTGCCTCCGTCCAGCATGGCCTGGACGGCGTTGATGAAGAGGTTTAGAAAGACTTGCTGCAGGCTCTTGCGGTTCCCCTGCACCCGGGGCAGGTCCTGGGGGAGGTCCAGTTCCGCCTGGATGCCGGAGAGCGACAACTGGTTGCGCACCAGCTTCAGGGTATCCTGGATGACCCCGGCGATGTCCAGGGCTTCGAACTCGGGGTGCTCCGACCGGGAAAAATCCAGGAGGCCCTTGACGATCTCCGCGGCGCGCTCCGCTTGCCCCATGATATCCTGGATCAACCCCAGGGCCTCTTCCTGACTCAGCTCCCGGAAGTCCTCTTTAAGGACCTCGCCGCTGAGCACGATATTGTTGATGGGATTATTGAGTTCGTGGGCGATGCCCGCGGTGAGGGTACCCACCGCGGCGATCTTCCGCGATTGCACCAGTTGTTCCTGATGCACCTGCAGTTCGTGGGTCATCCGATTGAAGGCCCGGAACAGGGCCGAGAATTCTTCCGAGGAGGACTCCGGTTGATCAATAGGGGCGAAATCACCATGGGCTATCTTGTTCATGGCTTGCTGCATCTGGTCCAGGGGCCGCACCAACATGCGGGTGAGATAGAAGGCCACCAGGATGCCCAGGGCCAGGAAGACTAAAACCGAGCCGACGAACAGCCCCATGGCGCGCTTGAACAGGCGGTCGATCTCCAGCCTTTCATCCTTCTGCCAACCTTCGGTAATGTTCAGCAGCTTCTGCCCCAGGTTGCGCATTTCTTCTTCTTCTGCGGCAAAATTGCGATTGCCGGCCGCAGGCCCTTGGAGATCCGTTTCGATCTTGGCCAAAACTTCTTGATACCGGGTGATGGTTTTATAAAACTCCGGCGCCTGGGGGTCTTTTTTCAACCGCAGGATCTCCGCTTCATGGCTCAAGTAAAGCTCAACCACATGCCGGGTATAATTCCCGGCCTCCTGGATGCTGGCAGGCTGATGGTAAAGGAAGAAATTCTTTTCAAAGCGGCGGGTCTCCAGCAGGCTCTGAAACAGGTCGCCGGTGAGTTCCAGCAGCCGCAAGCGATTGCCGATTTCCCGGTGCACCTGGAAGCTGAATCCCGCGAAGACCAGCACTGCCAGAACGCTGAACAGAAAGGCCAGGATGATTATGCGCCGGATTTTGTAGGTGGCTTTTTTCATAAAGGATTTTTCTCTTCCTGGATTTGCTAAAACTTATCAAGGACCAAGGGAGCAAGGCAATTAAATAGTTTCATTTTGAAACAGATAAATTGGTTGGCATGGCCAAATCCAAGGAAATGCCGCAGGGGCGACAGTGGCACAGGCTTCCAGCCTGTGATCGGGGTTGCCCCTTTTCTCTCGTTCCCCAGCTCCAGCATGGGAACCAGAAAATATCCGCCCCTACCGCGCCGGCGGCGCCTCAGAAGAATGGCCAGATAGATGGGGCAGGCCAATTTTATTAATCAGGGCGAACAATTGGATTAACTATGGAAGTTTCATTTTATCCCCTCTCCCTCGATGGGGGAGAGGGCTAGGGTGAGGGGGAATTCTCTCGTTCCCCAGCAGGAGCTTGGGAACCAAAAAACAACGCAGGCCGGGAGATTCCCCGGCCCGCGTTGTGAGCCGTCGTTAAACGGTGGCTGCCTTTTACTTTACAAGATGGGCAGGTAGCGCTCGATCTCGTAGGCGCTCACGTGCATCCGGTAGGCATCGCACTCCATCTTCTTGTTTGCCAGGAACTTGCTATGGATGTGTGCTCCCAGGGCTTCCTTCACCAGGGCGCTCTTTTCCACCTCGGCCACCGCCTCGGCAAGGCTGCCGGGCAGTTCCTTGATTCCATGGCGCTTCCGTTCGTTCTCGGTGAGGTGGTAGATGTCCAATTCCACCGGCTCCGGCAAGGGGTACTTGCCTTCGATGCCCTTGAGGCCGGCGGCCAGCATCACCGCAAAGGCCAGGTAGGGGTTGCAGGCCGGGTCCGGGGCGCGGTATTCGCAGCGGGTGGCCGCCTCTTTGCCGGGTTTATACATGGGCACCCGCACCAGGGCGGAGCGGTTGCGCCGGGCCCAGGCGACGTACACCGGGGCCTCGTAGCCCGGCACCAGGCGCTTGTAGGAGTTCACCCACTGGCTGCAGATGCCGGTGATTTCCCGGGCGTGCTTCAGCAAGCCGGCGATGTAACTCTTGCCCTCGGCCGACAGGTGATACTTGTCACTGGCGTCATACAAGGCGTTTTTCTTGCCCTTGAAGAGGGACTGGTGGGTGTGCATGCCGCTGCCGTTGATCCCGAAAATGGGCTTGGGCATGAAGGTGGCATAGAAGCCGTTGACCATGGCGATGGCCTTCACCGTGGCCCGCAAGGTCATGGTCTTGTCGGCCATGGCCAGGCCTTCGTCGTAGCGCATGTCAATTTCATGCTGGGAGGCGGCCACTTCATGGTGGCTGTACTCGATGCGGACGCCCATGTTTTCCAGGGCGAAGACGGTGTGGCGCCGCAGATCGTTGGCCAGGTCCAGGGGCGGGGCGTCGAAATAACCGCCGCTGTCCAGGGTCGCGGTGCAGGTGCTGTCCCGGAAGTAAAAATATTCCAATTCCGGCCCGACGTAATAGGTGTAACCTTTCTCCTTTGCCTTGGCCAGCATGCGTTTCAGGGCATAACGGGGGTCGCCGGGATAGGGGGAGCCGTCGGGTTGCAGGATGTCGCAGAACATCCGGGCCACCGGCCTCTCCTCCGGCCGCCAGGGCAGGATCTGGAAGGTGGTGGGGTCGGGCTTGGCAATCATGTCGCTCTCTTCAATGCGGGCAAAGCCCTCGATCGAGGAACCGTCGAACCCCATGCCTTCGGTCATCGCCTCTTCCAGCTCTGAAGGGCGGATAGAAAAACTCTTCAACACTCCCAAAATGTCCGAGAACCAGATCTGGATAAAGCTAACTTCCTTATCTCGGACGACTTTGAAAACATCTTCCACCGTCTTGCAACTCTGGCAGTGCACGTTAGTCCTCCCCTGAAAATTTAAGGTTATTTAGATAATAGACAGCAATTTTTATACCAGATTTATTTTAAAGTAAATTCAAAAAGTTACCGAGAAGGCAACTTACATTTTTGTTAATTTTCCCGAATTTATGCTCACAAGTTTGTACAGATCCCGGGCCGGCAAAGGAGCGCCACCGGCACCAGGGTTGGCAAGGGGAAGCCCAGCCTGCGGAAATCGAGAATCACTTTCGACGCCTTACACTTACTTTATTCATTAATTTCCTCATTACAATCGCCGGCCGGGATTTTTTCAAAAAAAATTAGCCCCAACCTCCCCTCCTGGGGGCCTGGAAGCGATCTGGGGCCGCGACGGCTGGTTGCTCCGGGGTAAACCTCTATCTTTGAGGTTAACCTGGTATCAGAGGCTGAGGGCCGGATAGCCCAACAGGCGGTTGACTTCCTCTGCCAGCTCGGCGGAGGGGGTGAGGCCCAGTTCAGGGGGCAAGGCCAGGATCGCCTCCTGCCTCGGATCCAGGAAGTGCAGGAAGGCCGGCACCGGCCCGGGGTGGCGGCCCAGGACCTCCTTGAGTTTGAGCAGCTGCTCCGGGGTGACGCGGGCGGCCTGGACCCGGAGGTCCAGCCTTTCCGGCCACTTGGGCAGGGCGGTCTCCAGGGGGGCGATCTCCAGGGCCCGCAGTTTGGTACCTTGTTCTTCCTGGATCACCGCACCCTTCAGCCAGAGGGGGAGGCTGGGTTGCTGCAGCCAGCGGGCCGCCCGGTCATAAACCTCGCCGAAGACCAGGACTTCCACGCTGCCGGCCAGGTCCTCCACCGTCAGGATGGCCAGGTGGCCACCTTTCTTACCCACCTTTTCCTTCAGAGAGGTGACCACCACCCCCAGAGTTACTTCCTGGGAATCGGGGATTTCGCCCAGGTCGGCGGTGGTGACCCTGACCCGGGTCTTGAGCAGGCTGCGATAAGCGTCCAGGGGATGGCCGGAGAGGTAGACCCCCAGGGCCTCCTTTTCCATGGCCAGCTTCGCGGATTTCTCCCAGGGCTCCGCCTCCGGCAGCCAGTCGTCGTCGTTATGGGACACGGCCAGCCCGGCGAACATGGACATCTGCTTGGTGTCCTGGAGGCGCTTCAAGTTTTGGGTCTTTTCCATGGCCTGGTCCAGGCCGGCCATGAGGCGGGAACGCCGGGGCTGCAAGGCGTCGAAGGCCCCGGCCTGGATCAAAGATTCCAGCACCTTGCGGTTCACCTTGTTTAAGCTGATCCTTTCCAGGAAGTCCCGGAAACTCTCGAACCGGCCCGGTCCCCGGGCTTCCAAAATATCCTGGATGGCCCCGAGGCCCACGTTTTTCACCCCGGATAGACCGTAGCGCACCTTGTCCCCCGCCACCGTGAAATCCCGGGAACTCTTGTTGATGTCCGGCGGCAGCAGCTCGATCCCCTGATCCCGGGCCTCCATGATATGCCTGGCCAGGGCTGTGGTATTGTTGATTTCGCTGTTCAGGACCGACGCCAAAAACTCCAGGGGGTAGTGGGCCTTGAGATAGGCGGTCTGGTAGGCCACCAGGGCGTAGGCGGCGCTGTGGGACTTGTTGAAACCGTAACCGGCAAACTTTTCGATCAGATTGAAGAGTTCCTTCGCCCTGGCCTTGGGGATGCCATGCCCCTCGGCCCCGGAAAGGAAGCGGTGCCGCTGGGCCTCCATCACCGCCGGGTCCTTTTTGCCCATGGCCCGGCGCAGGAGATCCGCCTCCGCCAGAGAGAAACCGGAAACCGCCGCGGCGATTTGCATCACCTGTTCCTGGTAGAGGATGACCCCATAGGTCTCTTGGAGGATGGGTTCCAGTTGGGGCAAAGCATACTCCACCCTGGCCTCCCCGTGTTTGCGGCGCACATAGTCGTCGTGCATGCCGCTTTCCATGGGCCCCGGCCGGTAAAGGGCCACCAGGGCGATGATGTCCTCAAAGACCGAGGGCCGCAGGCGCACCATCAGGGCCCGCATCCCGGCGCTCTCCAACTGGAAGACCCCAGCGGTGTTGGCCGCCTGGAGTAGCTGGAAGGTGGCGGCATCGTCCAGGGGAATGGTGTGGATGTCAAAATCCGCCTGATGATGTCGTTGGATGAGGCCGACCGCCTGGTCGATGACCGTCAGGGTGCGCAGTCCCAGGAAGTCGAATTTCACCAATCCTACCTTCTCCACCCCCTTCATGTCGAACTGGGTGACCAACTCCCCTTTGTTGCCTTTGTAGAGAGGAAGGTAGTCGATCAGGGGGCGGTCGGAGATGACTACCGCCGAGGCATGGGTGGAGGCGTGCCGGGGCAGGCCCTCCAGGACCGCGGCGATGGCCAGAACTTCCCGAACCGTAGGGTTGGTGTCCCGCAGCTCCCGGAGACGCGGCTCCATTTGCAGGGCCGCCTCCAGGGTGATGTTCAGTCTCTCCGGCACCAGCTTGGCGATCCGGTCCACTTCCGGGTAAGGCACTTCCAGGGCCCGGCCCACGTCCCGGATCACCTGGCGGGTCTTCATGCTGCCGAAGGTGGTGATCTGGGCCACGTTTTGCCAGCCGTAAGTCCGGGAGACGTAGTCGATGATCTCCCCCCGGCGCTCGTAACAGAAGTCCACATCGATATCAGGCGGGCTCGTGCGCTCCGGGTTGAGGAAGCGCTCGAAGAATAACCCGTAGGCCAGTGGGTCCAGGTCGGTGATCCCCAGGGAGTAGGCCGCCAGGCTGCCGGCCGCGGAGCCCCGGCCCGGGCCCACGGGGATCTGCTGATGCCGGGCATAGGCGATGATGTCGGCCACCACCAGGAAATAGCCGGCAAAGCCCATCTTCACCAGGATATCGGTCTCGAATTGCAGGCGCTGCCAATAGGCCTCCTCCGGCTGCCGCCGCTGCTCCGCCGGCGCCGCCGCCAGGCGGGCCTGGAGACCCTCCCGGGCCCGCTGGCTCAGGAGAGACTCCATGCTCTCGCCGTGGGCCGCCGGGTACACCGGGAAGCGATAGTGGCCCAGGTCCAGGGTGAGGTCGCAACGGGCCGCAATCTCCCCCGCGGCGGCCAGGGCCCCGGGGTGGGGGATGGCCCGGGCCATCTCCGCGGCGCTCTTGAAATAGAGCTGGTCGGTCTGAAATTTCATGCGGCCGGCGCTGTTCACCGTCCTGGCCGTCTGGATGCACAGCAGGACGTCCTGGGCCCGGGCGTCTTCGGGGCGCAGGTAATGGACGTCATTGGTGGCCACCAAAGGAATCCCCCAGCGAGGCGCCAGCTCCAAGAGGGCCTGATTCACCTTGAGCTGCTCCGGCAATTCGTTGGCCTGGACCTCCAGGTAAAAGCGCCCCGGGAAGAGCTCGGCGTATTCCCGGGCGGCGGCTTCGGCGCCCCGGGGGTCATCTTGCAGCAAACGCTGGGCCACCTTGCCATGGAGGCAGGCGGACAGGGCAATCAGGCCGCCGCCCAACTCCTGCAGGAGTTCCTGATCCACCCGGGGGCGATAGTAGAAGCCCTCCAGGTGCGCCCGGGTCACCAGACGGACGAGGTTCTGATAACCCTGCTGGTTCTCAGCCAGCACCACCAGGTGATGGTATTCTCCCTTGCCCTTGCGGTCCTGCCGGGAGCCCGGGGCCACGTAGAGCTCGCACCCCAGGATCGGCTTGATGCCTGCGGCCCTGGCCTTCTGGTAGAAATCCAGGACCCCGAACAGGGTGCCGTGGTCGGTGATGGCCACTGCCGGCATCTCATAGGCCTGGGCCTGGGCCAGCAGGTCCGGGATGCGGATGGCGCCGTCCAGCAGGCTGAAGGCGGTGTGCACGTGGAGATGGACGAACTGGGATTGGGGCATGGTCTCCCGGTCTTCTAGTTAGTAGTGTTTCAGAATATTTTAAAAAAATATCCGGGGTTTAGGCAGCCGCCGCAGGCTTTAGCCTGCCCTCATTTTTCCTAATAATTTCGCAAGCTAAACGTCCATGAACAACTACTGCCTCACCTACGGCGACGGGAAATCCCTTTTATCCCCTCCCCCTGAGAGGGGGGAGGGTTGGGGTGGGGGGTGATTATCTTTTCTGTTATCTTAATATGTTACCATCCTCCCCCCAATCCCCTCCCTTCTCAGGGAGGGGGAGTTCTTAGGGCCAGGATATCTTAAACCTATTCCCGAATCACCCTACTAGCTTAACTAGATAAAATTATAGCAATTTTTATGGAGAGAGGGAATGAACACCGCGCTGGCTTCTATCATACCGCGAAGCCTCGGGCCGGGGCAAGGGGAGAATGCGAGATGGGCCTGGGATAAAGTGCGAACCAACTTCGGAGCCTCCGGGGAGGCGACAAACCCTTTAAAAACTTTAATTTCACCTAACTGTCATTCTGAGCGAAGCGAAGAATCTATTTTTATCAAATACCTAGACCCTTCGCTACGCTCAGGGTGACAGAAAAAAAGCGGCTTTGCAGTGACCTGGATGGTTCTTCCGGAGCGCCAGGCCGTGAAATTTAAAGCGGCCGGCGTCTTCCCGGCGGCGGTTCGGGGCCGTGCAGATCTGCGACGGCACACCAGCAAGGGCCGGGGGACCGCCCCGGCCCGGTTAATCACCAGATACACTATCCAGATCATATCCGCAATTTTCCCCGCCCGACTGATAAGTGTTTATGGTGGCAAGTAACTATGATGCAAAGGAGAGTTGTGACTGTCCTATCGGTTGGTGGTATTCTGGGATTCCAAGCCAGTCTAACCATCAACAAGGAGGCTGAGAATGAGACGTACCAAGCATCAGGTTACA
>JBKQKO010000126.1:0-3509 GCA_052147455.1 Desulfobaccales bacterium | reverse complement strand
CGGACCAGGAACAGGCCATCCAGGAAGTCCTGGCGGATCTGGCCTCGGATAAGCCCATGGACCGGCTCATCTGCGGCGACGTGGGCTACGGCAAGACCGAGGTGGCGGTGCGGGCCGCCTTCAAGGCGGCCATGGACGGCAAGCAGGTGGCCATGCTGGTGCCCACCACGGTGCTGGCGGAGCAGCATTACGAAACCTTCAGCAGGCGGCTGGCTCACTATCCGGTGGAGGTGCGGGTCCTGAGCCGCTTCAAAGCGCCCGCGGCGCAACGGCAGATCCTGGCGGACCTGGCCCGGGGCCAGGTGGACATCGTCATCGGCACCCACCGGCTGCTGTCCAAAGACGTGGCCTTCAAGGATTTGGGCCTGGCCATCATCGATGAGGAGCAGCGTTTCGGGGTGAAGCAAAAGGAGAGACTGAAGGACTGGCGCCGCACCGTGGACGTTCTTACCCTGACCGCCACCCCCATTCCCCGGACTCTGCAATTGTCCCTGACGGGCTTGCGGGACCTGAGCCTGATCGACACCCCGCCGGAGGACCGCCTGGCGGTGCGCACCTACTTGTGCCGCCCGGAGCGGGCCGTAATCCAGGCGGCCATCCGCCGGGAACTGGCCCGGGGCGGACTGGTCTTTTTCGTGCACAACCGGGTGCGAAACCTGGCCAGCTGGACCCGCCAGGTCCAGGAGATGGTGCCCGAGGCCAGGGTGGCCATGGCCCATGGCCAGATGCCGGAGCGAGAGCTGGAAAAGGTAATGCTGCGCTTCTGGCGCAAGGACGTGGACGTGCTGGTATGCACCGCGATCATCGAAGCCGGCCTGGACATCCCGGCGGCCAACACCATCATCATCAACCGGGCCCACACCCTTGGGCTGGCGCAGCTCTATCAGCTGCGGGGCCGGGTGGGTCGCAGCCAGTCGCAGGCCTATGCCTACCTGCTGGTGCCCGATGAGGATGCCCTCTCCAATGAGGCCCAAAAACGCCTGAAGGCTTTGATGGAATTTACCGAGCTGGGCTCCGGTTTTAAGATCGCCATGCACGATCTGCAGATCCGGGGGGCCGGCAATCTCCTGGGTCAGGCCCAATCCGGCCAGGTGGCGGAAGTCGGGTATGAGCTTTACCTGCAGCTCCTGGAACAGGCTATTCGGGAGTTCAAGGGCGAGCCGGAGGACCTGGCCCCGGACCCGGAGATCCGCCTGCCCCTGGCCGCTTACCTGCCCGAAGATTACGTGCCCGATGTCCAGCAGCGCCTGGCTCTCTACCGGCGACTCTCCGGCCGGTTGACCCCGGAGATGGTGCAAGAACTGGAAGTGGAATTCCAGGATCGCTTCGGACCGCTGCCCCCGGAGGGGCGCAACCTCCTGGAGGTGGTCCGCCTCAAACATCGCTTGCGGCAGTTGGGCCTCAAACGTCTGGAGGTGCAGGACAGCTTTGTGCGGCTGCAGTTTGCCCAGCCGGAACGTTTGGACCTGCCGCGCCTGGTCGGCCTGCTGAAAAGCAAGCCGGAGACCTTTCGCCTTTTTCAGGATCAAACCTTACGGGTGCGGCTGCCGCAAGACGGCCCATCTATGAAGCATTTGCAAAACTGCTTGAAAGAAGTGGAGACATTTGTTAATGCAGAAGAAGAGAGGTAGAAAACCATGGCGAGAATTTCCAGAGGGCTGCTGACCTTGGCCCTGACCTGCCTGCTGGCGGGGGTAGCGGCCAGGGACGGCTCCGCTAAAGTGGTGGATCAGATTGTGGCCCAAGTCAATGATGAAATCATCACCATGTCGGAGCTGCAAAAGGCCTCCAGAACCATCGAGGCCCAGGCGGGTATTGATCCCAAGAGCAAAGAAGACAAGGTTCTCCAACGCCAGCTGCTGGAAAGCCTCATTGACCGGAAGCTGGCTAAGGCCGAGGCCAAACGCCGGGGGATCAAAATCGAAGATAAGGAACTGAATGCGGCCCTGGAAACCTTTAAGAAACGCAATAATCTGACGGACGAGGAGTCCTTGAATAAGGCCCTGGCCAAGGCCGGCCTCACCCTGGAAGAGATCAAGCAAAATATTGCCGACCAGATAACCCAGGATCGCCTGGTGGTTATGGCGGTGGGCAGCAAGGCCGTGGTCAATGAGGCGCAGGTGCGGCAGATTTACGAGGAAAAATATAAGCAAGGCGGGGTCCAATTGCACCTGTGCGCTATCAAGATGGATATGCCGCCGGGCGCCACCGCAGCCCAGCAAGAAGAGATAAAAAAGAAAGCGGAAACCGTCGTCCAGGAAGTCAGAGACGGCGCCACTTTTCCGGATGTCGCCAAGAAATACTCCCTGCAGGAAAGCGATGTCGGTTTCGTTCCTGAAAGCGATATGGATCCCAGGCTGGCGCAAGTGCTGGGGCGGTTAAGTCCCAAAGAGGTGGCCCCGGTTATGACTCCGCAAGGGATTCAATTGATTCAGCTGCTGGAACGCCGGAGCGGTCAGGCCCGGCCCTATGAGGAGGTGGCTCCGGAGATTCGCCACATCCTGAATCAGCAGGAGATGGAGAAGCAATTTTCCGTATGGGTCAAAACCCTCCGGGAAAATGCCCATATCAAGATTATGCTGTGAGATCCAGGGCGGCAGGTGCGCCCCCAGGACGGCGTCTCATAATTAAGCAGACAATTAAATCGGGGGCGTTAACCTCCCGGACCATCAAATCTTGGCCGATTGTAGGTCAGATAAATAATGAAGCGCTCCACTAGTAGGGGCGGGTTTGAAACCCGCCCCTACTCTCTCCTACCGGTATTTCTGGCGCAGTTGGGGATGGTCGCATGTCCGAGAAAACTTTGCCCCTGGTAATTGATATCGCCAATTTGGCCCAGCATCTCGGGGAAACGGTGACCCTTCGGGGTTGGGTTTACCATTTGCGCTCCAGCGGCAAGGTCCGCTTTCTGGTGATGCGGGACGGCGCCGGGTTGGCCCAATGTGTACTGGTTCAGGGGAATCTACCGGAGGCAGACTTTCAGCAGTTCGAGCGCCTCACCCTGGAGTCCTCCCTGATCCTGGAGGGCAAGGTGAAGGCCGAACCCCGGGCCCCCGGGGGCTATGAACTGGAAGTCTCCCGATTGCACCCGCTTAATATCGCTCCGGAATATCCCATTTCGCAGAAGGAGCACGGGGTGGGTTTCCTGATGGACTGGCGCCACCTCTGGCTCAGGTCCCCCCGGCAGCAGGCCATCCTGCGGGTCCGGGACGAGGTCTCCCGGGCCTGCCGTGATTTTTTTCATGAGCGGGACTTCGTCCTGATAGATACCCCCATCCTGACGCCCACCTGCTCTGAGGGGACCACCAGCCTGTTCGAGACGAACTACCTGGACCGGGGCAAGGCCTACCTCTCCCAGAGCGGCCAGCTCTACCTGGAGGCTGCGGCCATGGCCCTGGGCCGGGTCTATTGTTTCGGGCCCACCTTCCGGGCGGAGAAATCCAAGACCAGGCGCCACCTGACGGAGTTCTGGATGGTGGAGGCCGAGGCCGCCTTCTATACCCTGGAGG
>JBKQKO010000125.1:0-26964 GCA_052147455.1 Desulfobaccales bacterium | reverse complement strand
TCCGGTCGCTACGCTCCCTCCACCCCCAGAGGGGCTGCTGGGTAACTTGAGCCATGGTTGCTTTAAACCAACCCTCTCATAAAAAGTGTCTCACTTTTGGGGGCATCTCATGGTAGCTCTATTTTTTCTTTTTCCATGAAAACTTCAAATCCCCCTAAATCCCCCTCTTTCAAAGGGGGACTTTGAACCCCCCTTTGACAAAGGGGGGCAGGGGGGATTTTTCATCGCCGGGGGTGAGGCAGTAGTTGTTCATGAATGTTTAGCTGAAAACTGAAAACCGTATTATTCCGATTGGGCCACCCGGGGCTCGTGCTCCCGCAGGGCCGCGGCGATGACCCGCCGGGCCAGAGGCCCGGCATCAGTGCCGCCGTGGCCGCCGTGTTCCAACAGCACCGCCACGGCCACCCGGGGGTTGTCCGCCGGGGCGTAACCCACGAACCAGGCATGGTTTTGATACTTGCGGATCTTCTCGGTGGTACCGTCTTTTTTCTCCTCTTCCAGCCTCTCCGTGGTCACCACCTGGGAGGTGCCGGTCTTGCCGGCCACCTGGATGTGGGCCAGACGGGCCTCCTTGCCGGTCCCGACCTCCTCCGCCACTACTCCCTCCAGGGCCTTCTGCACCGCGGCGATGGTGGCCGGACTGGCCCCCAGGCGATACTTGACCTGCGGCTGGGACTGAAAGATAACCTCCCCGGTAGGACTCTCCGCTTTTTCCACTAACTGCGGCTCATAGATCAGGCCGCCGCTGGCTATGGCCGCGGCCACCTGGGCCATCTGGAGCGGGGTGACCAGGTTATATCCCTGGCCAATGGCAACCGACAGGGTCTCCCCTTCGTGCCAGGCCTGGTGGAAGCGGGCCTTTTTCCATTCGCTGGAGGCCACCAGCCCGGACATCTCTTTATCCAGATGCAGGCCGCTGGGTTGTCCCAGGCCGAAGCGGCGGCTCCACTTGGCAATGCGGTCAATCCCCAGCCTCTCCCCCAGGTTATAAAAATAGACGTCGCAAGATTCCACCAGGGCCCGATGGAGATTGACCTCGCCGTGGCCGCTCTTTTTCCAGCATTTGAACTCGTGGTCGCCTAAGATCAGGGACCCGGTGCAATTAAAGGTGGTTTCGGGGGTGATGACCTGCTCTTCCAGGCCGGCCACCGCCATGATAATTTTGAAAGTGGAACCTGGGGGATACTGTCCCCGGAGAGCGCGGTTTTCCAGGGGATGGCCCTTATCCTGGCTGAGCCGTTGCCATTCCTGGGGCGGCAGCCCCCGCTCAAAGGCCTCCTGGGAAAAGGATGGAGAAGAGGCCATGGCCAGAATCTTGCCGGAACGGGGATCCAGGGCGACGATGGCTCCCGTCTTGCCTTCCAGGCAATCCTCGGCCTCCTGCTGCATGCGGCTATCCAAGGTCAGGTAGACGTTGGCCCCGGGGGTGGGGGAAATCGAGTCCATTTGGCCGAATTCCCGGCCATAAGCGTCCACTTCGATGCGGCGGTGGCCCCGGGCGCCCATGAGATAGTTATCCCAGGCCAGTTCGATGCCGAACCGGCCCACGTAGTCCCCCACCTTGTAATTGGCAAACTTGCCGCTCTTGAGCTGGGCTTCGCTAATCTCCCCCAGATAACCCAGGGCATGGGCCGCCTGTCCATTTTGACGGTACTCCCTCTTGGGCTGGAGCTGCACCAGGACTCCGGGCAACTCCGGTTGATAAGCGGCTACTCGGGCCAGTTCTTCCCAGCTCAGGTCGGACCTAAGGCGCACCTGGTAGAGGCCGTTGGCCCGGGCGTTTTCCAACTGGGCGGCGATCTGCTTCTGATCCATATGAAGCAAAATCGCCAGCCGGCGGCTCAGGAGCGCAATGTCTCCTGCGTCTTCCAAGACCGCCATCAGTTCGTAGCTGGGCCGGTTGCCCACCATAACCTGGCCGTCGCGGTCCAGAATCTTGCCCCGCCAGGGGGGCAGGTCTATGAGGCGGATGCGGTTTTGCTCCGAGCGTTGTTGCAGGTATTCACCCTGCACCAATTGCAGAAACCAGAGGCGTAGGAACAGGAGGGCAAAGAGGCCAAGGACAATAAGGGCCACCACGGATAAATTGCGCCGCACCTGCTCCTGTTCATCCGGGGGCATGGCGCCGCCGCTGGAAGTTCCCAGGAACTTAAAGTTCCCTAAATAGTTTTCTTCCATACTCAGCTTGGGGTGGGCCATGGCACTCTCAGTCAGTGGTTTCGTCTTGGTAAGGTCTTGTCCTGGTATTGGGCGGGAAAGCCCGCAGTAATCCTCCGCCTTGAGGCGGCCAGGGAGACAGCCGCCCCACCCTTATGCCAGAGGCTGGTAAAACCCGGGCTGGCTCCCGGGGCGCCAGCCGTAGCGGCCCAGAAATTTTTCCAAACCACGCACCAGTAAATACATCAAAGGCCCCAGGGCCGCGGTCAACATAATTTCCGCGGCGTGATGAGACAGCTCCCCCCAGGCCAATCCTCCTTCGTAGCCCAAGGTGATGAGACTCGCCTGCAGGAAGACCTCTTGCAGGACCAGGGCCAGCAGGCAGGCCGCCGCCTGGAGGCCGAATCGCTGCTGGGGCAGACGCTGGCAAAAGAAGCGGGCCACCGCCACCAGCAACAGGGCCGCGCCCAGGTGAAGCCCGAAGGGGGTGGTGGCATAGCTGTCCTGCAAGACCCCCAGGGCCACCGCCAGGGCCAGGGCCAGGGCCAGAGAGGGCCGCAAACCCAGGTAGAACAGCAGCAGGGGCAGCAGCCGCAGGTGCACCTGCGGGAAGAACGCCAGGTTCTGCAGGTAGAAAATGGCCAGGGCCAGGAAGCTGTATCCGAGAAAGGCGGCGATCATGGTTCCGACAGGCTGAGGTTGGCGACTTTGATTACCAGGACTTCTTCCAGGGTCGACAGGTTCACGGCGGGGGTCACTTCGATTTCCTGGAAGACTCCGGGGCTCTTTTTGTTGGCCTCGGTGACCTTGCCGAAGACCAGGCCCTTGGGATAAATGCCGGCCAGGCCGGCGGCCAGGACCAGGTCCCCCACCTGGACGTCGGCGCTCTTGGGGACGAAATCCAGGGAGCAACGGTTGCCTCCCTGGCCTTGGAGGATGCCCCGCACCCGAGTGCGCTGCACCATGGCGTCGGCGCCGCTCTTGCGGTCCACGATGAGCATCACCTTGGCGTACTGGGGATTGGTCTCCACGACTCGCCCGACGATACCCTCCGGCGCCAGCACCGGCAGCCCGGTCTTCACCCCCTGGGCCTTTCCCTGATCGATGATGGCGCAGCGGGACCAAAAGGACGAGTCGTAGGCGATGACCCGGGCCCCGATCACCGGCAGGGCCACCTGTCTCTTCAGGTCCAGGAGCGTTTCCAGGCGGGTCAGGGCCTGTTGGGCTTCCTGAAAGCGGATTTCCTTCTGCTGGTATTCCTCCAGGCTCCGGTGCAGTTGGGCATTCTCCTGTCGGGCCCCCACCAGGTCGAGGTAGCCCAGCCAGAGGCCCCTGCCGCGGCGGCCCAAAGATTCCAGGGCCTGCAATCCGGGGGCAGTGGCGGAAACCACCAACCCTTCCACCTCTTTCATGACCGGTGATTGCTTCAGGCTGAGGGAAAGGACGGAGAAAAACAGCAAGAGAGCCAGGGCCACGATCAACGGAGTGCGGTAGTGCAAGTTATGGCGCAAAGCCAACTGCCTCAAGCAACCATTACTTCCTTCAGGATGTTAAGGTTGTCCAGGGCCCGGCCGGAACCCAGAACCACCGTGGTCAAGGGATCGTCGGCGATCTTGATGGGTAACCCGGTCTCCTGTTTGAGCAGGTCGTCCAGGCCTTTCAAAAGAGCGCCGCCGCCGGTCAGGTAGATGCCCCGGTCCACGATGTCCGCAGCCAGCTCCGGGGGGGTCTGCTCCAGGGCGGTTTTCACCGCGGCGACGATGGTGTCGATCTGCTCCTGAATGGCCAGGCGAACCTCATCGGAGTTGACATTGATGATCTTGGGGATGCCGCTGACCAGGTCCCGGCCCTTGACGTCCATGGTTTCGGTCTCGCCGGGGAAGGCGTTGCCGATGGTGGTCTTGATGATTTCCGCAGTGCGCTCGCCGATCAGGAGATTGTAAGTACGCTTGATATATTGCAAAATGGCTTCGTCCATCTTGTCGCCACCCATCCGCACCGATTTGGAATAGACGATGCCCGCCAGGGAGATGACCGCCACTTCGGAGGTGCCGCCGCCGATGTCCACCACCATGTTGCAGATGGGCTCGGTGATGGGCAGCCCGGCGCCGATGGCTGCGGCCATGGGCTCCTCGATGAGATAGACTTCCCGGGCCCCGGCCGATTCCGCCGACTCCCGCACCGCCCGCTTTTCCACCGGGGTGATACCCGAGGGGACGCAGACGATGATGCGGGGCCGGATCAGGGAGCGGCGGTTGTGTACCTTGCGGATGAAGTGGCGCAGCATGGCCTCGGTGATTTCGAAGTCGGCGATGACCCCGTCCTTCATGGGGCGGATGGCCACGATGTTGCCCGGGGTGCGGCCCAACATCATCTTGGCCTCCCGGCCCACCGCCAGCACCCGGCTGCGGTCCCGATCGTTTTTGCGCACCGCCACCACCGAAGGTTCGCTCAGGACGATACCTTTGCCCTTGACGTAAACCAGGGTATTGGCGGTGCCTAAGTCGATGGCCAAATCATTGGAGAACCATCCCAGGATGGGATCGAGAAACATAGACACTCCTTAATCTTCATGGAAACACTGCCTGAGGTCCAGTGGGGTATAAGCCGGCCAGAGGGCCCCAAGGCACCCGGTCCCCAGACTCGAGAAAGGCCTAATCTATCTCTACCTTTTAAAGTTTATGTTATTTTGTTTATAAAATCCAACTTAAAAATGGGCGGTTGCAGGAACGGCCCTTGACTTTCCAGGATCTCCAGGCCTTGGGGACCATGGCCTGGTCAGGACGGGTGGCCGCCGCCTCTCCTAATTGACGCAGATATCTGGATAAGTCAAGAGGCTGGGAACCGGAGAAAATCTAGGCGGTCCCTTGACAAAAAGACCTATAAATGCTTTATAAAATGGTTGGAAAACGTTCCGTGATAAGGATGAGCAAATGTCGAAACGCACCTATCAACCCCATAATCTGCGGCGGTCCAGAACCCACGGCTTCCTGGAGCGGATGAGCACCCGGGGTGGCCGCCAGGTCATCAACCGCCGCCGGGCCAAGGGTCGGAAACGCTTGACGGTTTAGCGCCGGCGGAGTGATCCTGAGCCCTCCCCCCAATTCCGTCGACCGGCGCCCCACCCCCGCCCCGACCCCAACCATCAAGGGGATCGTTAGTTTCACCAAGGCGGATCGGCTCCGCCGCCGTCGCGATTATCTCCGGGTCCAGGCCCAGGGGAGGCGGCTGCATTCGCGCCATTTCGGGGTCACCCTGGCGCCCCCGGAGGGCCCCGCCCCCCGGCTGGGGTTGGTGGTAACCCGGCGCTTCGGCAAGGCGGCCAGGCGCAACCGCATGAAGCGGCTGCTGCGGGAATTTTTCCGGCGGCATAAGGCGCTTTTGCCCCCAAGGGACCTGGTGATCATGGCCAAACAGGGGGCGGCAGCCCTGAATTATTGGCGGGTGGCGGAGGAGTTGGGGGGCCTGTTGTTGGCGAAGGCCCCGGGGGTAGCCCATGATTAGACTGGCACTCTGGTCCATCCGGGCCTACCAGTTGCTGATTGCTCCCCTGTTTCCCACGTGCTGCCGGTTCGCCCCCAGTTGCTCCCATTACGCCGCCGAGGCCATGGCCCGCCATGGCTGCCGGCGGGGCCTCTACCTGAGTCTGCGGCGCCTGTTGCGCTGCCATCCTTTTCACCCCGGGGGTTGGGACCCGGTGCCCTAGGAGTAAGGCATGGAAAAACGGGCTTTGATTGCCCTCGCCTTGAGTATGGCGGTCTTTGTGGTGTTCATGTATGTCGGGGAGCGGTCTCGGGTGGGCCAGGTTTCCCATAACCAGGAAAGCCAGCAAACCAGTCAAGCCCAGCAAACCCAACAGGCCCAACCGCCGCTGACCCCGGCTCCCGCCAGGCCGGCGGCCCAACCGCCGCTGGCCCAACCGCCGCTGGCCCCGGCTCCGGTCGCGGGCAAGCCGGGCCGGGACCTGGTGGTGGAGACCCCCCTTTTTCGGGCGGTATTCACCGATGCGGGCGGCCGCCTGAAAAGCTTCCAGTTAAAAAAATACCTGGAGAGCCTGCCCTTTACCCCCATCTCCCAGTTTAAATTGGGGCCGGTCTCTTTCGATATAGAGCGCTACCACAGTCCGGAGAAGGCCCTGGCTCAGCCCAAAGAACTGGTGAATTTCGGCCCCGGCCAGGATTACCCCCTGGACCTGGGCTGGCAGGGTCGCAGCCTCTCCGGGGCTGACGGGACCATATCCTGGGTGGCGTCCCAGCCGGGCCTCACCCTCAGCGGGGCGGATAAGGGTACCCTGCAATTCACCGGCCGCAGCAGCTCTGGCCTCACCTTCATCAAGACCTTCACCTTTAAGGGAGACAGTTATGCCTTCGACCTGGCGGTGAAGGTGGTGAACCAAACCGGCCAAACCCTGGATGGGCAGTTGGACCTCGACCTCAGGGAGCGGTTTGCCAAGGAGGCGGCCGGCCGCTATAACTTTATGGGGTTTAACGGCTTCGTCAATAATAGCTGGCAGGAGATCAAGAGCGGCGGCCTCAAGGCCCCCCGGACCTTTGCCGGCAAGATCGACTGGGCCGGGCTGGACGAGGGTTATTTCTTGATGGCCATGGTGCCCCAGGCGGCCCCCAAGGCCCTGGTGCTGCTTGAGGAGACCCCTCCGGGACCCATGGTGGCCAGCCTCAGGACCCCGGTGGAGAATCTGGCCGCCGGCCGGGAGGCGCAGTTTTCCTATGGTCTTTATTTCGGGCCCAAGGACCTGAAGGACCTTCAGAGCCTGGGCCTGGAGCGGGCCGTCAACTTCGGCTGGTTCGATTTACTGGGCCGCCCCCTGCTCTACGCCCTGAAGTTTTTTGAGCGCTATTCCCTTAATTACGGCTGGGCCATCGTCATCCTCACCTTTGTGATCCGCATCCTCTTCTTCTATCCCAACCACAAAAGCTACAAGTCCATGAAGGCGATGCAGAAGCTCCAGCCCAAGGTGGCCAAGATCCGGGAGAAATACAAAGACGACAAAGAGGCTATGAACAAGGAGCTGATGGGCCTGTACCGGACCTTCAAGGTCAACCCCATGGCCGGCTGCCTGCCCATGGTGATCCAACTGCCGGTATTCATTGCCCTGTACAGGGTTCTGGGGTCTGCCATCGAACTGCGCCACGCCAGCTTCATACCTACCCTGCCATTTAGCGATATCGTCTGGCTGGCGGACCTGTCCACCAAAGACCCCCTGCTCATCACCCCCCTGGTCATGGGGGGCACCATGTTCCTGCAGCAGAAGATGACCCCCTCCCCGGGGGACCCCGCCCAGGCCAAGATGATGATGTTTCTCCCGTTAATTTTCACCTTCATGTTTCTGAACTTCGCCTCCGGCCTGGTGATCTATTGGCTGGTGAACAATGTGCTTTCCATCATCCAACAACACTATACCAACAAATACCTCACCTAGTTTTAGGGGAAGCGTTGATGGAGTTTAAGGAGTTTGCAGGCAAGAGCGCCGAAGACGCCATTGAGGCGGCTTGTGCCCATTTTCAGGTGCCCCCGGAGCAGTTGGAGATCGAGATCCTATCGGTGGGCTCCCCAGGCCTCTTTGGCCTGGGTGGCCGGAAGGCGAAGGTTCGTGCCGCCCAGCGGGATGAGTTGGAAGAAAACCTGCTGACCGCGGCCCAGGAGATTCTGGAGAACCTCCTGGCGAAGATGCAGGAGGAGGCCAAAGTTAGCGTGCACCAGGAGGAGGACCGCATCAGCCTGCGCATCGAAACCGCGGGCGCTGGTCTGCTCATCGGCAAGCAGGGCCAGACCCTGGACGCCTTGCAATATCTGGTCACCAAGATGCTGGCCAAGCGGAGCCGCCGCAAGGTGAGGATCTCCATCGACGTGGAGGCCTACCGGGTCCGGCACGACGAGGCTCTGGCGCACCTGGCCCAGAATTATGGCGAGAAGGTGAAAAAGAGCGGTAAGCCCATCACCTTGAATCCCATGAACCCCTATGACCGCCGCATCGTGCATCTGGCCCTTCAGGAGGACAGGGATCTGAAGACCAGCAGCCGGGGGGAAGGGCTGTACAAAAAGGTGGTCATCTCCCCCACCAAGAATTAGGAAGGCCAGGAGGATGCCCTGGGAAAGACGGCAATGGGTGATGGGTAATGGGTGAAGGGTTAAGTTCATTATTCCAGACGCATCACGATTACCCCTTACGAAAACATGACCCAGCCTGATCCGGCAGATACCATCGCCGCCATTTCCACTCCCTTAGGTGAGGCGGGCATAGGCATCGTCCGTCTCAGCGGCCCCCGCTCCCGGGAGATCGCCCGGGAGATCTTTCGCCCCCGCCGCCCCCGCCGCCAGTGGCGCTCCCACCAGCTCTACCTGGGAGAGATCGTCGGTTCCCAGGGAGAAATCATCGACGAAGTGCTGCTTACCTGGATGCGAGCCCCCCACACCTATACCCGGGAAGACGTGGTCGAGATCAACTGCCACTCCGGCTACCGGGTGCTGGAGCGTCTCCTATCCCTGGCTCTGGAGCGGGGGGCCCGTTTGGCCCAGCCCGGCGAGTTCACCCTGCGGGCCTTTCTCTCGGGGAGGGTCGATCTGACCCAGTCGGAAGCGGTCCTGGAAGTGATCCGGGCCCGCAGCGAGGCGGCGCTGCAGGTGGCCGCCGGCCATCTCCAGGGTGGCCTGGGGCGTGGCCTGGCCCGGCTGCGGGAGGACCTCCTGGACCTGCTGGCCCGAGTGGAGGCGGCCCTGGATTTTCCCGAGGAAGCCGAAGAACTGGCCCCGGCGCTTTTGGAGGAGGCCCTGGCGCCCCGGATGGAAACCCTGGCGCGCCTCACCGCCAGCTACCAGCAAGGCCGCTTATTGCGGGAGGGCCTGCTGGCAGTCATCGCCGGCCGGACCAATGCCGGCAAATCCAGCCTCCTGAACCGCCTGCTTAACCTGGACCGGGCCATTGTCACCGAGATTCCCGGCACTACCCGGGACCTTATCGAGGAGACCATCACCCTGGGATCCATCCCGGTGCGCCTCAGCGACACCGCCGGGCTGGGTCAGGCCCGGGACCGCCTGGAAGAGCTGGGCATGCAGCGCACCCGGGAACGCCTGGCCCAGGCCGATCTGGTCCTCTATCTCCTGGACGGCAGTCTGCCCATGGCCGCGGCAGACCGGCAGACCTTGCGGGAGATGAGCGGCCGCCGGGGCCTGGCGGTGATCAACAAGGCGGATCTGCCCCGGACGCTGGGCGAAACCGAGGTGCAGGCGGCCACCTCCTTCCCGGTGCTGTCGATTTCCGCCCTCACTGGCCAGGGGATCGAAGCATTGAAGGAGGCCATGATAACCCAAGCCCTGGGGGGCGGCCTCAAGTTATCCGGGGAGATGGTGACCCAGGCCCGGCATCACCAACATCTGGAAAGTTGTTTAGGTTTCCTGGCCCAGGCCCGGCAGTTGCTGGCTGCGGGCGGGCCGGTCCCGGCCTGGGAGTTGGTGGCCCTGGAGCTAAACGAGGCCATCCGGGAGTTGGGAGCCATCACCGGCCAGGAGGTGGGCGACGAGGTCCTGGAGCGCATCTTCGGGGAATTTTGTCTGGGGAAATAGGATTTTTTGGGGAGTGAGTCTCGGGGAGGCCAGTGGCACAGGCGTCCTCGCCTGTGGGCCTGTGGAAGCCGCTGAATGATCCCCCCCAAGCCCATAATAGGGTTAAGGAAGGAGACTGGCCCCCCAACCGCCAGTACTTGATTTCTTAGATAGGGTACGTTTCTTGGTTCCCCCCTCACCCCAGCCCTCTCCCCCCGGGGGGGGAGAGGGAGCTTTTCAAGCGTTGGCTCTTTATCCCCTCTCCCCCAATGGGGGAGAGGGTTAGGGTGAGGGGGACTTAATCACTTGCTGCCGCTCTTCATAAAGTACGGTCCTGGATTTATGAGATCGGGTACTTGGTTCCGGGGCCTTATCTCAACGATGGCGAGAGGCCTTACGGACCTTAGAGGTGATTGAAATTGACAAGATGACTCCCCCTTACCTCCCCGGCGACCCCATGGAATTGCTGCAGGAAGGGGCCGCGGCCCTGGGGCTGGAGTTGCCCCCGGCCACGCTGGGGCAGTTCCGCTTTTACCTGACCCAGCTTAAGCTCTGGAACGCCCGGGTCAACCTCACCGGTTTAAAGAGCGACCGGGACATGGTGGTCAAGCATTTCCTCGATTCCCTGGCGGTCCTGCCCTTCCTGGCAGGCTGCCGCTCCCTGGCGGACCTGGGCAGCGGCCCGGGATTTCCCGGACTGGCCCTGAAGCTGGTCCGGCCCGAGCTCCAGCTAACCCTGGTGGAGGCCCGGCAAAAGAAGGCGGCCTTTCTGGAATACCTGGTTTCCTGTCTCAAGCTGCCGGGCGTTCAGGTGGCCCGCACCCATCTGACCCCGGCGCAAGCCCGGGAGTGGAGCCCCCGCTTCCAGGCGGTGGTCTCCCGGGCCACCTTTCCCCTGGGGCGCTTCCTGGAACTGGCCGCCCCCCTGCTGCTGCCCGGAGGCCTGGCGCTGGCCCTCAAGGGGCCGCACCTGGCCGGAAGTGAACTGGAAGCCGCGGCTGCGGCGGGCCGGCTCCTGGGCCTGGGCCCCCTGGAACTTAAGCCTTACCGGCTGCCGCTGAGCGGCGAGCCCCGCCTGGCGGTGAGCTCCCGGCAGCCCTAATATGGCCGCAGGGGGCGCGTAGGGTGCGTCTCACGCACCCGATAAGGCGCGTAAGCCGCGCCCTGCGTTGATTTAAGGGCGGCAGGGGCAGTAGGGTCCAATGGTTTTTGGCTGACTGCTGCTAGCTGATGGCTGAAAGCTTTTTCTCAGAGGTCTCATTTTATGTATAATAAATAAGATCATTGGCGCGGACCAAGACGCCAAAGCGCCAGAGACCTCCTGGATCATATGTCGTTCATTTCCTGGCAATACCTCATTTTTCTGCCCATCGTCTTCCTCCTCTATTGGAGCCTCTCCGGCAAAAAGCGGCTATTGCTGCTGGTGGCGGCCAGTTATCTCTTTTACGCCGGCTGGGACGTGCGCTTCCTGGCACTGGTGATGGCTACCACGGTCATCGACTTTCTCTGCGGCCTGAGTATCGACGGGGAAAAGACTCCGCCCCGCAAGGTACTGCTGCTGGCCCTGGCGCCCGCCGCCTGGACCGCGGTGTGCCACCTGTTGCTGCCGGGCAGCGGCATCTCCGCCGGGGTCATGGGCCTGGCCGCGGCCCTGGGGCTCCTGTTGTTTGCGGCCCACGAGCTGCTGTGGGCCTGGGCCGGGGTGCGCCGCCGCCGCTATTTCCTCATCCTCAGCGTCTGCTTCTGTCTCACCATCCTGGGATTTTTCAAATATTTCGGCTTCTTCGTCCAATCGGCCCGGACGCTCCTTCAAACCGCGGGTCTGAGGACCGATCCGGTGCTCCTCAAGATCATCCTGCCGGTGGGTATCTCCTTTTACACCTTCCAATCCCTGGGCTACGTCTTCGACATTTACCGGGGGCTGACCTCGGCCTGCCGCAGCCTGGTCACCTTCGCGGCCTTTGACGCCTTTTTTCCGCAAATGGTCTCCGGGCCCATCGAGCGGGGCCATCAACTCCTCCCCCAACTGGAGGCCGACCACGCTTTTCAGCCCGCCTACCTTCAAGACGGCCTCAGCATGATCCTGGTGGGCTTTTTTAAAAAGATCTTCGTGGCCGACAACTGCGCCGTCCTGGCCAACTACGCCTTCGACCCCGCCACCCGCCTGGACGGCTATTGGGCGGTCCTGGGGGTGGTCGCCTTCGCCTTTCAGATCTACGGGGATTTCTCCGGTTACACCGACATCGCCCGGGGTTCCGCCAAGCTCCTGGGCGTTGACCTGGTGGAGAACTTCCGCTTCCCTTATCTGGCCGAAAATCCTTCGGACTTCTGGTCCAGGTGGCATATCTCACTCTCCAACTGGTTCCGGGATTATCTCTATATCCCCCTGGGGGGCAACCGCGGCCGCCGCTGGCAGATCCTGCGCAACCTGGGGGTGACCATGCTCCTGGTGGGGCTCTGGCACGGGGCCTCGTGGATCTTCGTGCTCTGGGGCGCCTACCAGGGGGGCCTGCTCATCCTGTACCACTTCCCGCCCCTGAAGCTGCTGGCCGGCAAATCCCCGGCAAAGGGCCGATTCTCCTGGCGCTCGCTGCTGGCGGTGCCCCTCATGTGGCTTTTCATCCTGGTGGGTTGGGCGATCTTCCGCAGCACCAACCTGGCCCAACTGGGGGCCTGGTTTGGCGCCCTGGGCCACTGGCAGTCATCCCTGGCCCTTCCCTGGCAGTCTTCCTGCCTCTGGCTGCTGATTCATACCGGGCCCCTGATCCTGCTCCAGATCTTGACTCTTAAATTTCGCGACGAAACCCGCATCCGCAGCCTGCCCTGGCCGGTGAAGGGGGCGGTCTATCTGCTGCTCTTGCTCCTGGTGGTCTCCTCCAGCGAGCAGGACAAGGAATTCATCTACTTTCAATTTTGATGAAAAGGCTCATTACTCCAGCTTTCCTGGTGGTGTTGGCGCTGTTGGCTCTCTCCGAGATCAGCGCCCGCATCTTTTTCGCCAAGGATATCGATGGACGGTTCGCCTACGGCTATGATCCCCAAGCGGGATTCGCCGAGCATCGGGACGGCACGGTGAAACTCTTCCGGGCCGGCGGCCGGCGCTTCCATCCCCAATCTTTCCAGAGCCATCGCCCCCCGGGCAGCTACCGCATCTTCGTGCTGGGGGACTCCGTCCCCCGGGGGCCCAGCTTCAAAGAGGCCTACCCCTGGGTGCTGGGGGAAGACCTGCGGCGGCAGGGCATCCAGGCGGAATCTTTCAACCTGGCGTTGGCGGGCTATGGACCCCGCCGCTGTCAGGTGGTCCTCAAGAAGGCCCTGGAGTTCGAACCCAGCCTCATCATCTTGCACGTCGACGACGCCAACAAGTGGGAGGACGAACGGGAGTGGCGCCGCAGCCAGGAGTTCCAGGGCTGGCACCCGCGCCACTGGCTGATGAAGGTCTTCATCTTCCGGCGCCTCTATGAGGCCAACATAGAGAAGGTCTTCTGGCCCCTGTTGCCGGAGCAGGTCCGCCTCAAAGGCGCGGTGAGCGACGCCGACGCCGAGGTGGCCGCCTCCAAGGACCCGGAGGAGATCGCCGCCCGCCTGCGCCTGGCCCAGGAGACCATGGTGGAGAACGTGGCCCTGGTGCGCCGCCTCCGGATTCCCCTGCTGCTGATCTCCCAGTGCCGGGTAGAGAGGGACGCAGGCCGGCCCCCATACCTGAGCGATCACGGCCTGGACGCCATGTGCGCTGCCCTGACCGGTCCCGGCGTATATCACCTCTCCATGAGCGAGGTATTCAAAGGAGAGGATGGCCCCTCCTATTTCGCCGACAGCGGCCACTTGCGGAGCCAGGGGCATCGGTTGCTGGCCCGGGCGATCTGCCGCAAGATCATGAGTGAACAGGCGGGGTTCGGGCTGGCCGCGGTTAAGGTGGCTGTGGCCGGAGAGCCCCCCGCCGGGCGGCTGGCGACCCCCGGGGGCAAGACCGCCGCCCCTCTCGTAACAGAGTCCAGGCCGTGAGCAGGGTTAATCCCATGCTATTTATGAAGCCCAACACTGGCGTGGTTTGCCTCAACTCACCCGAAATTGCCCCGCAGGCCCCCAAGACCGGAGAAGTTGGGTGAGGAACCGGTTTACCGGGGTGGGGACCCCCAGGGCCTGCCCCCGGGAGGCCACCTGGCCGTTGAGGGCGTCGATTTCCGTGGACCGGCCCGCCAGGACGTCCTGGAGCATGGAGGAGCGATTGGCCGCGGTGGCCTGGCACACCTGGCGCAGGTGTTCCTCCGGGTCCAGGTCCAGGGCGAGCCCCGTGGCCCGTGCCACCCGCTGGGCCTCCCGGGCCGCGGCCAACGCCATCTCCCAGGCCTCGGGCAGGTGCGGCAGCGCCCCGTTGGGCACCCGCAACAGGGCGGTCAGGGGATTGATGCCGACGTTGACCACCAGTTTTTCCCACAAAACCACCTCGATGTCCGGCTGCTCACGGCAGTCCAGGCCAGCCCGGCGCAGCGCCGCCGCCACCCGGGCCAGCTCCTCCGGGGAAACCTGAGAGCCGGTCGGGACTCCGATGATTATCGGCCCCTCACCCGCCAGGATAATCTCCCCCGCGGCCATCCTGGTCACGCCCAGCATGGCCACCCCCGCCAGCAGGCGTTGCGGTCCCACCGCCGCAGCCAGCGTCTCTAAGTTGCCCAGACCGTTTTGCAAGCTGAGGGCCAGGCCGCTCTCCGCCATCAAGGGCCTGAGACTCAGGGCCGCCGCCCCGGTCTGGTGAGCCTTTACGGCCACGATGATCAGCTCCGCCGGGCCTGCTTCCCCTGGCAGGCCGATGGGTACAGGAATCTTCCGCTCTTCGCCTGCCGGGGTGCGCAACCTGAGGCCCTGCCGCGAGAGCCGCGCCGCCCGCGCCGGGAGATAATCCACCAGGGTAACCTCCTCCCCGGCCTCAAATAGCAAGGCCCCCAGCAAACCACCCAGGGCTCCCGGTCCGATGATGGCGATTTTCATGATTTCAATTCCGGCGGCCACAATGTGCCTGAGAAACTTTTCGTGACCGCGGCCTCTCGCCAGAAAAAAATTTCAGGTCTCCGCACAGATATCTCTTCTATCTTATTTATCTTTTATTGGATTTATAGTAAAATTTGTTACGCTTCAAGTGGAGGAAGGGATTGATGATGGCAACCCCCATGAAGACGGCGCGGCAATTCGATCAGGAACTGGAGCATATCAAACATGATCTGCTACAACTGGGGAGCCTGGCCGAAGCGGCCGTAGACAAGAGTATCCTCTCGGTGACTACCCGTAACTCCGACCTGGCCCGGGACGTGATCATCGAGGACATAACCCTGAACCGCATGGAATTGGCCATTGAAGAAGAGGCCTTCAGGCTGCTGGCCTTGCGCCAGCCCCTGGCCATGGACCTGAGACTGACCACTGCGGCCATGCGCATCGCCACCGAACTGGAGCGCATTGGCGATCAGGCGGTGAACATCGCCGAACGGGCC
Organism: Desulfobaccales bacterium; assembly: GCA_052147455.1. GTDB lineage: Bacteria > Desulfobacterota > Desulfobaccia > Desulfobaccales > 0-14-0-80-60-11 > JAPLJC01. Next base: position 11,761 of record JBKQKO010000125.1, on the reverse strand, counting down.
CTGGAACTAAACAGCAGCGAGCCCATGCAGATCCCCATCGATCTCAAGATCATGGCCGACATGGCCCTGGGCATGGTGACCAGCAGCATCGACGCCTTCGTGCACCAGGACCCCAAGCTGGCCATCACGGTGTGTCAGCGGGATGTGGAAGTGGATCTGTTGGACGATGAGTATGTCCAGAAGATTCTGGCTTGCATGGTCCAGGAGTCGCGCTGGGTAACGCGGCTGCACCATTTTCTCATCATCGTCCGGAATTTGGAGCGCATCGCCGACCTGGCCACCAACATCGCCGAAGACATCGTCTTCATCGTGGAAGGCAGGGTTATCAAGCATCAGTGTGAAGAGTGGATGCTGGTTTCGACCACCTGACTTGGGCCTGGGCCAACTTTTGCTCCAGTAGCTGCACTTCCTGGGCCAGGCGTTGATTGGTCTTGCGTTCCCGCTCCAGGGTTTGCAAGGCGTACACCACGGTGGCGTGGCTTCTCTGAAAGAGGAGTCCCAACTTCGCCACCGTCTTCTCCGTATAGAGGCGGGCGAAATAAAGACCTAGCTGCCGGGCCCGCACCAGCCGCTTCTGGCGGGAACGCCCCAAGAGTTCCGCCAGGCTCACCCCATAATAGTCGCAGACAATCTTTTGGATCTCGGGGACGCTCAGGCGGCTGGCCACCGCCTGCAAGTCCTGGAGGACCTCCCGGGCCATGGACGGGTTGAAGCTCTGGTTGAGCAAGGACGCCCGGGCCAGCAGGCAGTCCAGGGCGCTCTCCAGGCGGCGGACGTCGCCGCTGACGTATTCCGCCAGGTATTCCAGGATCTTCACCGAGACTTGCACCCCCCGGCTCTCGGCCTTTTTGGTCAGGATATTCACCCGGGTGGGGAAGTCCGGAGGGCCGATGGGGGTAATGACCCCGCCGGTGAGCCGGGAACGGAGTTCTTGGGAGAGTTGGCCGATCTCTCCCGGGAGATAACAACTGGTGAAGACCAGCCGTTTGCGGCGGCTCAGGAGGGTGTCCAGGGTGTAGCAGACTTCCGCCTGAATCTTCTCTTTGCCGCTTAAAAACTGGACCTCTTCCAGGAGCAGAATGTCGCAGTCGCGGCGGAAGCGCTCCTTGAAATCGGCCATCTGCCCACTTTTCAAGGCCCTTACCATTTGGTTGGCGAAATTCTCCGCGGTGAGATACAAGACCCTGCCACCACCGGCCGTCTGGCTGATAAAGTTGCCCATGGCCTGGGACAGATGGCTCTTGCCCAGACCGGGGCTGGAGGTGATGAACAGCAGATGGTTATAAAAAGTGTCATTACTGGCCAGGGCCCGGGAAGCCTGATAGGCCAGGCGGTTGGAGGCCCCGACCACGAATTTATCAAAGGTGAAGGCCTGATTAAGACGGCTCCGGGGGGTTGGCGGCGCTATCTGGGGCAAGGCCGGCTGGGTCGGCCGCGGCAACGCCTGCGGTCGGATAGGGGCTTCGAGCAATTTCAAAACCACCCCCGCCGGCGTCTGCCCCAGGTTTTCCATGGCCTGCCGGATTAGCGGCAGATAATGGCCCTGGACCCATCTCAGGGAAAAAGGATTGGGGCAGGCCAGCAGCAGTTCACCCCCGGGACTGGTTTCCACCTGGAGGGGCTCGATCCACAGGTGGAAGGTAGAGGCGGGTATCTCGTCCTTGATTACCTCTTTGACTGCTTCCCAAATGCTGGTCATATTCCCCCGGTGACAGTGCATTGGCTGAACTGATGCTAACCTTTGGGGCCATCCCGGTCAAAGGAGATGGACCGAAATGAACCTTAGCCCGACCTTGCCGGCAGCTAAGGGGAAGGGTGGAGAGGCAATGGTGATGCGGGCCTGTCCCACGAGACAAAATATCCTGCAATATCAATATGATTTACGCAAGAAGCATCGGCCTGAGGGTTTGCCAGGCTTCCCGGCGGTCCTTGGTAGTTTGACCTCATCTCGCGTTTTCTATCGTTTCCGACGATTTTCATATGGGGAAAGGATAATCAACTGCAAAAATCGGTATCCCTGCCACATGCATATGGAAAATCCTCCCAAAATATATTAATTAATAATATCGATAAGTTATCCAGATGACGGCCATGGCCGGGAATCAGGGAGGCGCTGGCCAGGCGGGATGCCTCTCAGGTCCGGGGTTCACTGGCAGCCGCGGCAGGGAGCCGGGGTCCTGGCCGGCGCTTTTCTTCACTTTCCTTGACAAATTTCCCCGCTCGGTTATATCATTCCGTAATATTTCCGAAAATTTTTGAGGCCGACCATGATCAATTATCCCGCTTACCGCAAGTTTCTCACCCTGCGCAACGGCAAACGGATGATGTTTCGCTTCCTCAACGAGGAGGATCGCCAGGGCTTGCTCCAGTTGTTTCAAGAGGCTCCCGAAGAGGACCTTCGCTTTCTCAAGCAGAATGTCAAAGATCCCAAGCTGGTCAACGACTGGATGGATAACCTCGACTACCAAAAGGTCTTGCCCCTGCTGGCGCTGGACTTGGAAACCAATCAGATTGTGGCGGACGCCACCCTGCACCGGGGTAAACACTCGGCCAAGCACACCGGGGAGATCCGGATTTTTGTGTCCCGCAGCCACCGGAACCTGGGACTGGGCTCCCTGATGCTGGAGGAGATGATCAACCTGGCCTTTAAGGAGAATCTCCAGTGGCTGAAGGCGGAGGTCGTCGCCGACCTCAAAAAGGTGATCAAGGGCTTCAGGACCCATGGTTTTGAACATAAAGCGGTGCTGGACGAGTATTTTATCCGCCGGGATGGGGTGACCCACGACGTGGTGTTGATGATGCGCCCGGTCATGAAACGGGAAGAAGCGGAATTTTAACCGCTCAACCATGGGCTCGCGGTAAGACCGGGGCGGGTATTAAACCCGCCCCTTTTCATCTGGGGCCGGGCTGGGAGCGGTTTGGGTTTTTATTTGGGGAGAGAAACCCATGGGGCGGGTAATTACCGGTGTGGAAGGCTTCCTGCAAGACCCGCCTGCCTGGGCGGCCCGGACCCGGCTGGGGCTGCTGAGCCACCCGGCGGCGGTGGCCGCCGATCTGACCGCGGCCCGGAAACTCCTGGCGGCCCGCTTTCCCGGGCAACTTAAGGTGCTGTTCAGTCCGCAGCATGGCCTGTGGGGGGAGAAGCAAGACAATATGATCCCCTCCGCCGACTTCCTAGACCCGCTCCTGAAGCTGCCGGTGGTTAGCCTTTATGGCCCCCGGATGGCCCCCCCCGCCGAGGCCCTGGCGGAGGTGGACGCCGTCCTGGTGGACCTGCAGGACGTGGGCACCCGGGTGTACACCTTTGCCGCCACCCTGGCCAAGGTGATGGAGGCTGCGGCCCCCCTGGGCAAAAAGGTAGTGGTCCTGGACCGCCCCAACCCCATCGGCGGCGCGGCGGTGGAGGGTAATATCCTGCGCCCGGAATGGGCCTCCCTGGTGGGGCCTTATCCTCTACCCATGCGCCATGGCTTTACCCTGGGGGAGCTGGCCCGCTACTACCAGGTCACCCAGAAGATCGACTGCGACCTGGAGGTGATACCCCTGGCCGGCTGGCGGCGGCGCGACTATTTCGACGCCAGCGGCCTGCCCTGGGTATTGCCGTCCCCCAATCTGCCTACCCTGGAAGGAGCCCTGGTCTATCCGGGCCAGGTCCTGCTGGAGGGCACCAATCTCTCGGAGGGGCGGGGCACCACCAAACCCTTCGAACTCTGCGGCGCGCCGTTCCTGGAGCCGGCGCGGTTGCGGGCCCTGTTACCGAGACTGCCGGGGGTAATCCTGCGAGAGGCCTGCTTTGAGCCCACCTTCCACAAGTGGAATGGCGAGATGTGCTTGGGCTTCCAACTGCACGTCATCGACCGGGGGAGCTATAAACCCTATTTCACCACTCTGGCCCTGTTGGCGGCGATCCGGGAGCTCTACCCGGAGCGGTTCGCCTGGCGCCAGCCGCCCTATGAATACGAGACTCAGCGGCTGCCCATCGACCTGCTCACCGGGGACGCCGCCATCCGCCTGGGGCTGGAGCGGGGCCTGAGCGCCGCGGAGCTGGAAGATTCCTGGCAGGGAGATCTGGCCGGGTTCATGGAGACGCGGCGGCAGTTTCTGTTGTATCCGGAATGAAAAGAATTTGGTGGGGCGGACCTCAGTGCCCGCCATTTTAATGGGCGGCCAGGGACGGCCCCCACCCAATTTCTAATGCACCAGGGCCAGGGCGCTCCTAAGCGCGGCCTTGGGGGGCACGATTTCGGGTTCTCCGGCCAGGCCCCGTCGGGCCTTTTGCAGCCAGTCGTAGATGGTGGGCCGGGCCGCGGGCACCTCCACCCGGTTGGGTGGCGACAGATCGGCCAGGATTGCTTCGATGACCTGCAAGGCGGCGTCGTTCTGCCGCCGGTCCACCATATCAAAGGCCTTCTGAATTTCGCTTTTCATATCGGTCATGGCCATGCTCCTCGATTTTTCTTTTAGTCGCCGGTGGCTAAAGTCAAACGGCGGAAGAGAAGGAATTGGTGGGCAGTGCCCACCCTACACTTTTTCTTGGTCAAGCATTCTAAAATTTTCAAGCACTGCCCAGCGTTCGATAATCCATCTTTAAGAGTTTGTCAAGACGTCATTATTCCAAAAATCTAAGTGTGTAGTGTGTAGGGTGGGCACTGCCCACCAATTCCTTAAAAAATTATTCCCCAAAATCAATGGACCTTTGGGGGTATTTCAGGGCGAGGGGATCACAGGCTGGAAGCCTGTGCCACTGTCGCCAATAACTTATATGGGTTGGGAGGGGGGGTGGCGGGAGGGCAGGGGGCCTCGCTCCCTGGCTCTCCCCCCAAATCTTTCTTCCCATCATTTCGGAAACAGGCTTCTTATGGCCGCGGCCAGGGTTTCCACCCCCAGTAGTTCCAGGCCGGGGTAGTCCCCCAGGTGCTCTTTTTGGCGGAGGGCCAGGAGGGCCCGGCGGAACCCCAGCTTATGTCCTTCCTTGAGGCGCACTTCCGGAGCGCTCACCGCCCGGACCTCACCGGTGAGGCCCACTTCTCCGAAGATCAGGGTGTCTGCGGGCACAGCCCGCTCCAGAAAAGAGGAGGCTATGGCCATGGAGACCCCCAGGTCCGAGGCCGGTTCGCTGAGGCGGACCCCGCCCGCCACGTTGACGAAGAGATCCTGGCCGCTCAGGCCCAGGCCCACCCGCTTTTCCAGGATGGCCACCAGCAGCGACACCCTCCCCGGGTCCACCCCCATGCTCTGGCGGCGGGGCAGGGCCAGGGAGGAGGGAGACACCAGGGCCTGGACCTCCACCAGGATGGGGCGGGAGCCTTCCAGACTGGGGACCACCGCGGCGCCGGGGACCTCCAGGGAACGCTCGGCCATGAACAGGCCCGAGGGGTTGTCGACCTCCAGGAGGCCGGCCTCCTGCATCTCAAAGACCCCCAGTTCCTGGGTGGGGCCGAAGCGGTTCTTCACGGTGCGCAGCAGCCGGAAGGCGTGGCTGCGGTCCCCTTCCAGGTAGAGGACCGTGTCCACCAGGTGTTCCAGGGTCATGGGGCCGGCGATGGCGCCTTCCTTGGTGACGTGGCCGATGAGAAAGGTGGCGACCCCGGTGAGTTTGGCCTGCTGCACCAGCCGAAAGGCCGTCTCCCTTACCTGGTTCAGGGAGCCGGGGGCCGCGGGAATAGTGGCGGTGTACATGGTCTGGATGGAATCCAGGGCCAGGAAGGCGGGCCGGACCTCTTCCACTATCTTGAGGATGTTCTCCAGGCAGGTCTCGGTGGCCACCAGCAGCTCGCCCGAGGTGAGGCCCAGGCGGTTGGCCCGGAGTTTGAGCTGGGCTTCGGACTCTTCCCCGGAAATGTAGAGGCCGACCAGGCCTCCCCGGCTGAGCCGGTCCAGGACCTGGAGAATGAGGGTCGATTTTCCGATCCCCGGGTCGCCGCCCAGCAGCACCACGGAACCCTGGACCACCGCGCCTCCCAGGGTGCGGTCGAACTCCTGGATGCCAGAGGTCCGGCGCACCTCCGGGGCCGCTTGTAGGTTAAGCAGGGACACGGGCTGGCCACGCCGGGGAGGCAGTTGTGCCAGGCCGGGGGCCACGGGAGTCATATCCTCTTCGGCCATGGAGCTCCAGGCGCCGCACTCGGGGCAGCGCCCCAGCCATTTGGCCGCCTGGTGGCCGCACTGCTGACAGACAAACACCGGTCTTCCGGCCCGGGACATGAGGGCGATGGCGTCCTTGGAGAGCTGAGATTGGTGATGCCCAACAAAAGATCTTTTTTGATCTTACTTGATTTGCGGCGCAAAAGACAATGAGAAACCTTGGACCTGCCTTCGCAGCGCGGCACGGTGGCCCGCCCCACCTTAAAGCTATCCCCACTCCCGCATGGGGTCGGATTTAAGGGATAATCGATTAACCTAAATTTGCGCGGCGGCCGGGATAATGAAATAATTATCCTTAAAATATGGTAAAAAAAAACGGGATGGGGCGGCTAGCGAAATTTCGGCCGGCGCCCGGGTTTTTGAATAGCCGTGTCAATCTCTCTGCCACAGGGGATTTGGGTTCGGGATGTCCGAGATGACCGTCAATGCCCTGCGGAAAGAGCTTCTGGCGGGCGCCGGCAGGCTGGCAGGGCGGCGTTCTTTGCGAGTGTTGCAGGAGCTGGCGGCGGCCCGGAAGGCCAAGGTCTACCTGGTGGGGGGCTCGGTGCGGGAATTGGCCCTGGGGCGGACCGCGCCGGACCAGGACCTGGCGGTCTCGGGGCAAACCCTGGAACTGGCCCGGGAGCTGGCCGACGCCCTGGAAGGCACCTTCGTGCTGCTGGACGAAGGGGAGCGCACCGCCCGGGTGGTCTCCCGGGGAGAGATCCTGGACCTGGCCGAGTTCCGGGGCCCCGGACTGGAAGGGGATCTGCGGGGCCGGGATTTCACCATCAATGCGGTGGCCCTGGACCTGGACGCCATCCTGGGTCTGGCGCCTCTCATGGTCCTCGATCCCCTGGGAGGTCTGGAGGATTTGTCCCGGGGGTTGATCCGGATGGTGACGGCGCAGAATCTGGCTGCGGATCCGTTGCGGCTGCTGCGGGCTTACCGGTTTGCCGCCACCCATGGCCTGGAGTTGACGCCGGAGACCGAGGCCGCCATCGCCGGACTGGCCCGGGAATTCTCCCGGGTAGCCGGGGAGCGGGTCCACCAGGAGTTGTTTCTATTGCTGGGAGCGCCCCGGGCCGCCCCCATCCTGGCCCGGATGGATCGAGCCGGCCTCCTCACCCGGATCTTTCCAGAGCTGGAAGAACTGAAAGGGGTGGATCAGGATGGTTATCACCACCTGGACGTATTCCAACACTCCCTGGCTGCGGTGTTGCACCTGGAGGAGGTGCTGGCGGAGCCCCGGCGGTACTTTGGGGAAATGGCTGCGGCAGTGGCCGCGGCGGGGGCGCCGCCCTGGCCGGCCCTCGTCAAGCTGGCGGCCCTGTTTCATGACGCCGGTAAACCCAGGGTCCGGGAGCGGCGCCGCGATCCGGACCGCTATACCTTTTATTTTCATGAGAAGCTGGGGATAGAAATCTTTGCCGGGGTGGTCCAGAGGTTGCGTCTGAGCGCCGCGCAGGCCAAGGCGGTGAACACCCTTATCCGCCTGCATATGCGCCCCTTTCTGCTGCTGCCCGCCTTTCGGCAGCGGGAACTGAGTTTCCGGGCCCTGGGACGGATGGTGCGGGCCGCGCGCCCCGAGCTGCCCGGCCTCTTTGCCCTGGCCATGGCCGACAGCCTGGCAGGTCAGGGGCCCATGAAACCCGCGGATTGCGAGGCAGTGTTGGGCGAACTGGCGGATGAGGCCCTGCGTTTCCTCAAGGAGAAGCTGGAGCCCCAGGAATCCCTGCCCCGACTGCTCAGCGGCGACGACCTGATCCGGGAATTTCGCCTGGAACCTGGGCCTCGCTTTCGACACCTGTTGACCGCGGTGCAGGAGGCCCAGTGGGAAGGAATGGTGCGCACCCGGGAAGAGGCCCTCAGACTGGTGCGCCGCTTGCTGGAATAGGGAGGGCCGTCGCCGGAAAACTGCGCGGCGCGGGGGAAGGTTTCCGCGAAAAAGATGAATGGATATAAACTATTTTGTATACAATATACGTTTGCAAAATATATATTACTATCTAAACTCCCAAAGGAGATCTCCCATGGGTAGGTCCAATCCGGAGGATAGGGGCCGGGACCTTCAGAGCGGCGCCTTGATCCGCCTGCGAGGGATTTATCCCTCCCTGAAAACGGCCTTGCAGAAAGTGGCGAGCCTGATCCTGAGCCAGCCGGAGATGGCCATCTATGCCTCGGTCAATGAAGTGGCGGCGGCCGCCGGGGTCAGCGAGGCCACTGTCATGCGCTTTTGCCGCACCCTGGGTTTTAAGGGTTTTCAAGATTTCAAGATCTCCATGGCCCGGGAACTGGTGGCGCCGCCACCGCGGCTGCCGGAAGATGGGGGTCCCGCCGCCCTGGTGCGGTGGCTCTTCAAGGCCAACCTCGCCGCCCTGGAGGAAACCCTGGAAGTTTTGGAGATGCGGCAGTTGCTCCAGGCCGGGGAACTCATGGGAAATTGCCGGCGGCTGATCATTGGCGGCTTGGGAGGCTCGGGGCTGGTCTCGCAATATGCCGCCATTCGCTTCGCCCCACTGGGGCTGGACCTCCGCTGCTTTACCGAGACCTATCAGATGGCCATCAGCGCGGCCCTCCTGGGGAGGGAAGACGTCCTGCTGGCCATCTCCCACTCGGGTAGTACCCAGGGAATCCTGGCCCCGGCCCGGGTGGCTAAAGACAGCGGGGCCCGGGTCCTGGCCATCACCAGCAACCCTTTAGCTCCCCTGTCCCGGATGGCGGATCTGGTGCTGTTGACCGCGGGCCGGGAGATGACCGCGGTCCCGGACTCCCTGGCTGCCGTTCTCAGCCAGATTTCCATCATCGACAGCCTGGCCACCTTGCTGCAGCAGGCCCGGCCCGATGAGGCCCGGGCCAATCTGGCCAAGATCGAGAGAGTTCTCTTGATGCCGGCTTAATTTTTCCGGACAGGACCGACCACGATGCGCCATGCTCAGCTAAGGCAGGAAATTGTCCGGGTCTGCCGGATGTTGCACCGAAAAAATTACCTCGCGGCCACCGACGGCAATGTCAGTGTGCGTCTGGGGGACCAGATCCTCCTCACCCCCAGCGGGGTGAATAAGGGAATGATGGAGGAGGATCAGGTGATCACCGTGGACCTGGAAGGGCGATTACTGGCCGGGACGGGACGGCCCACTTCGGAACTCCGCATGCACCTGCTGGTCTATGAGTTGCGACCGGAGGCGGGGGCCGTGGTGCACGCCCATCTACCCTATGCCACTGCCTGTACCCTGGCGGGGATCTCCTTGTTGGAACCCATCTTGCCGGAGGTGGTGATAACCCTCAAGGGGATTCCCACCGCGGCCTATGCCACCCCGGGCACCGAGGAAGTTCCAAAGGCCATCCGGGAGCTTATCCAGGAATTTGACGCCATCCTCTTATCCCGGCACGGCGCCATGACCTTGGGGCAGGATGTGATGGACGCTTACAACAAAATGGAAAAGCTGGAACACACCGCACGGGTGGTCCTGGCGGCGCGGCTGCAGGGACCGGTGTCGCCTCTGTCAGCATCCGAGGTTGAGAAGCTGCGGCTTCTGAGAGAAAAGTATCAGGCAGGCGGTTGATTTCTTAGAGGCGTCTAACGCACCGATTATGGCGCCAGAGGCGCCCTGAGCCGCTCCATCCTGGCAGTTTACCCGGAGACTCCGGATGAAACTCACAGTATCCCTGGCCCAGATTGAGGTGGCAACTTCGCAGCCGGAGACGAACCTTCGCAAAGGCCAGCTCTTGATTGCCGAGGCGGCACGAAGGGGAAGTGACGTGGTTTGTTTTCCCGAGATGTGGACCACGGGCTTTAACTGGGCGAACAACGAACGTCTGGCGGCCGAACACGAAAAGACCATTGATCGAATCGCCGGTATGGCAAAAGACCACGGTATCTGGATCAACGGATCCATGGCCGCCCTCGACGAAGCTGGAAAAATCTCCAATACTTCCATCTTATTCAACCCAAAGGGAGAGAGAACCGCGACGTACCGCAAAACGCACCTCTTCAGCCTGCTGGGCGAAGAAAAGCATATGGCGGCCGGGAAAACCCTCGGCCTGGCCGAGACACCCTGGGGGCTGACCGGTTTGTCAGTTTGCTACGACATTCGCTTCCCAGAGCTTTTTCGGACTTATGCTCTCAAGGGCGTCAGGATAGTGTTCTCTCCGATGGCCTTTCCTTACCCGAGACTGGAGCATTGGAAAATTCTGGTGCGGGCCCGGGCCATTGAGAACCAAATGTTTGTGGTTGGAACCAACCAGGTTGGCAGGGAAGACTTCGGTCCTGATAATATGGTGACCTACTGCGGCGATTCGGTAATCATTGACCCCTGGGGGAGGACCGTGGTGGAGGCCAGCGAAACGGATGAAGCGCTCCTCACCGCGGCCATCGATCTGGATCTGGTCGAGGAGACCAGAAGCAAGATGAAGGTATTGGCTGATCGCCGGCCCGACCTTTACGAGCTTGGCTAACTAATTCCGGCAGCCCATCTTTTTCCCTTAACCAGCGGCCTCCTCAGTCACTGCTGACTGCTCGCGGCTCGCGGCCTCGATCCGCCGCACCGTGGGAAGCACCCAGGGGAGCAGGGCGAAGGCGGGCCAGGCGGCCAGGAAGCTCAGGAAGAAGAAGGTGGAGTAGCCCAAAGAGGCCGCCAGCCAGCCCCCCAGATAGCCGCACAATCGGCCGCTGAGGCCGAAGAGCATGGACAGGAAGGCGTAGTGGGAGGCGCTGAAGCGTTTGTCGCACAGGCACATCAGGAAGGCCATGAAGGCGGCGGAGCCCATCTGGCCGGCCAGGTTATCCCCCAGGGTGGCCAGATAGATGGTGTAATGCCAGGCCCCCGGGAGCGCCGCCAGCCAGTATCCCAAAATCGAAACCGCCTGAAAAATACCCAAGACCCAGAGGGCCCGGCTGATGCCCCAGCGGGCCGTGAGCACCCCCCCCAGAAAACCGCCCAGGATGGCGGGCAGTTTGCCCAGGGTGATGGAGGCCACCCCGAACTGGGTGCCGCTGAACCCCAGGTCCCGCCAGAAGGCGCTCACCATGGCCCCCAACATGGCGTCGCCGGCCTTATAAGCCAGGATAAAGACGATAATAACTCCCATATTGGTATGGCTCATCAGCCCCTGAAGAGACTCCTTGATCTGGCTGGGGCGCCTTGATCCCGAGGCGGCCCGGGCCTGCTCCGGCCGGGGCAGATGGAAGGGCCGGCAGGCCAGGACGGTGACTGCCAGGGCTGCCATGATCAGGCCCACCCCCACGAAGGCGGGACTCCAGCCCACCAGGTCGCTGACTATCAGGACCCCGCCCCCGGCGGCGATGAGGCCCACCCGGTAGGCCCCGATGCGGATGCCGTTGGCCATCCCCAGCTCCCGGGTGTCCAGGAGGTCGATGGTGTAGGCGTCCACTGCCAGGTCCTGGGTGGCCGAGGCCAGGCAGAGGAGCCCCACCAGGATCCAGAAGGCCGGGCCCACCGGCGCTTCGGCCAGCCAGGCCAGCCCCAGCAGGCTGAAGACCACCGCCACCTGGGCCGGCACCAGCCAGGCGGCCCGGGAGCCGAAGCGGTCCGCCAGGGGGCTCCACAGGACCTTGAGGCTCCAGGCCAGGCCCATAAGGCTCAGGATGCCGATCTGCTCCAGGGGCACCCCCCGG
>JBKQKO010000124.1:0-81134 GCA_052147455.1 Desulfobaccales bacterium | reverse complement strand
CATTTGGGCGACGAAACCGTCAATTTCTTCCAATCCGCAGGTGATTTGCTGGAGTTCATCGGCGCTGCGTCTATTGCCGTTCTGAGGCTGCTCAACGGCCAGGCCCAGTACCGCCGCGCCGATCTGTGGTTGATCATGGAGGCCGTGAGCGCCCAGGCGTTGCCCATCGTCTCTCTCGTCTCTTTTTTGGTGGGATTAATCATCGCATTTACCGGCGCCATCGAGATGAAGCAATTCGGGGCCCAAATCTATGTGGCCGATTTGGTGGGCATTGCCATGGTGCGGCTGATGGCGGCGATTATGACCGGCATCGTCATGGCGGGCCGCACGGGGGGGGCCTTTGCCGCCCAGTTGGGGTCCATGCAGGTGAACCAGGAGATCGATGCCCTGAAAACCCTGGGCATAGCACCCATGGAGTTTCTGGTGCTGCCGCGTATGCTGGCCCTGGCGCTGATGATGCCCCTGCTGTGCCTTTACGCCAATGTCATGGGCATACTGGGTGGTATGGTGGTAGGGGTAGGGATGCTCAATGTTGGCTTTATAGAATACTATAACGAAACGGCGAAGGCGGTCGGTCTCTGGAATCTGGGCATCGGCCTTTTTTCCGGCGCCGTGTTCGGCGTGATCGTGGCGCTGGCCGGCTGCATGCGGGGCATGCAGTGCGGCCGCAGTGCCTCGGCGGTGGGTGATGCGGCCACGTCCGCGGTGGTCACCGGCATTGTCGGGATCATCCTCTCCACCGCGGTGATCACCGTTTTGTGCAACATCCTGGGAATATGAGGGAATGCCGGTACCGCGTGTCAGGATAAAGTGAAAATGACGGAAAAAGAAGCCCACGTAATTGTGCAGGATCTCACCATGGCCTATGGCGACTTTGTCATTATGAGGGACCTGACCTTTACTATAAACCGGGGGGACATCTTCATCGTCATGGGCGGCAGCGGGTGCGGCAAGAGCACCATGATGACCATTTTAATCGGCTTGAAGGCCCCGGCCAAGGGTAAGGTCTTTTATGGAGATGTCGATTTCTGGGGAGCCGATCCCCAGACTCGCGACCGGATCATTCGCCGTGCCGGGGTGATGTACCAGAGCGGGGCGCTCTGGAGCTCCATGACCCTGGCCGAGAATATCGCCCTGCCGCTGGAGACCTACACGGATTTGAGCCCGGGCCAGATTCTTGAGGTGGTCAAACTGAAACTGGCGCTGGTGGGGATGGCCGGATTCGAAGAGTTTTATCCCTCGGAGATCAGCGGCGGGATGCAGAAACGGGCCGGTATTGCCCGGGCCATGGCCCTCGATCCGGAGATCCTGTTTTTCGATGAGCCTTCCGCCGGGTTGGACCCGGTGAGCGCCCGCCGCCTGGATGACCTGATCCTGGAACTGCGTGAGAGCCTGGGCACCACCATGGTGGTGGTGACCCATGAGTTGGCCAGCATATTTGCCATTGGCAGCAATTGCGTATTTCTGGATGTATCCCAACGAACCATGACGGCCACGGGCAATCCGAACCAGCTCTTGGCCGAAACCCGGGATCCCAATTTACGCCTGTTTTTAACGCGGGGGGAGAAATCTTAACAGATAGGATGGGGACAGATGGCTAAGCAAGCAAACAGAATGATGATCGGCGGTTTCGTGGTCCTCGCGGTAATCATTATGGCCGCCAGCCTGGTCGTATTCGGTTCGGGCAAATTCTTCCAGAAAACCCTGAATTTCGTTTTGTACTTCGATGAATCCGTCAAAGGGTTGAGTGTGGGCGCACCGGTCCTGTTCAAGGGCGTTCAGGTCGGGTCGGTGACCAGCATTGTTATCCAAGCCGACCTCGCTAAGAATCAGATACAAATCCCCGTTATCATCGCAATCGAGCCGGATCGGTGGAAGGTGCGCGGCGGAGAAAGAAATCCCCAGAAAAATGTGCCGAAGCTCATCGAAATGGGCCTGCGGGCCCAGATGGTTATGCAGAGTTTTATTACCGGTCAGTTAATGATCGAGCTTGATTTTTATCCCAAGTCAGCTGTCTGCTATGCTCCACCACAAACCGACAAAGACTATAAGGACTATGTCGTGATTCCAACCTGCAGGTCCACCGGCGAAAAGCTAGCTCAGGCCCTTGGGAACCTGGATCTCACGGGTCTGGAAAAGCATCTGGAATCGTCCCTGGCCGGTATCGATCGGGTCGTTAACAACCCGGACCTGACCGCCAGCATCATTGCCCTGAAAGGCACCCTTCAGGACGCCAGCAAGCTCCTCAACAGAGTGGATCATCAGGTGGATCCGCTGGTGAACGATGTGAAAAAAACTGCCAAAGATTTCAGCAAGTTGGCCAATAACGTTGACAGCCGGGTGGGAGGGGTGGCGACCGGTTTGGATAAAACCATGTCCACGGCCAGAGGCACCCTTGCCGAAGACTCACCGCTGATGGCAGATTTGCAGAACACGCTGCAGGAGATTTCCGCCATGAGCAGGTCAATTCGGCAGTTGGCCAATTATCTTGATCAGCATCCCGAGGCCCTGATTCGCGGCAAAGGAAATCCTGGAAGTAAATCTGGAGGCAAATAACATGAGAGTAGTGCCAGTTTCTCGCGGCTTACTGGTCATCCTGGCGATCGCGGCCATCTTTTTAGGAGGCTGCCGGAGTCAATCGTCGCGTTTTTACACCTTGAGCTCGATACCGGAAGACCAGGTGATCTCAAGGAAAAGCCCGGCACAGAACGCGGTTATCGGCATCGGTCCCGTCAAGCTGGCCGATTACCTCGACCAGTCTATGCTGGTCACCCGCACCAGCGACAATCAGGCGGTAAAAGCCCAGTTCGATCGCTGGGTGGGCTCCTTCAAGGATAACTTCATTAATGTTCTGGCCGACAATATTGGGGTTCTCCTGGGGACCGAACGGATTTATCTCTATCCCTGGCGCACGTCCGTGCCGATCGACTACCAGGTGCTGGTGGATGTAATTCGTTGCGATGGCCGGTTGGGCGACGCCGTCTGGCTGGAGGCGCGCTGGAGCATCTTCAAGGGCCCGGAAAAAAAGCTGATCAAAACTTATCGGTCCAATATTCGCGAGCCGGTGAGTGGTGCGGATTATGCCGCCTTGGTTGCGGCACAAAGCCGGACGCTGGCCAAGCTCAGCCAGGATATTGCCGAGGCGATTCTTCAGGGAGCTGGGAAGAACTGATGCGGATCAGCGCACCCGGCAAGGTTCACAGCCGTATCGGCGATCTGAAATTGGCGGGGTCTGGTGCTCCCCAACCTGGTCAAGAATCCGATTTTTGAGTTAGGCTTCCGGCCCGCCAGTGGTATGGTATGTGCCGACTTATCACAAAGCAAAATAGCTTCCATATCCAAATCATGCCTTAAATTTAGGGGAGCCATGATGTCTCGGATTCCTGGGAAAGATAGTAATGGACAGGCCAGGAAGAGCAGAAACGCCAAGGCATCAATAGTTATGACCTCGGAGGGAGGAGAGTAAGAACATGTTCAAAGAAGAACGAGAAGAAAGCCAATTCGAATGGAGCATGTTGGGCGATATCGAAAAAGGGCGACCGAATCTCGGTCCCATGGTTCACGTGGCTGTGTACCGCCTGATGCAGTTCACGCTGCGCGACCTCCTCATCCGGGATTTTGGGGTCGAGAAAACCGACAGGATTTTTTACGAGGCTGGCAAGAAAGCCGGTGAAGAGTACTGCAAAAATATCCTCACCGAGAAGAAGGACTTGGATGGCCTGTTTGCCGATCTGCAGCGCACGATGAAGGAGCTCGGCATCGGGATCTTCCGCGTCGAATCGGCCGATTACGAGAAAGGCTCTTTTGTGGTAACCGTGGCTGAAGACCTCGATTGCTCGGGGATCCCAGTGTGCTCAGAGGAGATTTGCACTTATGATGAGGGATTTATTGCGGGCCTCCTGCTCGCCTACTCGGGGAAAGACTTCCACGTAAAGGAAATCGACTGCTGGGGCTCCGGAGGGAGGGTCTGTCGTTTCACGGTTGATCCTAAATGAGGGTACAAGATGATCGCGGTTGAAGAGGAGCTTATTGATAAGATTACCGCAACGTTCCATCATCTTCGCACAGGGGAAGTCCCTCAACCCATCCCTATTCCGGATGAACTCCCGGACAATGAGATCCGCCAGCTTCTTAGCTACGTGAATCGCTTCCTCGTCGAGTTCGCCATATTCACCGAGTCCATGACGCAGCTCGCCCAGGGGGAATTGGACCTTCGCCCTATGGCGGGCCGCATGGCGGTTACCTATTCCTTCAAGGCCCTCCAATCAAACCTCAAGCACCTCACCTGGAAGACCCAACAGATCGCCGCCGGGGATCTAGATCAGAAGGTCGACTTCATGGGGGACTTCTCCATCGCATTCAACACCATGGCCCAGCAGTTGAAGGACTCCCGCGCGCAACTCGTCAATCTGAACCAGCAGCTCGAGCGTCGCAATCAGTTCATCCGCGAGACTTTTGGCCGTTACACGAGCGACGACATAGTGGGGGTGCTCCTCGACCTGCCCGAAGGGCTCAAGCTTGGTGGAGAGAAGCGGGAGGTTACCCTACTGATGTCCGACCTACGGGGGTTCACCGCCCTGGCTGAACGGCTTGAGGCCACTGCAGTTGTTGCCTTGCTGAATTATTATCTCTCCACCATGGTTGAGCTTATCCATCGAACCGGCGGCACTATTGATGAGATCATCGGGGACGCCATCTTTGTGCTTTTTGGTGCCCCCATGGTGATGCCGGACGCAGCTCGGCGCGCCGCCCGCTGTGCCCTTGAGATGCAGAAGGCCATGCCCGAAGTAAACGAACATAACTTCCAAATGGGTTGGCCCGAAATCGAGATGGGGAT
This sequence comes from Desulfobaccales bacterium, assembly GCA_052147455.1. Lineage (GTDB taxonomy): Bacteria > Desulfobacterota > Desulfobaccia > Desulfobaccales > 0-14-0-80-60-11 > JAPLJC01. The sequence goes on along the minus strand of JBKQKO010000124.1, from coordinate 76,297 downwards.
AGGCATACATACTGGAGAGGTCGTGGTGGGCAACATCGGCTCGACGAAGCGCTCGAAATACGGGGTCGTGGGGCGGACGGTCAACCTGACGGCGCGTATCGAGAGCTTCACCGTGGGCGGGCAGGTGCTCGTCTCCCCAATATTGATAAAGGCAGCCGGACCGGGCCTCATTCTCGGTGACGAAGTCAAAGTCCACGCCAAGGGCATGCGGGAGGCCCTCAGATGTCGTGATTTGCTGGGCCACGAAAACCATCCGGAGCTCTTGCTCAAAGGGGAGGAAACGATCTTCACGACGCTTAGTGACCCCTTACCGTTTCACTACGCAGTACTGACCGACAAGCATCTTGATGAGCAGATGCATCCAGCTAGGCTAGTCGCCATTTCCCAACGGCGGGCGGTAGTCGAGGCAGCCGGCAATTTACCACTGCACGCCAATATAATGCTCCGACTGGAGGTTGAGTCTGAGGAGGAAAAGTCGGAAGAGTTATATGCCAAGGTGGTTCAGTCTCTCGATGAGTCATCCAGGCGCTATATTATCCACTTCACTTCGATTTCCCCCGCCATGAGGGCCTGGTTATACCGGCTGGTGAGCATGGTTAAGAGCTCTTAATCCATAGAAAATCAGGAGACTAAGAATAAGGCAGCATAAAGACAAATCGGCAGGCGAATGGTCAATACGCGATATCTGCTATGATTCGGGACTTCCCAGGAAGTCAAAAACTTCCCATATCCGAATCATATCATTACTCTTGGGAACCACAGCGGGAGTAATGTCACAATAAGAGGATTGGAAGTCACTTACCCCTGGCGTCATTCTCGGTGGCGGGTCAGGACCCCAAAAGAACTTCTACTACTCAGACGATCGGAGGCACACAAATGGCAGACTGGAACCGGACCAGGTTTATTGGGGCAATCTCCTTAATCCTATACGCCATCTTGATGAACGGTTGTGCCGGAGGGGGGCAGACCCTGGGGGTGGCCGGGGGACAGACCCTTCCACAGGAAGTGACCACGGAATATTTGCTCTCTACCGCAGGATTTAAGCGGCTGGCCGTGAGTGATTACACCCCCAAGCTGCAGGCGCTCCTGACCGCTACCCCCCCGGGGCAATTAGTTACCTACAGCCGCGACGGCGACGTTTATCACATTTATGCGGATAAAGGCTCCCGAGCCCTTTATATGGGCGATGAGGCGGCTTATCAAAGGTACGAGGGGTTAGCGAATGGCAGGAACTTATGTGTGCGGGTGCCAGGAACGAACCAAGCGGAGTTCTGGGGATGCATGCAGGAGTACCAGGAGCGTGGAATGGGAAGGTAGTTCCCTGCCGGCCTAAGTGAGGTTATTATGTCCATTGAATCCACCAGAGCTTTTCTGCACAGGATAAGGAACGACTTGGATTAAAGGGCCGCGTTGTTGCCGCCGCGCCCCCTGCAATGCGCCAGGAGAGCACAACACTATATTAAAAATTACATCAATGCCTGAGGAGGAGATCATGAACCTGCGTCTAAAACTTACAACGAACCATATGTGGTGGCCAATGGGGAGTTTACTGATCGGTCTAAGTTTCTTCTTATTGGGGTGCGCCAGCGGCAGCGCTACGCTGAGCCCGCAGGTGCCGGCACCGCAAACTGCCGAGCAGTTACTTTCCGCCTCGGGCTTCAAACAGATATACCCCACCTCTCCGGCTCAACAGGATAGGCTGAGGAACATGCCCCAAAAGCAGATTTTCTTGGTCAGCAAGGGCCCCAAGGTCTACTATGTCTATGCCGACGCCACCGGCTGCGGCTGCCTGTATGCCGGGAACCAACAGAACTACCAGAATTTCCAAAGCCTAGTGACGCAATCGCAGATCGCCGCCGAGCAGTACCGGGCAGCCCAAATGGCCTCTTGGGATTGGGATACCTGGGGTGGCGGCTGGGGTGTGGGGGAGACGGGCACCCCGGAGTGATCCTTAAAGACCTCTGACAAGTTTCAGTGGCTTAATAGGATATGGATGTGCCTCGGGGGGACGAGGTGTATCTGAACCAGATTATCAGTTTTGCACGGCGCCCCGCTTCGATCCTTCCCCGGCAGGGTGAGAAACCTCCGCCTTGAAGGGAGAACAGCGTGGGAGAAGCACTGACCCTCTTTATTGGCACCTTCACGACGTTGTTGGCAGTTATCAACCCGCTGGAGGCCATGCCGATCTTTTTGCAATTGCTGTATGGTCGGGACGAGCCGGCTCATCGCCGGGTCGCCCTCCATTCCTGCCTCTATGCCACCATCTTGATGTTTTTCTTCCTGGTATTTGGCACTCTGATCATGCGTGTCTTTGAGGTGCCGCTCAGCATGGTGCGCATAGTCGGGGGCATCATTCTCATGCGGTTAGGTTTCGAACTTTTTGCACCCTCCCCTGCGAGTACAATTATCCCCCACAATAAGGGCGAAGCAGACCAGGGAGATGTCGCCTTCATTCCCCTGGCTATGCCGATCATGGTCGGTCCGGGAGTCATCGCCACCATTTTGGGCATGGCTTCCATGGTGAAAAAGTCGGAATATTTACCTTTCTCAGGCATCCCGTTAGCCATTGTGGCAACCATGCTCTTGACTTACCTGTCACTGGTCAATGCCTCGAAACTTACGCGCTGGTTTGGCCAGAAGGGTATCGACGCGGCCAGCCGCATTGTCGGTTTTTTCGTGGCCGCCATGGGTATGGGTCTGATCTTCCATGGGGTGGTTGAGGCCTTGCATACCTATGGCATCATAGCTACGAGATAATTTTTAGGAAAGTTTAAATTCCAACTACCTGCTATTACCGCGCTCTCCAAAAGGATTTGGAATGATTTCGTTATCCGGATCATATCTGCAATTTTTCCCGCCTGACTGATAAGGGTCTATTGTGGCAAGATATCCGCTATCCTCGCTTCTCCTTTCCTGCCAGCCTGAAATGCTCCGGCGTTTATAGACCACTTGGAGATGGATAGGATTGGCGGCAGGGTAGGACCGGGCTCCGCCCCGGCGCCGGCCTCTCTTCAGCCGGCCCCTATCCAGAACGTAGCCGCAGCTCCGGGCCGGCCCGGCCCCGCGGCCTGAGGATTTGCCGGCCCCGGAAGATGACCCCAGGGACGGGTCCCATGCCTCCCCTGTATTTAATATGCCCCGTGCGGAGATTTTTTCAAAATTTCAATCGAGTGGCGAGAGCAGCAGCCCCCCTGGTATGGGGCTATCCCAAATTTCTAATCTGGGTCAATAGGCTACGGGGTCGGAATGAGAGGAGCAGCGTATATACCTGACAACCTGCCTCCGGTGCGTTTTGCCAGTGATTAAACCATAAGAATCCTATCCTGAGATGGCTTGGGCCAGGTCCTTGGATAGCCGCTCACAGGCGGCCATTATCTTGGGGTGGTCTTCAAAGTGCTGGAACATTTCTGGGGTAATTTCGCTGAAATTTTCAAATTCCTCGGGAGTCATCATATATCTGGCGGGAGCTCCATAAAGGCAAGTGGTGCCATAGCCGCAACTAAAGCAAGGCGGGGTGGCACTGTTAAAAAAAACCGAACCCACTATCTTGTAATTAAAGTAATTTTCCAGATGAAAGACGACCTCATTGACACATCGCTCTGCTCCGTTACTCCCTACACCAACAACGGCTGCAATTTTGCCCCTGGTCAGCATTTGTACGTGACGCAAAGGGAACAGGCGCTCCAAAAAGGTATGGGTAAAGGCGTTGGCCTTGGCGAAATAGACAACCGGTCCCACGATCAGGGCATCAGCAGATAAAATCTTGTCATAGAGGGGAGCCATATCGTCCGGCTGGATGCAGCGATTGGTATCTGCACATTTTACGCAGCCCAGGCAAGGGTTGATTTTTAGCTTGGCCAGATGGATCATTTCGTAATCTTTACCGGTATCTTGCGCAACTTTTTCCAGCAGGCGCTGCAGGTTGCCCTGAGGTTTGGGGCTGCCATTGATTACCAAAAGCATCTTCTGGTCCCTCCGCAGAATTATTATATCAAGAGAAAGCAGGCCTAAATCTAACAGGGGTGTGCCCATCCTTTCCCCCCGCGCCCTGGAGTTTATCGCTTGGGGGTCCGGAGAAGGGGTCGAAAACGGCAAGTGGAAGCACCCGGGTTCCCGTCTTTCCAGGAAGTCCCGGCCGGCGCCCAGGCCGCTCCCCAGTGTAGCCTATCCTCCGGTGAGACCATCAAAAAGCTCAGCGGATATTTCAGGTGCTAGCGGCCTTCAACATTTTTTTGTTGACAGTGATTTGTATGCAATATACAAAATACTCAGCGAAAAGCTACCTTTTTGGTTAAGCTCCAGGGGGAAAAACCTTTTTCGGGAAGGGAGACACCATGGACGACAAAAAGCGTGACGGCATCATGGGAATCTTGGAAGGTCAATTCACGAGGCGGCAGATCTTGTCCGGAGCCCTCAAGGCCACTGCCTTAGTTGCGGTTGGTCCATATTTTTTGCGCTCCGGGCTAGCGGCCAGTGAGGAGATCCGCATCGGCACCATTTTCCCTTTGACAGGGAACATGGCCTTTGGCGGAAACGAGGGCCTAACGGGGACGGAGATTGCACGGCAAATTATCAACGAACAAGGCGGTATCGCTGGTCGGAAAATTGTGTTCGTTAGCGCCGATGCTCCTGATCAGACCGCGGCAACGAACGAAATGAATCGCCTGATCTCCAGGGAAGGGGTGAAACTGGTGATAGGGAGTTTCTCGTCGGCCATCGCCTTCACGGCCAGCGCGGTTGCCGAGCGGAACCGCATTATCTTCTGGGAAAACCATGGGGTTGCGGATAATATTACTCGCCGCGGCTTCAAGTACGTATTTAAGACGGGTGTTAATGCCACCGGGACCGGCGGTGGCGCCTCGACTTTTGCCGACAAGTACCTGGCTCCTAAGTTGGGGATAGAGCCTAAAACGCTGAAGGTTGGTATTGCGTGGGAGGATGGGACTTACGGGTCATCCGTTGGCAAAGGAATTATCACCTTCGCCGAACAATATGGCTTCAAAATTGTGGCTAATGAAGGATACAGCGCCAAATCCACAGACCTGTCACCCGTGATCTTGAAGCTGAAGGCAAACAGTCCGGATGTTTTGCTAGTTGCGGGGATTGGCAGCGACGCAGTGTTATTCTGGAAACAGGCGCACGATTTGGATCTGAACGCAAAAGCGATAGTTGCGACTTCCGGAGGCTGGGGGGTTCCAAATTTTGCCAAGAATTTAGGCCCCGCGGCGAATGGGGTGTTCAGCTCTGACTTCCCGACCGATGTCAATCCAGGCGCGCTCACCAAATCGGCAACAGAATTGCAGAAAGAATTCATAACCCGGTACCAAAAGCTAAAGGGAACCACTCCCACCGGCAATGGCTACCTGGCTTTCGCGGGGACCATGCTGCTATTCCAATACGTCCTTCCTAAGGCACCTTCGCTAGACCCGGACCAGGTGAGGGAAGTAGCGCTGTCCTTGGATTTACCCGACGGGAGCATGGCCAACGGCTGTGGTGTCAAGTTCATACCGTTCGATCAGCCAGATGGAGGGTTAAACTCCCGGGCTTTTTCCGTGGTTCTGCAATGGCAAGATGGCAGGACTCAGGTCGTTTGGCCCGAGAAATACGCCAACAAAGAACCCATCATGGTGCCGTTGCCCCCCTGGTCAGCCCGGACTTAACTCGGTTCGCCAGATGATAAATATATCCCTGCATCCGTGAGTCAGAATGAGTAAACCTGGCATATCAGGTTTTGGAGGTGCTTCCGAGCCGAAATACTATGCTGAAATTAAAGATCGGGGCACAGAAAGTTCAATCGAACTGATCCGGCGAGCTTTTTGACCCTAGGTCATGTTTTTGGGGCGAATGCGGGCAGGGTTGTCCTCTCGCGGGATTTTAGGTTTCCCCTCCCAGGTGAGTTCATCAGAGGTGAAAGGTATTCACTTTACTTATCATATTGGTTAGCTCACAGATTGAGGATTCCTTCAAGGTGGAGGCGTTTTGAATAAGATTATCCTTATTCAACTGGTGGTTTCCGGCCTTCTTATGGGCGGCGTCTACGCCCTCATCTCCATTGGGCTGACCCTAATTTTCGGAGTGATGCGAATCGTCAATTTTGCCCATGGTGAGTTTCTCATGATGGCGATGTTCGCCTGCTTTTGGATAGTACAGCTGACTGGAATCTCCCCCTATTTGGCGGTTCCGTTCGTGGTTCTCCTGCTCTTTTTGTTTGGGGCGCTCACTTACATCCTCGTCATTCGCCGTACCGTTGGCTCGCCTATGGTAGTTCAGATATTTGCCACGGTCGGGCTAGGTCTGTTTATGCAGAATGCCGCGCTGGTGCTGTGGTCAGGCGATTATCGGACTATTCAATCACGCACAGCCAGCGCCGTTCTCAGGTTTTCAGGGATCCAGGTCAGTTTCTCGCTTCTCATAGCCTTCCTGGTGGCCATTGCCATAACGCTTTTGCTCTTTGCCTTTATGGCATGGACCTATTCCGGAAGGGCCATAAGGGCAACGGTGCAGGACCGCACGGCCGCACAGCTTATGGGGATCAATATCGACAAAGTCTTCTTGCTGACGTTTGCTCTCGGGTCTGCGCTTGTCGGTATCGCCGGAGCCTTGCTGGCTCCAAGCTACCCTATCTTTCCATCTGTGGGCACCAATTTCGGCCTGGCGTCCTTCGTGGTGGTAGTCCTGGGCGGCATGGGCAGTATGACCGGAGCCCTTTTCGGGGGGCTGCTGATTGGACTGGCGCAAACTCTCAGTGGTTTCTTTATTGACCCTGGCCTTGAAACAGCGGTCTACTTCGCATTGTTCATCTTAGTTCTGGTATTCCGGCCGACTGGGCTCTTTGGTCAACGTGGCGCGGAGGAAATAGGCCTCAAATGAGCGAACAGCTACCAGAAAAACCTCAGCTTGCAGGCGGCCTGGGAAGCTGGGCATCACCAGCCGGCGATCTTCTACGCCGCTATTGGGGCCTGCTTGCCATAGGTGGACTGGTGCTGCTGCCTATTGTGGTGGATCAGCCCTATTACAGAGAGATAATTGGGCTCATTTTTCTTTGGAGCGCTATGGCTGGGGCCTGGAATATCGTAGGCGGATATGCCGGCAAGTTTTCTTTGGGACATGCGGCCTTTTTTGGAGTGGGGGCATACACTTCGGCATTGCTTTACACTCGTTTGGGCATATCTCCCTGGATAGGCATATTAGCAGGCATGGCCCTTTCAGTCCTCCTGGCTCTCTTCATTGGTATTGTGACACTGCGCCTCAAAGGCAAGTTTTTTGCGTTATGCACCATCGCTTTTGGTCAGTTAATGGAGATCATGGCGGTCTACCTTCGCAGTATCACCGGTGGCTCAGAGGGGCTTTTGATACCATTTAAACCCGGCATCGTCACGCTCACTTTCTCCAGCAAGCTTGTCTGGGTCTATATATTTTGTGGACTGATGCTCTCGGTGTACGGCATTTCCCGTTGGCTGGAGCGGAGCGCTCTGGGTTACAAATTGATTGCTCTCCGGGAAGATGAAGATGCTGCAGAAGCTCTGGGAGTGAATACCTTGTGGGCCAAGCTCGCCTCCATCTCCCTCAGCGCAGCTTTGACTTCCTTGGGCGGGTCTCTTTTTGCTCAATATTTCGCGTGGTTAGAACCTAGTTTCTGTTTTTCACTGGATCTCTCAATTCAATTCGCTCTCTTTGCCATTATCGGGGGAATGGGCACTGCCATCGGACCCATACTGGGCGCAGCGCTCATTACCCCCCTGCAGATTTTCCTGCGGGCAGCTTTCAGCGGCACCGCGGCCAGCGGGGTCAGCATGGCAATCTATGGCCTGCTGTTGGTTCTGGTCGTGTTATTCATGCCTAAGGGCATTGTGGTGGAGGTAGGCGATCGTTTGCGCCGGAGGTCTGATCAACTCCGTTCTCTACCCTCATAACCCGAGGTTGGGCTAATGCTGTTGGAAACATCCGCGCTTACCATGCGATTTGGAGGCCTGGTCGCCGTGAAGAACGTTGACCTCCAGATAGGTGGGCATGAGTTGGTGGGACTGATCGGTCCTAATGGAGCGGGAAAGACCACATTATTTAACGTGATCAGCGGCTATTACGCTCCTTCAGAGGGGCGGGTGGTCTTTGCCGGCTATGACTTGAAAGGGTGGAAACCTCATCGAATCACCCGCCTGGGTCTTTGCCGCACCTTTCAGTTGACGCGACCTTTCAGTCACCTGAGTCTGCTTGACAACGCCCTGGTTGGGGCGCTCTGCCACGAACGACACCCAAAAAAGGCCCGGGAAGTGGCTGAATGGGCGCTGGAACAAGTAGGACTTTCCCATCGAGCTGCCGATCTCGCTCAGGGTCTGCCCATCGGACTTCGGAAGAAGCTGGAGCTGGCACGTGCTCTGGCGACCAAGCCCAGGCTCTTGCTCCTGGACGAAGTTATGGGGGGGCTGAGCCTGCCAGAGGTTCAGGAGATGTCGGCTACCATTGCGCGCCTCCACGCCTCGGGCATCGGCGTGGTGCTGATCGAACATGTCATGGCTGCCGTTATGTGCCTCTGCCAGCGGATCTTTGTTCTCCATCATGGAGAACTGGTCGCCATGGGAACGCCGGTTGAGATCTGCAAGGACAGGCGGGTGATTGAAGCCTACCTGGGTGAATCCTACGCGCATCCAGCGGAATGCCGAGAACCAGAGCTGGGGGATAACTAAGGATCGGTTCATTAAAGGATATTTAGGTAGGTCCCATGTTACTAAGCATCAAAAATCTTTATTCCTACTATGGTGATATTCAGGCGCTACGTGGGGTCTCCCTTGAAATTGATGCTGGACAAATTGTGACTCTAGTCGGTCCCAATGCGGCTGGCAAAAGTACCACCATTAACTGCATCTCCGGCATTATTGACCAGAAGAGTGGGCAGATTGAGTTCCTCGGGAAGCGGATCGACCAGCTTCCTCCCCACCGGATTGTTGATCTTGGGCTTGTGCAAGTTCCGGAGGGCCGTCGAGTTTTCCCTTTCATGAGCGTCATGGAGAATTTGGATATGGGGTGCTATTGTCCCAGGGCTAGAGCCCAGAAAAAGGAAAACCTTGCCCGTGTCCTTGACTTGCTCCCAGTGTTAAAGGAACGGCGACAGCAACTTGCCGGATCCCTGTCTGGCGGCGAACAGCAAATGCTGGCTGTCGGGCGCGGCCTCATGGCTGAGCCTAAACTGCTGATGCTGGACGAGCCCACTATGGGGCTGGCGCCTCTCTTTGTCGAAAAGATCTTCGAACTGATCCGGAGCATTCGTTCTCAGGGTACCACGGTGCTGCTCGTAGAACAGAATGTCCACCACTCTCTCTCTATCGCAGATTTTGGCTATGTCATAGAAAATGGCATCATCGTCCTGGAGGACACTGGAAAGCGATTGTTGCAAGACGACCGCCTGACCAAGGCCTACCTCGGTATGTGAGAAATACTTTAGAACGATTGGGCAAAGGAAATAACACCTAATCACCCAAGAGGCATAAAATATGAAGCCCATAGCTCTTAGCGGCCATTTACGGCTCAGTGAAAAGGCCTACGACGCCATCAAAGAGTACATACTGACAACGGATCTCAGGGACCAACCCCAAAGCAGCAAATTAGATGAAAAGGAACTGGTTGCCCAGCTAAAAGTGAGCCGAACGCCGGTGCGAGAAGCCTTTAATCGGCTGGCAGCAGAAGGTTTTCTGGAAGTGGTGCCCTACAGGGGAGTATTTATTGTCAGGAAAAGCAAGAAAGAAATTATTTCGATTCTTATGGTACGTGCAACCTTGGAAGGCATGTCGGCGCGTTTGGCCACCCATAATTTCAGCCGCGAAGACTTTGCCAGAATGAGAGCAATGTTTACTCCGTTTCTCAATTCAGTTCTCGAAAAACAACGCTATGAATTCTCTCAGGCGAACATCAAATTTCATGAATTTATATTAAAGCGCAGTGACTGCGGTATATTGATTGATATTGCCAAAACCCTCTATGACCATATGCGGCTTATCCGCTTCCGTACATCTGGTTTCCTGCCCCGATTGAAGAGTGCCTTGGCCCAACATCTTGAACTTATAGATTTGTTTGAAAAACGTGAGGCTGATAAGGCTGAAAGGCTTATGCGGGCCCACATTGAAGAATCTGCGCAATACCTGGATAAATGGGAGCAATTGCATGCCGATTCCCCTCCGGAGGGTGGGACCACGAAAATCTTCAGATCATTGGCGGAAGCTTAACTATGATAATAAATGTTGAATATGATGACAGCACCTAACCATGATTGAAAGCATCTAATCATCTGGTTCGGGTAATACCTAAAGGTGCTATTAAATATTGAATAATAAGACCCAGGTTTACTTGGCTGGTATTGATTGACATCGTTAAGATTAAGATAAGTGGGGGGCATCAATATGGATATCCTTAAGCGTCTTGGTGAGGCGGTGATCGAAGGTAAAATAGGCGAAATTGAACGTCTTACTCGCGAGGCAATCGATAATAACTATGAGCCGCTGCAAATCATAAACCAGGGGTTACTCTCTGGCATGGAAATTGTCGGTCAACGCTTTAAAGCAGAGGAAATGTATATTCCTGAGGTTCTCCTCAGTGCAGAGACTATGAAACAAGCTGTTAATCTACTTAAGCCGCTGTTGGTGAGTGGAACTTTCGGCAAGGCGGGTAGAATTGTGATTGGAACTGTGAAAGGCGATCTTCACGATGTTGGAAAAAATATCGTCATTATGCTCATTGAAGCCGCTGGCTTCGAAGTTGTCGACCTGGGCATTGATGTCTCAGGAAAGGTGTTCGCCGAAACAGTGATAGAGAAAAAGCCCCAGATACTGGGGATGAGCGCCATGCTCACCACCACTATGATGGAAATGAAAAATGTGATTGACCTGCTGCAAGAGCAAAATCTCCGAGACCAGGTCAAAGTGATCATCGGGGGGGCGCCTTTGAATAAAGCATTCGCCGATCGGATCGGCGCTGACGCTTATGCCGAAGATGCCGTCGCCGCGGTCGATCTTCTGAAAGAATTCGGAAAAAACTAGTTCGTGGTCCTCGCGATCAAGGAGAAAGCTGATGAGTAAGACACCGCAGATGAGCTCTCGGGAACGGGTGTTTGAGGCCATGGCTCACCGTGAAGCTGACCGGGTGCCCATTGTAATTGCTTCCAGGGAAATCTCCATCCGTTATTCAGGGTATACCTTTGCCGACATTTGGGCCGATGGAAATAAATACGTCGATGCCCAGGCCAGACTTATCAAAGATTTTCATATCGATGCCGCTTTCGATATCTGGTGTACTCCCGCGGTGGATGAGGCCTTGGGAGCCCACGTGGAATTGCCCGAAGACGATGCTCCATGGATCTCTCAGCCCCTGCTGAAGGACAAGGGCGACATTAAGAAGCTCAAAACCAAAATCGATCCGCAAAAAGATGGCAGGATGCCTTTCCTTCTCAATGTCGTCCGCGGGCTCAAAGCAAAACTCGGGGAGGACATACCGATATGTGCATGGGTTTCCCCCCCTTTCAGAACGGCGTGTATGTTAAGGGGTTCCAGCCAGCTATACCTCGACATCATGCTGGATCCTGGTTTTGTCAAAGAGTTGCTGGAGACCGTGATCGGTCCCTGTACAGCCTATAGCAAAGCCCTTACGGATGCCGGAGCCGACATCATTTGTTTGTCGAATCCCGTAGCTAATAAAGATTGCATCAGGTACGACCACTATAAGGAATTCTCACATCCCTATACCAAGCGCATGTTCTCGGATATCAAAGGCCATAAGGATGTCAAGATCATGTTCCATACCTGTGGCAACTGGAATGACCGTTTCGATCTGGTCACAGACGAAAACGTCGATATCCTGCATGTGGACAAGGTGGATTTGGCAGATCTTAAGAAGAACTTTGGATCCAAAATCACCCTCATGGGCAATGTCAAGGCTGTAGATACGCTTCTCCAGGGCACGCCTGAACAGGTCGAAGCCGAAGCAGCTTCGTGCATTGCCAAGGCTGCGAAGGGAGGGGGCTATTTCCTCTCTGCGGATTGCACCGTTCCCCCAGGGGTGTCCCCTGACAATCTAAGGGCACTGGTAAACGTTGGACTTAGCAAAGGTAGATATCCTCACTAAGCATAGGCCTGTTACTTGAAATCTGCGATCATGATTTATGGTGGTTCAGGATGCGCCGATACTCCTCTCGGCGAGTGTGCGTATCCATGAGACCTGGAGGTCACACCGCCGTGGAGTGTTGTGGTGCCTTGGAGCCGACCCGCTCCTGGTTTGGCTCTCCCACTCACAAGCAGGGTCTCTCAATCACGCTTTGGCTCACCCGGACTTCCCCACTTCGAATGGTATGAAAGGATTTTAGAGATGAAATACATTACAGCACACCAGCTTAAGGACCTTCTCAAGAGCGATATGGAGATCACCCTGTTGGACATGAGGGAACGCAACCCTTTTTCAAGGGAACATCTTCTGCTTTCCTCCTGTGTTCCGTTGAGTCAGCTCGAAATCATGATCAGCGACCTGGTGCCGCGACTGGCGACCCCAATCGTGCTCATCAGTGAGGGTCCGCCGGATGTATGGCGCCTGGATGAAAGAGCGGCCATGCGTCTTCACGAACTGGGTTACATCAATGTATCGATCCTCCAAGGAGGAATTTCGGGCTGGCGTGATGCCGGATTTGAGCTTTTCTCCGGCGTTGGTGCTTATAGCAAGGCCTTTGGCGAGTGGATTGCCGAAAAATACCATACCCCTTTCATAACTCCTCAAGAAGAGCACCAGAAGGTTGCTAACCATGAAAAACAATTCATTCTAGATTGCCGGCCAACGAGTGAATATCACCTTATGACCATCCCGGGAAGTACCAACGCCCCGGGCGCCGATCTGGTTTATCGGGTACACGACGCCGTGACCGATCCAGCCACCCTGATCGTAGTCCATTGCGCCGGACGCACGCGGAGCATCATCGGGGCACAATCGCTGGTCAACGCAGGTATCCCGAATCCAGTGGCCGCGTTAGAAAATGGTACCATGGGCTGGCAGCTAAGCGGGTTCGAACTCGATTACGGGCAAACCCGAATAGCTCCGGCGCCGTCACTCGCAGGACTTGCCAAAGCCAAGGAAGGCGCCGCCAGGGTAGCCGAACGGTTCGGCGTCAGAAAGATAGCTTACGACACTTTGAAAAAGTGGATGAGGGAGAGCAGCGACAAGACTCTGTATGTAATCGATGTGCGGCTTCCGGATGAATTCGCAGCCGGGCATCTGAAAGGTTCCCGTAATGTTCAGGGCGGGCAGCTTATTCAGGCAACTGATGAATATATCAGCGTTTTCAACGCTCGCCTGGTATTACTGGACGATACCGAGGTCCGTGCCACCATGACTGCCTCCTGGTTAATTCAGATGGGCTGGACAGATTGTTCAGTGCTGGAAAATGGGATCACCGGCTTGCCTTTGATTCAGGGTCCTTATAGATCCCGCGTACCTGGCTTGGAGAAGGCCAATACTCTAACAGCCGAGGAGCTTGCGAAGCTGCTGAAGAACTCTGATAAAGAAACAGTGATAATCGACGTAGCTTCCAGTGGATATTATAAAGAAAAACATATTCCAGGGGGCTGGTGGGGAATACGTTCCCGATTGGGAATAGACTTGTCAAAAGTCCAGCACCTTAAAACACTTATACTAACATCTGAAGATGGCATTTTAGCTCACCTCGCCGCCAGAGATTTAAAGGATATAAAATTTGCGCCCGATGTCCTGGTCTTAGATGGCGGTACTACGGCTTGGATTAACGCTGGGCTTCCGACGACGAAGGGTATGGAGCACGCGCTAAGCGAGCCGGATGACACGTGGTATATGCCTTATATGCACCCGGATGCTCCAGAACAGGCAAAACGAGAGTACATAGAATGGGAGCTTGGGCTGGTGGCACAGGTTGAACGTGATGGTACCGCCAAATTCCGGACCTTTCCCGCTCACTAAAATAAATTGGGAAGTGAAGGAGCATCCTAACTTTTCGAGCTCATACGGCCTTACCATTTGATTCATCTTCTTACGGGCCATTGGCAAGGCCATTAGCAATAGGACCCATGGAAGAGAAACGACCCGCGATCTGCCAGTGGTGCAAAGGGCGTTGTCATATTCTGGCTCATGTCAAGGACCGGCGTCTGTTGCGTTTAACTTTGGATCACTCTTTAGGGGAAAGGTGCTCCGGGGCTCAAAGGGTCAAGTGTTATCGCCGGGCTGCGGCGGTGGAATGGCTTTATCACCCAGACCGTCTCAAGTTTCCCCTAAAAAGGTCTGGACCAAGAGGTGCGGGACGTTGGGAGACCGTTTCTTGGGAGCAGGCTTTAGATGAGATTGCCGAGCGCTTGTCGGTAATTGGGAAGCAATACCAGCCCGAGGCCGTCGGCTTGCTTAGCGGAGACAACTGGGCCCAGTTTGAGTATGGTACCCGGTTCATGAACTTGTGGGGCAGCCCCAACTACGTCGGGCCATCGCCGATTTGTATGGGGCCCCGGGTCAATGTAGCCCGGGCGATCATAGGTTGGTACCCGGCGTTCAGTATCACGCCATCTACCCGTTGCATTGTTCTGCTGGGATGCAACTCATTTGTGAGCCGCCCAATCGTATATGAGATCAGCAAGACGGCAATCCAACAAGGTGCCAAGCTCATAGCGATTGACCCCCGGAGAACCGAGACCTCAGCCGAAGCCGACTTATGGCTGCAGTTGCGTCCCGGGACCGATGCCTTTCTCCTGATGGCCATGATTCGCGTCATCATTAAGGAGAATCTTTATGACCATGACTTTGTTACGCGGTGGTGCCACGGTTTTGACGAACTCAAGGCAAGAGTTGAACAATTCAACCTGGAAGAAGCTGAAAAGGTCACCTGGGTCCCGGCTCAGCTCATTCGGGATGCAGCACGTCTGTATGCCATGACGAAGCCGGCGGCTTTTGTGGAAGGCATGGGTGTAGAACAGCAGGCCAATGCTGTTTCGGCAATTCATGCCAGATGGATCTTGGCGGCCTTGACTGGCAATATTGATGTGCAGGGTGGAGAGGAGCTCCCAGGGCCCCATCCGTTTTACCTATCCGACCGCGAGATGGAGCTGACAGACCTGCTCCCTGCCACCCAAAAAGCAAAACAGATCGGAACGGAGCGGTACAAGTTTCATGGCTGGCCCTTGCAGACTGAACTGGAAGAGCTGACCTATCGTACCTGGGGAAGCCGGGCCGAACCGCCGGTTTGGTATTTAGGCCAGGGGCACGCCCCCAGCCTCTATCGGGCCATCTTGACCAGCCAACCTTATCCGATCAGGGCGCTGTTCAGTGTGGGCTCCAATCCCATGGTATCCCATGCTAATACGCGTAGGGTCTATGATGCCTTGAAGGAACTTGATTTATTTGTGGTAATGGACACTTTTAAAACGCCTAGCGGGGCTCTCGCTGACTATGTTTTGCCGGCTGCCAGCTGGTTGGAAAAGCCACAGGCCTATTCCTACTTGGGCCTGGCCCGAACCTTGACGGCTAGCCCGGCGGTTATGCCTGCTGTCTTACCCGGAGAATACGACCGCCGTGACGAGTATGGGTTTTGGCGAGGTCTGGGAATTCGATTGGGACAGGGCGAACACTGGACCTGGGAGAGCTCGGAAGAGATGCTGAATTACCGTTTTCAGGCTCTTGGTCTCAAGTTTGAAAAATTTGCCCGGGACAGGGTTAAGCAGATCCTTAATCCACCTCAGTACCAACAATACGAGAAGATCGGATTCGCCACCCCGACCAAGAAAGTAGAATTATATTCTACCTTGCTCAAAAAGCTCGGTTACGATCCGTTACCGCAATATCAGGAAGAACCCATCACGCCTATTAGTCAGCCGGAGTTGTCCAAAGAGTTCCCCCTGATAATGATCAACGGAGCTCGCCGGATAGAGTATATGCATACCGACTGGCGCCAGGTATCCGTCATCCGGAAACAGTATCCTTTCCCAGTAGTAGAAGTGCATCCGGAAACCTGCCGGAGACTTGGGATCTCTGACGGCCAGTGGGTTTGGATTGAGACACGGCGTGGCCGGGTAATGCAGAAATGTAAGATTTTTGCAGGCATAGATCCCCGCGTGGTCCACGCCGACTTTGACTGGTGGTATCCGGAGATGCCGGAATCTGAACCTTCCCTTTTTGGGGTCTGGTTATCCAATATAAATGTATTGACCGAAGATGAAGATGATGTTTGCGGAGCAGAAATGGGCACCTGGTCTCTTCGTTTTAATTTGTGTCGCATCTATCTCGTCAAGCCAGAGGAAATCCCAAAAGACCTATGCGGTGAAGTCTCGCAACACGGAGGTGCACAATAATGGCACACTTGGAATTAGGTTCTTTCCTGGTCCGGTCCGCCCGATTCGGAGACCGGACAGAATATCGGGATGGCGTTCTTACCATCGAGCCGAAGGCGATACGAAACCTGATCCTCCAGGACGGGCGAATCCAAGATGTTCGGCTCCATCTGGTATTCCCGGGGGATTCTGTCCGGGTGGTCCGAGTACTGGACGCAATCGAGCCGCTATTTAAAGTGAGTGGTCCGTCCGGCGCGTTTCCGGGATTCAATGGTCCGCCGCGCACCTGCGGTTCCGGCCGTACTCACCGCCTCGAAGGTTTCACGGTAGTAGAGGTGGGGGACTTCCCTTTCCCGGCAAGCGGAGTCCATGCCTTTGAAGAAGGCATCATCGAGATGTCCGGACCTGGCGCGGTTTATAGTGGTTGCTCCGATCGGGTCAACCTGTTGCTTGAATTTGTACCGGGAGAGGCCTCCTCGAATGTGGAGTACGATGATGCCCTGCGACGGGCATCGCTTCGCGTGGCCGCCTATTTGGCAGGGGTGACTCGGGAACTCACTCCCCCCAAAATGGAAGTTTTCGGACTCGGCGAAGAGACTGTGGGCCTGCCGCGGATTGTCTGGGTTCATCAGGTTCGCGCTCAGGGACCAATGCTCCAGACCCATGTTTATGGCCACGAGTTCAGCGGCTGCCTGCCCACCATCCTGCATCCTAACGAAATGCTGGACGGAGCCGTCGTTGGCTCAAATTACAAGATCGGCACCCGGACGCCTACTTTTAGGCACACCTGGCACCCCTCCCTCGTCGCCCTATATCAGAAGCATGGCAAGGAGCTCAACTTCGGGGGGGTTATCATTTCCCGGGGCCACCATGAGACCGAATTTCTGAAGGAACGTTCGGCCCAGTTTGTGGCAAAGTTGGCGAACATGCTCGGGGCGAACGGGGCGCTGTGCACCTACGAAGCGACCGGTAATACCCATATAGATTTCATGCTGACCGTCCAGGCCCTCGAAGAAGCGGGGATTCCCACCGGGATTGTCGTCCACGAGTACGGAGGGCCCGAAGGCAAGGACATTCCCTTAGTCGACTTCGTGCCCGAAGCTGTGGCCATTGCCAGCAGCGGGGGGATCGATAGGCGGCTGCAACTCCCGCCCGTCGCACTGGTGATTGGGGGAACCCACCTGGCTCACCGGGGCGAGCCAGCCCAGGGGGAACTCGATCTGCCGCTTCAGGAACTCTATGCCGCGACCATCGAGACCAACCAGCGCGGCGTTACGGCACAGGAGTATTGACCATGCGCATTGTTCATTATCTGAATCAGTTTTTTGGCGGGATTGGCGGCGAAGACAAAGCGGACTTTCCTCCCCAGGCAATGCCCGGAGTAACCGGTCCTGGCCGTGCCCTCCAGCAGGCCCTGGGCAAGGAAGCCGAGGTCGTGGGTACGGTGATCTGCGGAGACGGCCTTTTTGCTGACCACATGGAGCAGACTGCTGCCGCCGTGCTCAAGCTGATCGCAGGATTTGCCCCCGACGTGGTTATTGCAGGGCCTGCCTTCAATGCCGGGCGGTACGGCCTGGCGTGCGGCCGGGTTTGTGCCGACGTGGTAAATTATCTCGGCAAGCCCACGGTCACCGGGATGTTCAAGGAAAATGCCGCTGTTGAGCTCTACCGGAATTTACTAATCGTGCCGACAAGCGCCTCGGCCGTCGGCATGAAAGAAGCTCTTGCCACCATGGCTCGTCTGGCCTTGAAGCTTGGGCATGGAGAACCCCTGGGGCCGGCTGCTGCCGAGGGATATCTTCCTCGCGGCCAGCGGATCAATGCGTTAGTGGAAGGATCTGCCTCTTCAAGGGCTCTCGATCTCCTCTTGGCCCGGATAAATGGGCGTCCTTTCACCACAGAGGTCCCCCTGCCAAATTATGACAAAGTTACCCCGCCCCCTCCCGTGCCCGATCCATCGCGGATGCGCCTGGCCGTGGTGACCGAGTCCGGACTGGTCCCCAGCGGCAACCCTGACAAGCTGGAATGGGTGCGCGCCTCAAAGTGGTTCAAGTATAGCATCGCAGGGATAGATTCACTGAAGTCCGGTGAATACGAGGTGATCCACGGCGGCTACGATGCTGCGCACGCTCTCGCCAATCCCAACCGGATGGTCCCAGTGGACGTTCTGCGGGAACTCGTCCGGCGCGGCGAGATCGGGGAGCTTTTGGAATCATATTACGTGACCTGCGGGAATCATGGCATATTAAGCCAGATGGCCCAGCACGCCAGGGAGATCGCCGCGGACCTGCTGGCTCAGAAGGTGGGTGCGGCTTTGCTGGTTGCCACCTGAGGTTCGGGAACTCGTAGCGGCGCTACGATGGGAAAAGAGTTGGAAAGAGCGGGCCTGCCCACAGTGACTGTCACTAGCTTGACCGCGGTGGCGCTCAAGGTCGGCGCCAACCGCGTCCTCCGGGGAAATCGTTTCAGCTGTCCCTGCGGCACCCCGGCCCTCTCTGCCAAAGACGAGAGGGCCTGGAGAATCAAATTCGCCAGGGCCATCGTCAAAGCCCTGCAGACCAAGGTCGACGGGCCCACCCTGTTCGAACCGGAGGCAATGTGATGCGTTAGCGAGTGGTAAGTATTGCTTGATACTGGAAGGAACATAAGAAGAGTCAATCTTAATCAGAATTTTGAGAGGCGACTGTTTTGATATTAATTACCCCAGCTCATATTATTGGCATGATAATCACGTTATTGGTAATTGTTGGTTTTGGCCTCTATGCCGGGACCCGGGTTAAAGACGAAAGAGATTTTGCGGGCAGCTCGCGTAAAGGGGGGGCGGCAGTTGTTGCAGGGACTATAATGGGAACCATGGTGGGTGGTAACGCTACTATCGGTACCGCCCAATTGGCGTTTCTTTACGGCCTGGACGCCTGGTGGTTCTGTATCGGAGCAGGGATCGGTTTCCTGGCTTTGGGGACTTTTATGCTCAAGCCCATTTATTCAAGCAAGATAATCACCATCCCCGAGTATCTGGTCGGGACTTACGGTTCGGCAATAGGACCCATTTCCAGTATCTTCACGAGCTTTGGCATATTTTTTAATGTCATCGCCAATGGTCTGGCAGCGGTGGCGCTGCTAACTTCAGTAGTTAATCTCAATCCTACGGTTGCGGTGATTATCACTATATTGATAACTCTTGCATATGTTATGGCTGGCGGGATTCAAGGCACCGGTATGGTCGGCACAGTCAAAATACTCCTGTTATATGCAGCAATGATAGCCGCCGCTGGCGAGTCTCTTTACCAATTCGGCGGCATCAGGGCGATGTATCACGCTTTTCCAAACCCTTTCCCCTGGTTTTCCCTGTTTGGCCGTGGAGTTTCACGGGACTTAGCAGATGGATTCTCGCTGGTGGTGGGAGTTATCTGCACCCAGACCTACATTCAAGCGGTTGCAGCAACCAGGAGTTTCGGCAAGGCTCGCCTGGGCGCCTTGCTCTCAGCATTTCTTATCCCCCCGTTTGGCGCCTGTGGCGTTCTGGTCGGATTGTATATGAGGGCTCATCTTGCTGGCTTCCCCGGGTTGACAACTGCATCTGCCCAGGTTTTACCGGTTTTCATTCTGCATTACCTGCCACCCTTGCTCGCAGGGGTAATTTTAGCCACCCTGTTTATTTCGGTGATCGGAACCATAGCCGGTTTAAACCTCGGCATTTCGACTATGCTTACCCGTGATATCTACAAACCGTATATTGCCAAGGAAACCAATGACAAAAGGGCTCTGTGGGTGCAGCGGACATTGATACTCTGTCTTTGTGTTCTCGCCGTAGTCTGCGTCAGGGGCAGTTTTGGCAAGCTGCTCCTGGGCTTCGCCTTCCTATCCATGGGATTGCGGGGTTGCACTGCCCTCTTCCCGTTTCTGGGCGCCATGTTCTGTAAACGCCTGGTTACCCCGGCAGGTGGCATTGCGGCGGCAATACTGGGGCCGTTAACTGACTTCATCTGGCACTCCCTTTATCCGAAGGGCATCTCTTCGCTGTATCCGGGACTTATGGTCAGTGCGATCGTTTTAATTGTTGTCAGTTTAATCACCCGCAAGAAAGAAGATAGTGTGGGGCAGTCTAATACTATTCGGACAGTCCGATGAGTAAAACCTGGTATTTCTAAAGAAGGAGGGCTGAGCAGTGGGAAAGTCTGATGCCAAGATCTCCGGCGCTACAACCGCGGTTGGGAAGATGCGGCGTGCGGTGGGGATCATCCTTGCCTTCCTCGTCCTGATAGCCCTTTACTTCATCCCTTTTCCGTCCTCCTTGACGCCGGTGGGACATGCCCTGCTCTGCGTGATGCTGTTCATGCTGGTCATCTGGGTCTCGGAAGCAGTGGGCTATGCGGCCAGTTCGTTTTTTCTGATCGCCTCCTTTACGCTCTTGGTGGCCCTCTCCCCGGAAGCCGCCAATCCCGGTAAACTGGTGGGAACCGAGGCAGCCCTGGGCATGGCCCTCTCCGGTTTCAGTTCGCCGGCCTGGGTGCTCGTGGTTTGCGCCCTGTTTCTGGCAGCCGCCATCGAGATAACCGGGTTGGGACAGAGAATCGGCCTGTTCATCTTGAGCCGCATGGGGGCCAAGCCGAAACGGGTGCTCTTGGGAGTCCTGTTGATGGCCTTTATCTTGACGGTCTTTATTCCGGCCCAGGCAGCCAACGCCGCCTTGATGACTGCGATATCTGTAGGGATTATTAAAGCCTTCGGGTTGGACTTAAAAAGCAACCTGAGCAAAGGGATGTTACTGCTGGTCGCCTTTGGCACCGGGATAGCCGGGATGGGCATTCTGACCTCAGGCGCCCCACCCATTCAAACCGCCATGTACATTTCCCAGGCTACCCAACACCAGATCACCTGGCTCCAATGGGCCATCTATGGCATGCCCTTTGCCCTGACGATGGGGGTGGTCCTCTATTTGCTGGTTATCTATTTGTTCCCGGTGGGCAAGGATGAATTGGCTGGCGGGGTGTCCGTCGTTCAGGAGCATAGCGCCAAATTGGGGCCTATTACTAGCGGAGAAGTTAAGCTATTGATCATCATGCTGGCTACCATCTTCATGTGGGGCACCGGAAATGTCTTGCACCGGCTAGACCCCAGCACTGTAGCGCTTCTGGCAGTAGCGGCGATATTTTTCCCGGGTCTCAGGGTGGCCAATTGGAAACAGTTGGTGGGTAAAGTGAATTGGGGAACGCTGATGCTATTCGGCGCTGCCATTTCCCTGGGAATCTGGCTTTTGAAGAGCGGGGCGGCGGCCTGGGTCGCCAAGAACACCATCATCGCTCTGGGAGTGGACCAATGGCCCTTGCTGCTGATGATCGCAGCCGGCGGCTTGTTCTTCTCCATCTTTTCCCTGGCTTTTTCCGCCCGGTCCGCGGCGGTTGCCGCCCTGGTGCCCACGGCTATTGGTTTTGCCCAGGGCCTCAACATTCCCGGCCTCAGCGTCTGGGGCCTGACTCTCATCTTCTACTACACCATTCAGTTTTCCGTAATCATTCCGGTGAACACCCCCATGGCCATGGTGGCTTACTCCACCGACACCTTTAGTTCTGATGACATGATGAAGGTGGGTATTCCTTTGGTGATTATCGCCATTATTTTTATGGTAATCTTCAGCGCCACCTATTGGCATTGGCTGGGAATGGTGTAAGCGGGTCATTAAGTATGGGAAGATGGCCAGGCCTGGAGAGGAGTTTCCTTTTATGAGGCTGGAGTTACGCAAATTCACGATCAAGGATGCCCGGTTCGGAGAGGGCACCGGAATTGAACAGGGTACCCTGGTTATCAACCAATCGGAATTGGTAGGATTCCTGAACCGGGACCACTCGTTTGCGGAGGTGGAGGTGAAGCTGGCCCGGCCTGGGGAAGCGGTCAGGATTGTGCATATCATGGACGCCGTGCAGCCGCGCCTTAAGCTCTCCGGTGGTGCTACGCCCTTTCCCGGAGCCCTGGGCCCCATGGAGATTGCCGGCCGGGGGCAGACCAACGTGCTGGGTGGGGTAGCCGTGCTTCAAACCGGCAAAAGGCAGGGTATTCAGGAAGGGATAGTGGACATGGCAGGGCCGGGAGCGGACTACAGCATCTTCTCTAAAACCATCAACGTGGTGCTACTCTGCACTCCCCATCCCGCCACCACGGACGCGGAGTTTGACCGGACCACCCGGAAGGCGGCGCTGGAGGCCGCGGTATACCTGGCCGGACCCACCCGCCACCTGGTTCCTGACCAGGTTGAGGTGTTTGACCTGGGCGTGCTGGAAAACCAAGCTCAGGATCTGCCCCGGGTCGTATATATCTATCACCTGCAATCCCAGGGGTTGTTGCGGGATACCTTGGTGTATGGCGAAAACGCCCGGGAACTGCTGCCCACCCTTCTCCACCCCAATGAGGTGCTGGATGGGGCCCTAGTCAGCAGCAACTACATCATCGCCTGCCAGAAGAATCCCACTTATCTCCATCTGCACAACCCGGTGGTCCTGGATTTGGCTCGACGGCATGGCCGGGACCTGATCTTTGCGGGAGTGGTGCTAGCCAATGAACATAGCACCCTGCGGGAAAAGGAACGCTCGGCGAAATTTGCCGCCAAGCTGGCCTGGCAACTGGGCGCCCAGGGAGCCGTCATCACCCAAGAGGGCGGTGGTCACGCGGATACCGACCTGATGCTTAGCTGCCGGGAAAGTGAAAAACTTGGCATTAAAACCGTCATCCTGGCCAACGAGATTGCCGGAGCCGCCGGGGACCAGCCGTCGCTGGTGGATAGCGTCCCCGAAGCCGACGCCGTGGTCACCACCGGCAACAACGACGAGTTGGTGACGCTGGCTCCCGTGGGGCAGGTTATAGGAGGCGAGGAGATCGCCGGGGTCGCAGGGCCGCCTGACTCCGGGCTGACCATCGCCCTGGGACGCATCTATACGGCCACCAACCAGTTGGGGGCCACCCATCTGTCCATCAGGGAGTATTGAGGAGGTGCCCGGATGATCAGAGTAGTCCATTATCTTAATCAGTTTTTCGGTCAGATCGGCGGAGAAGACCAGGCCGGGGTGGCTCCCCGGGCAGTGGCCCACCCGGTGGGACCGGGGATAGCCCTGCAAGCCGCCCTGGGCGAGAAAGCCCAGGTGGTGGCCACGGTGATCTGTGGGGATAATTTCTTTGCCGAACATATCTTGGAGGCCACTGAAGAAGTGCTGCAACTCATCAGGTCCTTTGAGCCTCAGTTAGTCGTGGCCGGCCCGGCCTTCAATGCCGGGAGGTATGGCCCGGCCTGTGGGGCCGTATGCCAGGCCGTGCAGACCCGGCTGGGAGTTCCCGCGGTGACCGGCATGTACCCGGAAAACCCTGGCGTAGAACTCTACCGGAAGGACATCTTCTGCGTGGCAACCGGTCCCTCTGCGGCCGGCATGCGCCAGGCCGTTGCGGCCATGGCCGTCCTGGGTCTAAAATTGGCTGGGGGCGAGGCCTTAGGCATACCCGAGGCCGAAGGTTATCTGCCCCGGGGGATCCGCAAGAACACCTGGGCCGAGAAAACCGGCGCGGCGCGGGCGGTGGACCTGCTCCTGGCCAAATTGCAGGGGCTGCCTTACCGCACGGAGCTCCCCATGCCTTCCTTTGAGAGGGTCTCCCCGGCTCCCCCGGTGAGCGACCTCAGTACCGCCACCGTGGCCCTGGTAACCGAAGGCGGTATCGTCCCCAAGGGCAACCCGGACCGGCTGGAGTCCGCCCGGGCCAGCAAGTTTCTCAAGTACAGCCTGGAGGGCATCGAAGACCTGTCGGGAGTGGAATTCCAGTCCGTCGACGGTGGCTACAGCAATGTCTTTGCCAACGAAGACCCCGATCGGGTATTGCCGGTGGACGCGCTCCGGGACTGCGAGCGCGAAGGCAAGATCGGCAGGTTATACCCGTACTTTTTCACCACCACCGGCAACGGCACCAGCCTGGAAAACGCCCGCAAATTTGGCCAGGAGATTGCCCGGGGTTTGATTGCAGACGGGGTGCAGGCGGTTATCCTGACCTCCACCTGAGGGACTGGCACTCGTTGCGGGGCAACGATCGCCAAAGAACTGGAACGGGCCGGAATCCCCACGGTGCAAATCTGTGCCATCACGTCTATTGCCTTAGCAGTGGGCGCCAACCGGATCTTGCCGGCTGCTGCCATACCCTACCCCTTGGGCAGTCCCGACCTGAGCCCCAACCAGGAAAAAGCCGTGCGGCGAAAACTAGTGGATCAATCTCTGGCCGCTCTGCAATCGCAGGTTGGCCAGCCAACGATTTTCAACGCCTGACGGGAGCGGTCCGGCGTTACCAGGAGGTAGGTGAAATGGGGTATCCGGTAGTCAAGGGAGTCTCCTATGTGCTGGCACATACTCCGGACCTGGTCCGCTACGGATCGAAACCGGTGCGGGAAATTCCCAAGGAACCAGGTTTACTGGAGAACATTAAATCACACTTGCGGAGCTATGAGGAAGCCGTGGCGTACCCGGCGCACCAGGTTTTCATCGGCGCCCTGCACCCGGAAAATCTATGGGGAATTGAACGGCCCTGGTTTCAACATCCTTTAGAAGGGGCGCAGCGGTTCGGCCCTTTTGGCGAAATCATGCCTCAATCTGAGTTCTACGGCCTGCTGAAAGTGGTGGATGAGTTCGACCTGGTCCGGTTGGAGGAAAATTTTACCGCCAAGGTCAAGCAGGCCCTTTCGAATCACCCCTTGTTCAAGGATGAGGACCGGGAGCGCTTGGGTACGGGAGTCGCTTGGGAGCAACTCCGACAGGAAATTGCCGGCGGCGCTCTCCCCATTTTTGAGCAAAACGAACTGGTGGGCTGCCTGCGTAACGGCCACGATGAGGATGAAAACCTGAGCGCCGCCATCCTCCTGGAAAACCTGGCCTGCAAGGCCTCGGGAGTCCTGGCCCTGCGCCACCTGCTCAGTTCTTTTGGGCCCGGCGCCGCGGCCATTGATTTCGTCATGAATTGCGGGGAAGAGGCCGTGGGCGACCGCTACCAACGGGGCGCCGGCAACCTGGCCAAGGCTATGGCGGAAAAAGCCGGATGCGTTAACAGCAGCGGCGCTGATATCAAAGCCTTTTGCTGCGCCCCGGTGCATACCATGGTATTGGCGGCCAGCTTGGTTCAGGCCGGGGTATTCAAAGAAGTGGTAGTGGTGGGCGGCGGTTCTCTGGCCAAGCTCGGTATGAAGATGCGAGGTCACCTGGCCAAATCCATCCCCATCCTGGAGGACATTCTGGGGGCCTTTGCCGTGGTGGTGGGCCAGGATGACGGGGTCAATCCCAGGATCAGGCTGGATGTGGTGGGCAAGCATGAAGTGGCGGCGTCTTCCTCGCAGCAGGCCATCATGGAATCCTTGGTTTTTAAGCCGTTGGCTCGGGTGGGCCTGAAGATTACGGATATTGAAAAGTACGCCACGGAGTTGCATAACCCGGAAATCACCGAACCGGCCGGCAGCGGCAACACCCCCCGGGGGAACTACCGCATGATTGGCGGACTGGCCGTCATGCATAAGTTGCTGACTCCCGCCGACTTGGATCAGTTCGTGCACACCCACGGCATGCCGGGCTTTGCCCCCACCCAGGGGCATATCCCCTCGGCCCTGCCGTTCCTGGGTCACGCCCGAAACCGGATGCTCCGGGGAGATTTGCGCCACGCCATGTTTCTGGGCAAGGGCAGCCTCTTTTTGGCCATGATGACCAAACTGTCCGACGGGATGTCATTCTTATTAGAAAGAAATGGAGGATAAAAGGTATGGCTCTGGAGGTCACCAAAGAGACCTTCGTTGCGGAAATCGAATCCTCGCCGGGAATGGTGCTGGTAGATTTTTGGGGACCGGCCTGCGCCCCCTGCCTAGCCCTGATGCCATATGTAGAGGAACTGGCGGGTAAATATGGGACACGGCTGAAGGTGGCCAAGGTGGACGCCAGCAAAAACCGGCGGCTGTGTATCGATCTTAAGGTGATGGGCTTGCCCACCTTCCTGCTGTATCGGGACGGCCAGGAAGTAGGCCGGCTGTCGGGAAAAGAAGTCAATCAGGAAGAGTTGGACAAATTTGTGGCGGGCTATCTGGAAGCGGCCCTGGAATTGTCATCTACCTAAGTATAACCGAGGAGGTTTTGTCACATGTTACAAGGAAAGAAAGTCATTTGCATCGGGGAACGGGATGGGGTGCCAGCCCCGGCCATTGCCGAGTGCATCCGGACCGCAGGAGCTCAACCGGTCCTGGCGTTGACCCAGTGCTTTGTCTGAACTGCGGCGGGGGCCATGGATCTGGAAGATCAGGGGACGATCAAGAAAGCCGTTGAAGACAACGGCACGGAAAACCTGGTGGTGGTTTTGGGCTCTCCCGATGCGGAAAGCGCTGAAATCTATGCTGAAACCGTCACCAAAGGCGACCCCACCTTCGCAGGTCCTTTGGCCGGAGTCCCGTTGGGACTCCCTGTATATCACATCCTGGAAGACCGCATCAAGGAGTTGGTGGATTCGAAAACCTACGAGCAACAGGTAGGGATGATGGAGTTTGTCCTCAACAAGGAGGCCATTACCGCGGCGATGGAAAAGGTCCGGCGGCAATAGTTGCAGCGAGAGAAGCTTTGTGGGGTTTGCCCCTGGCAAAGGGATCCCAAAAACCGCTTTTTGACTACGTTAGGCCAAGGCTGCCGCACGGGCCATCCAGACAGGACTTGAGATGATCGATGCTGTCCAGAAACTTGGTCCTTATTTGAAGGAGCTATACCAAGAGAGCTTTGAGATACGTTTAGGCTTGCACTACGGACAAGTAGTGGCTGGGACCTTGGGCGCTCCAGGGAACAAGAAGATGACGGTCATCGGCGCTGCAGTAAACCTTGCCAGCCGTATCGAGGCAGCCAATAAGCGAGTAGGTACACGTTTCTCATCTCGGCAGATGCCTAGGCGTTGGTGAAAGAACACGTGCGGCTGGGTCAAAGCACTCGCCTTAATCTTCCTGGGAAAAGCGGGAGATACACCCTTGATGAAATAATCGGATTAAAAGAGAAGGCAACTACAAAACATGCCTTGAGATAGGATGTCTTTCCCAGGCAGGAGCTATGAACGAGGAAAAAAATAATGGGAGCAATCATCTGGGAGAACCTGAAAGTATAACACAATTGAGGGAACTGGTCTCTCTTGCAATGGATTGCTTAGAGGTGGGTGTGACAATTTTCAACCCGAAAGGAACTCTCCTCTATTATAATCGTCATTCGGCCGAGATATTGGACCGCAAACCTGAATATATCGGCTCGGATATCCATCTACATCATAAGAAAGCAATTACTAACCAAAAATTTGATTCGATGCTCCTGGAGTTCTCCGGGGGAAGGACTGAGCCATTCCATTATGAGGCCAAGCCTTATGGAAAGGTCATTCTCGTAACACTTACACCTATGAGAAAAGATGGGCAGTTTATTGGATGTGTTCATGCCGTGCGTCTCAAAGAAGAAATTATACCGGCTGAAAGTTAATGGTGGTTGCCGATGAGCTGATGGGGGGCCTCTTGATCCGGGTTAGGTTGGAAATTACCTCTATGCCTAGTAATCATTTCGAAGATGAAACTTCCCATATCCAAATCATATCCGGAATTTCGCCCTCCAAAGGGATAACTGCTAATCCTGGCAAGCTATATTCAGTCCCATGAGCAAAGGAGACCGCGCCTTCGCCCTTCCTCTAGCGCACCATTACCGGGCGGTGCTGGGTTGGGCTCCTTAAGCTCCACAACTGGGAAGTATTTGGATTCTGAGGGTTGGGTATGCTCAGATTTTTGGAAAAATTAATCTTTCAGGGAAATTTGTGCTATCATGCCTCCTACGAGATAATTTGGCTATAAGACGCATTACCTCTTTGCGGCATGAGATCGGTTGATAGCAACTATAAAATTTACAGATAAAGGAGATAGCTACATGTGAAACTTGTCTGGGTAAGGTAAACGTTAAATACCCGCAGTGCGGCGGAGCAGGCAAAAAAGTACATTTTCGCCGGGGATGCTTAATGCCCCCCTCTAACTATCTACCTCCCGTGGTATTCTGCAAGGGAGTGATGTTTTGGCGGAGAGGGGTTTCCAAACAAATTAATTCGTTTGGATGAGAATGAAGGGAGGGACGAAAAATGGTTCGCAAATACGTAGGCCTAGGGATACTGGTTCTTGCCGTGGTGGTTATTCTCCCTGGAATAAGCCTTGCCGCTGGGGTCATTAAGATCGGCGCCGTTTACCCCTTGACCGGGGATGTAGCCTCGACGGGACAGGAGTGTAAATCGGGTGTGGAACTGGCAATCGATATCATTAATAATGAGTATGACATAGATATTCCCTTTGCAAAAACTGCTGGCATTCCTTCCCTGGGTGGGGCAAAGTTAGAGGCCGTATTTTCAGACTCCCAGGGGTCTCCCCAAACCGGGATTAGCGCAGCAGAGTACCTTATCTCCAACAATGGAGTTGTGGCCATGGTCGGGGCTTATCAAAGTTCCGTAACCAAAACGGTGAGCCAGGTAACCGAGCGCATGCATATACCCATGGTGTGTTCGGACTCGACTTCTACCGCGTTGACCGAACGGGGCTTTCATTATTTTTTCCGCGCTAACCCCAACGTCTCGATAGGTGCCCAGGACCAATTCGAATTCTTGGAGGGCATGAGAAAGCAGGGACATTCCATCAATCGGATCGCCCTGGTATATGAGAACTCAGAGTGGGGCTCCAGCGTTGCCGAGCAAGAGAAGATTGGCGCCAAGAAATACGGGTACGAAATTGTAGCAGATGTGCCCTATTCTCACAGCACCACGGACGTCTCCAGCGAAGTGGCCCGCATCATGGATGCACACCCGGACGTCGTGATGGAAAATTCCTATGTTTCGGATGAAATACTTTACACGGAAGCTTTCAAACTCCATAACTTCACTCCACAGGCCCTTATGTCATGGACGGGGCATACGGATAGGTCGTATTTGAAAACGGTAGGCCCCGATGCAGATTATTTCGTGGTGCTGTCTGAGTTCAATCTTGCTATGGCAAAAACCATTCCGGCGATTCAACAGGTCAACGATCTTTACCGCAAGAAGTTCGGTCACGATATAACCGAAAATGCCGTACGGAGTTTCAACGCGCCGTTTGTTTTGGCGGATGCGATCAACCGTGCCGGTTCCACGAACCCGGATGCCATTCAAAAGGCGCTGGTGACGACCAACATGAGTGCAGGCATTATGCCATGGAAAGGAATTCAATTTGACCAGAACCAACAGAATAAATACGCCTCTTTAGTTTTGCAACAGAGGGTCAATGGGGAATTCCAAACGGTCTGGCCTCCAAACGTTGCCACGATGAAGATTGTCTGGCCGTTTCCCGGCTGGAGCAAGTAGCAGAGGTCGAGGGGCCTGCCACCAGCAGGCCCTCTTTCGACTCTGAGCGGGTGCGCGGAGTAGAAGCATGGAAAACCAGCTTCTGCAAATGGTGATCGACGGATTGCTGATGGGATCAATATACGCTTTGATCGCCGTGGGCATGACATTGATTTGGGGGGTAATGAACATCATCAACTTCGCGCACGGGGCCTTTTTAATGCTGGCTATGTTCCTTACCTTTTGGGCGGACAAACTCTGGGGAATTGACCCCCTCATATCGTTGCCCTTGGTCGCACTGATTATGTTTTTCGTTGGCTGGGGCACGTATGGCACTATGGTAAGGAAGGTCCTGACGGGGCCTATATTGGCACAACTGCTCCTAACGTTCGGAATCGCTATCTTCCTGGTTAATTTGGCGGTCTTTGTTTGGAGTCCCGACTATCAGCAACTGCGCGGTACCCTGATTTCAGGTACCTGGCGTTTTCCATTATTTGTGGTCAGCGAGGCAAAAGTCATTGCCGCTCTAACCAGCGTTGCCGTTTTCGGGGGGACTTACTGGTGGTTAAAAAAAACCCGTCTGGGCCGCGCCGTGCAGGCAACCTCAATTAGTAAGGAAGCGGCCGCGCTGATGGGGATCAATACGGAGCGGGTGTTTGGCATTACCTTCGGTGTGGCCCTGGCTCTCTTGGGCGTGGCTGGATCTCTGTTGTGTAATTTCTACTACGTTTTTCCGAGTGTGGGTGACAAGTTTGGCCTGCTGGCCTTCGCCATCGTTGCCCTGGGGGGATTTGGCAGTGTTCCGGGTTCGTTCTTAGGAGGTCTCATGATCGGCCTGGCAGAGCATCTTGGAGGCCTGTATCTGGGACCTCAATACAAGGATGCCGTCATCTTCCTAATCTACCTGGGTGTGGTTTCTATTCGGCCGAAAGGTCTGTTTGGATGGTGACCAAGATAGTGAATCAACGGCAGCCGACACCCGGCGGACACGGGCGGAATAAAGCAAAATTTAAGATTGACAACCTTTGGTTGCCGGCGGCGGCCCTCCTCTTCTGCATCCTGCCTTTGCTGTATGACAATCACCATTTCCAGCACGTATTAATTCTAATTTTCATGTACGCCCTTCTCGGGCAAGCTTGGAGCCTGGCAGGGGGATATGCCGGCATGATCTCGTTCGGGCATATCGTTTTCTTCGGCTTTGGAGCATATACGTCGACTTTACTTTTTCTTGATACCGGACTATCACCGTGGCTCGGGCTGGTCGCGGGTGGACTCATCAGCGCCGTGTTTGCCGTTTTGATCGGTTATCCATTCTCAAAATTGAGGGGTCATTACTTTGCCATTGCGACCATTGCGCTTCAGCAGGTTGTGCAAATCCTCTTTTCCAATTGGAGATTAGTAGGCGGCGCAGATGGGTTGAGTTTGCCACTCAAGTCAGGATGGGGCTATTTCCAATTCTCCAGCAAGCTGCCATATTACTACATCGTCCTGGGCCTGTATGCCTTGAGCGTACTGGTCACCTACTGGATGATTCAAACGAAGCCTGGTTTCTATTTTCGTGCCATCGCCAACGACGAGGATTCAGCGAAACGACTAGGTGTTAACCTAGCCCATTACAAATCCTTGGCATTAGGTGTCAGTGCTTTCTTTACAGCTTTGGCGGGCACTTTTTACGCGCAATATGTTCTTTATATTGATCCAGCCAGCATTCTGAATATCAACATGTCCACCATTATCGTGCTAGTAGCTACCCTGGGAGGAGCCGTTTATTTATTTGGACCTCTGGTTGGCGCTTTAATCCTCATCCCCATTTCAGAGTATGCCCGGGCCTGGCTGGGAGGTACAGGACGAGGCGTGGACCTGATGATTTACGGTTTATTGATTATCATTATAGTTATCTATCAACCTAACGGCGTTATGGGATGGTTGCAGAGGCTGCGGAACTTTCGGCGCCGCCCCGGGCCCACAGGTCTGTCGATCAAGGCCCAGCAGGGAAAACCGTGACCAGCTTACTCGAAGTGAAGGGATTAACCAAGCGTTTCGGAGGCCTGATCGCTTGCCAGGATGTTAACTTGGAAATCGGCGAGGGACAGGTGGTTGGTCTTATCGGCCCGAACGGAGCCGGCAAGACTACCATCTTTAACTGTATCAGCGGTTTCTACAAACCTACTGCCGGAACGATAAAGTTTGCAGGGCAGGAAATCACCAAACTTCCTTCATACCGGGTACCTCATACCGGACTCGTCAGAACCTTTCAGGTGGTCAAGGTGCTGATGGATATGAGTGTGGTGGAAAACGTGATGGTGGGGGTCTTTGGCAAGACATCCAGGGTAAACGAAGCCCGCCGGCGGGCGGAGGAAATCCTTAGCTTGACCCGCTTGGAATCGAAGGCACTCCTACCTGCCAGGAGCCTGACGATAGCAGATAAGAAACGTCTTGAGGTGGCTATGACGCTGGGGTTGCAACCAAAGCTGCTGATGCTGGATGAAACTATGGCTGGTCTGAATTCCTCGGAGATTCACGAGGCACTTGATTTGCTGCGCAATTTGCAAAAAGAACAGAGGATCACTCTATTTATGGTGGAACATGTATTGGAGGCGCTTATTCCCATTGCAGAATGGATCTATGTGCTTGACGGAGGCCGGCTCATCGCCCAAGGCGTGCCAGAAACGGTTCTTAACGATCCAGCGGTCATTGAGGCCTATCTGGGGGTGAAGTATCATGCTAAGGGTCGCTGACATTGAAGTGACGTATGATGAAATCCCAGCACTGCGGGGGATCACCATCAAGGTGAATGAGGGGGAGATCACCTCTGTAATCGGTTCGAATGGAGCTGGGAAATCGACCTTGCTCAAGGCAATCTCTGGTCTGCTGCACCCAATTGAGGGGACCATAGAATTTCTTGGAGAGGATATCACCGCCCTACATCCGTATGAAATTGTTGCCAGGGGTATGTCGCATGTGCCAGAGGGACGCCTGATTTTCGGCAAAATGAACGTTCTGGACAATCTGTTGCTGGGAGCCTACACGCGCCACGAACAGGGAGAAATAGAAGCTACGCTTGATCAGGTGTTCACAATGTTTCCCCGCTTGCAGGAGCGTCAATTTCAGAAGTCAGAGACCCTCTCGGGCGGAGAGCAGCAGATGCTTGCCATAGCCAGAGGATTGATGTCCCGGCCCAAACTGCTTATACTCGACGAGCCCTCACTTGGCCTAATGCCGAAGTTGGTTGACGAGGTTTTTGAGGTGATTGTGCGCTTGCAGTCAGAAGGTCTAACGGTGCTACTCATTGAACAGAATGTCTACGAAGCATTGCAAGTCGCGGATCGCGCCTACGTGCTCCAGACGGGTCGAATTGTTCTTGAAGGGACAGGTGACGAGCTGCTGTCCCATGACGGGGTTCGCCAAGCATACCTTGGCATATCTTGATCCCTTAAACGCCCAAGAGGCATTAACTTGAGAAGAGATTTGCCCTAGGATGCAATTGGGCAAAAGTGTCAAGTACTGCCATGATCCGAGACTTATCACTGAGCCAAAAAGCTCCATATATCCGGAATATATCTTTAATTTTCCCCCACCTCTCAAGCCCGCCGCCGCCCCAATAATTTCGCCTTGCACTCTTAATGGCCATTCTGTAGCAGGGTCACAATTCTCATCCTCTTAATCCTCGTTGATCGCCGTGGCTCCTAACGAAAAATTCATCGTAGACTTGGAGCAATGCGGTGAACCACAGATCACCTGATTACTTCGATTATAGAATAGTTGATTTGTGGAGGGAAAACTGGTGAAGATATTCATCTAGATATTCACCAAAGCCTGAGGAAAGTTTGGAAACTGGCGGGCGATGGGCGACTCGAACGCCCGGCCTTTGGTTCCGGAGACCAACGCTCTATCCACCTGAGCTAATCGCCCGCGCCAAAAATTTTATCAAATGCACTCCCCTTGTCAAGGCATCCCGGTGCCGGGTAGTGTCCTAATTTGCCTCTCGCATAAGTTCAGAAATTGACCAAAGGTGATCGGTGACACCCGCGGCCATTGCCGGAGTAACCCGAAGTGAGCTATGAATCCGCACGAAATTATAATGAGCAAAATGCAAGGCCACGGCTGCCTTGAGATTATCCAGCTTCTTGCTAAAGGCATTGGTCAGCCGGGTGAAGCGCCGCATCTGCATCCGCATGGTCAAGTTTTGCCGCTCGATATGTGAGGTTGATATCTTGGATTGGTTAGGGCTGCCGGAAATAATGATCCGGTCAGCCCTGATCACTTTGGGCGGAGAATACCTGCCTGCGCCAATCGGCTCCGTTTCATACGCTTTTACCACCTGGCCGTAATCCACGATAGCCCCAAATGCCGAATCCACGGCTCCTATATAAGCCCTCATAGAATCGCTGCTTAACTGCACCCTGTTATCCAGCCGCTCAGATAAGTCCTCCATAAAGGCATAGGCATTAGCGGTAGAGCGTTTCCCCACCAAATAAGATGGTATCAATTTGCTGTCGGAGTCCAGGGCCACAAATACCCATTGATCGCCAAGTTCTTCAAGGTTATCGGTGTCTTTAAGGTGGCGCTCCTTTTTACCCACAAAACACCATATTTCGTCAACCTGGACAGTCTGGCATTTCAAGTGGTGCATATAAGAATCCATAAGGTTTTCGCAGCCTTGCCCTACTCGGTAGCCGAGGCGCATGATGGTATCGCGGTGAATCCCGGTCATGCGTTCAACTGACCGGATTGAAGCACCTTCCACCAGGGCCGCTATCGCCGCTTCCTGCTTTTCCCGCCGCAGAATGTTCATCTTGCAGATTCCTTATTGACTACCGGGTAAATACTTGCTATCTTGAATGAAAGTGGAGCGCCGGGGAATCGAACCCCGCCCAGGTGGGCTGTAGGGACCTCCAGGGAACCAATCGCGCCCCACAGAAGAATCGCCACGGCTCCATAGCCTTGCATCGCGCCAACGACTCAGAGGCTATGGAGCCTTCCTTTTGCGGTCCCTGCCAGGGCGATTCACCGCTGACAGGAACCAAGCCTCTTCTCATGTTCATCACCCCCTGCATTGGATTAATCCCCCGACTTCTTTTGAAAACGATCCAGTAGCTTATTGATTGCTTCAAGCCAGTTTTGTTGAGCATCTTTGGACCACTCTGGATTGAATTTGCCCATTAGATCAATTATGAACTTCATCGAGGAATCATCTGTCGGCTCTGCGGCTTTTGGGGGAGACGCCGGTTCTTTCGCTGGCTGTTTATCGGTTGGAGCTTTGGCCTGCGATTGGCGTTTTGGCTTTGCTGAACCCGCACGCCGGCTACGAACCTTTTTGAAATGGGGAGACAGTTTTATTCCGGCGCCCCTGGCCGCGGACAGGAAAAAAGCGGTGCATTTACGCAGCGTGTCTCCTGTCGCTCCTTCTTGAGTAAAAAGTTCTTCCAATTGGCGATGGGTTGCACTCTCGATGTCTATCCCGTTTTCGAATATGAAGGAGTAAGCAGGCAGAAGGACATCTTTTAGAGCTTGTTCCCTTTCTATCCCGTCCTCAGCTTTGGCCAATTTTTTTAGCCCTTCCGTTGTTTCTCCGCTATCGGTTATCAAATTTAGGTATTCCAGGGCCAACCGCACCTGGCCTTGAAGGGCACCGGACATTGACTTAAAAGGCGATATGCTCCGGTCAATCTTTTGGGGCACCCCCTGCTGCCTCAGGTTATCCAGGAAGTTAATGAACGTCTTATAAGGCACATAGGGCGGGATAATTTTCTTGGCGGACTCTTTTTCGTTCATGCCATACCCTCCATTTGACAATACCTTATACCTAATCCAATACCTTGTCAATAAAAATCAATACCGGAATCTAAAATATTCGATTTTTTCTGAAACTGCATAAAAGTCCGTTTAAGATGGAACCATCTTCATAACGGAGGTGGCAGAAATGCAGGGCGATATGGTGATTGTCAGGGCCTTTGGGGGTGAGCCTCTGGTTCGCCGTATATGGGAAGAGGCTGGGCGGGGGGTCTATATTACCACCGATACCATCTTTGAGAATTTATTGGCCGGGGACACTAAAATTCAACCTGTTGGATTTCCGCGGGAAGATGTTTTCAAGTTTGACCCCGAGATAGCGGCGGCAATGGATACCTTGATTCAGATAGGAAAATGGGATTGGACGAAACTGGTTCCCGTTTAACCTTTCCGATAAAATCGCCGCAGGTAGGTTTACCAATGGAAGAAGATTTGAAACGGGCCGTGGAGCGGCTGCACCATTGCCAGGCGTCCTTCCTGGAAGATGTGGCCGTGGTGGAGATGTTTGGGGAGGAAACTGTCTGGGGCGGAGTGGTATCTGTTTTTCTCATCAAGGGGAATCCTCAGACCGATAAATGCTATGCCTGGTCCTCCCCGATAGAGGGAAGCACCAAAAGACGGTATTATGCCGTGCTGCACATTCCTCCCGTAGGTTCCCCTGAGAAGGCTGTCAGGGCTTCCATTGTTCATGACTATAAGGGTATCTCAAAAAAGGAGAATTGGCCATGTTAATTACAGATGGGGAAATAATAGAAGCCCTTAAATCTCATGAGTTTGGCATTGAACCATACGACGCAAATCGACAGCAACCTTGTTCTTATGATGCAAGAGCAGGCGGCCAAGCTTTGGTCAGTCGCGATTATGTTCTTATTAATCTCTCCACGGCGAATAGTGTAACATTGCACGCTGGCGATTTCGCATTGATAATGACTTATGAATCATTTCGATTACCTCTCAATATAGCTGCACATATCGGAATGAAAAGTTCTTGGGCAAGGCGTGGATTAATTCTTCTTGCTGGTATGCAAATTGATCCTGGTTTTGAGGGACATCTAAGACTTGGGCTTTATAATTGTGGCGGCAGAGCTGTTACAGTAGATTATTTAGACCCTATTTGCACCATTGAATTTCATCGTCTTGAGAAAGCTGTTGAGAAGGTGATAGGACCCTTTCCCGATCATAAAGAAGGACGTATTCCGGAAGTAGATAAAGCTTATTTAAGAGAACTTGAGACTACAAGTTTATCGGACCTTGGCAAAGATTTACGATCTCTGGCACAAAGCGTGAACACACTAACTACCATAACTTATAAACTGATTCTTCCAGGATTGCTTGCAATATTCGCAGGGATTATAATATCCCTACTTTTCAAATGAAGTTTTCCCTTACTTAAATCAGGCCGAAAATGCCACATCCAATATTAAAAGAGGCGTATGATGAAAGATTGCATTAAAGCGGCACCAGGGAAGCCCCGGCTACTCGATCTTTTCTGTTGTGCTGGCGGTGCTGGCGTCGGTTACAACAGAGCAGGATTCGAGGTTGTCGGCGTTGATATTAAGCCACAGCCGAACTATCCGTTTCAGTTCATTCTGGCAGACGCTCTTACGCTCGATCCGAAGTTCATCGCATTGTTTGATGCCATTCACGCATCGCCGCCCTGTCAGTCATATTCGGACCTCGCCAAGCGTAACCGCAACGCAGATGATTGGCCGCGCCTGATTGAGCCTGTTCGCGAAATGTTTGTCCGAACGGGGCTCCCTTATATTATCGAGAATGTCGAGGGCGCTCCGCTGCTCAACCCCGTGGTTCTGTGCGGAACGATGTTCCCCGGCCTCCGGGTATTACGGCACCGGCTGTTTGAGGTAAACTTTCCGATTACGCGGCCTGAGCATAAAAAGCATCCCAAGGTCCATACCTTCGACAAGAGAAAGTCTCACTTCGGGAAGACGAATGAATGGACGGATTTTGTTCAAGTCACCGGAGGCGGTAATTGTACGATTGCTGCCGCCCGCGAGGCGATGGACATTGACTGGATGACGAAGAACGAAATCAATGAGGCCATCCCGCCCGCCTATACCTGCTATATCGGCGAACAGTTGATCCGGCACTTATTGACCATGGAGCAGGAACCGTTGAGGCGAACCGGAAATGACTAAGGTCGGGTCCAAAGAGAAAATCCGGCAGTTTCTCCTTGCCAACATCGGGAGGATCGTTACCTCCATTGAGATTCGCGATGCCGCCGGTACCGGCGTAAGCGAATGGGCGCGACGCGTGAGAGAGCTTCGCGAGGATGAAGGGTGGCCGATCCTTACGCACAATGATTCATCCTCTTTGAAGCCCGGCCAATACCTCCTACAGCAGAAGCCGCCCGAAAAATCATCCACGGTATTCACGCGGAGCATTTCAATAAAACTTCGCGCCGAGGTTCTGGACCGCAACGGCTTCACCTGCCAGATGTGCGGCCTCACCCCTGGCGAGATTGACCCGGAAACCGGACGCAAGGTTAGGCTCCATATCGGCCACATCAAGGACAAAAGCCTCGGGGGTTTGGACGAACTCTCCAACCTTCGGGCTTTGTGTTCGACGTGTAATCAGGGAGCGAAGAACATCACTACTGAAAAACCGACCGGCATTTGGCTCCTTTCCCAGGTTAGGCGTGCCGGACAGGATGAACAGCGGGCGGTCTTTGCGTGGCTCAGTAAGAAGTTCGGTGACGATGCCTGACAAACTTTCCCGCGAGCGCCGAAGCGCCAATATGCGGGCTGTCCAGGGAAAGAATACCGCGCCTGAGATGTTTGTGCGGAGAATGGTTCACGGTATGGGCTATCGCTATAGGCTGCACGGCCGCGATTTGCCCGGAAGTCCTGATCTTGTTTTCCGCTCACGACGGAAAGCCATTTTTGTACACGGCTGTTTCTGGCACCAGCATAAAGGATGCCCGAGGGCCAACGCACCTAAATCGAACATTGACTTTTGGCGGACGAAGCTGGATCGCAACGCGGCTCGGGATGCAGAACAAAAAGCAGCTTTACAAGTTCAAGGGTGGCGCGTACTGGTGATATGGGAATGTCAAACCAAGGATGAAACGGCCTTGAAGAATCTCTTAAAATCTTTCCTCGAATCATAGCAATCAATTCAAATTAGGACACTACCCGGTGCCGGGAAAAGAGGCCGGCCCAGGCAGGCGTAACTATCCTGCCGGGCCCTGCGCCTGGCAGATTTCCGCCGCAGCAGATCTCCTGGCGCCTGAGGCGCTGGACGTTTAGTTTGCGAAAATCCTTAATCAAAAGAGCGCAGGCTAAAGCCTGCGGCTACCAGAAGCGGCTACAATAACTTACTTATAGATATTTTTAAAGGTATTTCTGAAACATTCCCCGGGCCGCGGCCTCACCCGGCCAGCAGCCGGCCGTCCTTCAGATAGAGGAGTTCATCCCCCAGCCGGTCCGCCTGGGCCGGGTCGTGGGTGATCATCAGGATGGTGGCCCCTCCGCCGGCCTTCATCCGCAGGATGATGTCCTCGATGATTTCCGCGTTGTGCGGATCGATGTTGGCGGTGGGCTCGTCCAGGAAGAGGATCTCGGGGGCCAGGACCATGGCCCGGGCCAGTCCCAGGCGCTTGGTTTCGCCGCTGGAGAGGTCCAGGGCCCGCTGCCCGCCCTTGTGGGCCAGGTCCACGCTGGCCAGGACCTCCCTCACCCGGTTCTCCAGCTCCCCGGATTTAACCCCCCTGATCTTCAGGCCATAGGCGACGTTGTGGAACACCGTGGTATTAAAGATGCCGGGGCGAGGCAGCACCAGGGTGAAGCGGCGCCGTAATTCCAGGTTTTGGCCAAGGGCTGCGCCATTTTCCAGATAATTTACCTGGCCGGCGTCGACTTTCTCCAGGAGGGCCAGGATGCGGAACAGGGTGGATTTGCCGCTGCCGTTGGGACCCAGGAAGGCGTAAGTGCGGCCGGCGGCAAAGGCGTAGGAGCAGTCCCGCAACACCGGGTTGCCCGGGTAAGTTTTCCGGAGGTTGACCGCTTCCAGTCTCAGGCCCATGAACTCATCTCCAGCCCGGCGCCCCGCCCCCGCCGTTGCAGGCGGCGCAGGGCCAGGTTCGCCAGCAGGGCCAGGGCCAGCAGGATGATCCCCAGGACAATGCCCAGCTCGAAGTTACCCTTGTCGGTCTCCAGGGCGATGGTGGTGGTCATGACTCGGGTGTAGCCGGCGATGTTGCCGCCCACGATGAGCACCGCGCCCACTTCGGCATTGGCCCGCCCGAACCCGGCCATGATCGCGGAGATAATCCCATAGCGGGCTTCTTTGATGATGGTGACCGCCTGCTGCCGCGGGGTGGCCCCCAGGGTCACGGCCGCCTGACGAATCACCGGGTCGACGTTGACGATGGCGGCGTGGGCCAGGGAGGCGACGATGGGCCAGGCCAGGATGGTCTGGGCCAGGACCATGGCCGCCGGGGTATAGAGCAGGCTCAGGAAACCCAGCAGCCCCTGGCGGGACAGGAGTAGATAGAGAAACAGCCCCACCACCACCGGCGGCAGCCCCATGCAGGTTTGCAGGGTGTTGATCACCGCGTCCCGCCCCGGAAACCGCTGCAAGGCCAGGAGGGCGGCCAGGGGCAAGGCGATGACCGTCGCCAGCAGGAGGGCGGCGCCGGAGACCCAGAGGGACAGCCAGACGATGCCCCACAGTTCCCGCAAGTCGAGGCTGCCCAGGAAAGGCAGAAGGTCACTCATGGTCTCTCGGATCTACCTGGACCTTGCGGATATCCTGGCCGCGGCCGACCAGGTGCGCCGGCGCCACTCCTCCGGCAAAACTCACCTGGCATTGGGGATGAAAAGCTGGTTGCCATGGGCATCCCGGTAAGCGGCAATGGTTTGCTGGCCTTCCGGGGATATCAGCCAGTTGATGAAGGTCATGGCTTCTTTATATTTGACCTGAGGATGTTTTTCGGGATTCACCACCATCACCCCGTATTGGTTGAACAGGGACGGATCCCCCTCTAACACTATCTGCATCTCCATCCTGTCCTTATCCTTGGTGGCCAGCCAGGTGCCCCGGTCGGTAAGGGTGTAGGCCCGTTTTTCATTGGCCACCCGCTGGGTCTTTTCCATGCCCTGGCCCACCTCCAGGTACCACGGCTTCCCCTTGGGGTCCAGGCCGGCGGCCTTCCACAAGGCCAGTTCCTTCACATTGGTTCCCGACTTATCTCCCCGGGAGACGAAGGGGCCGCCGGCGGCGTAGATCTTCTTGAAGGCCTCCGCCGCCGAGGTCAGACCTTTGATCTGCAAAGGATCGCCCGCGGGGCCGATGATGACAAAATCGTTATACATCAAATCGTGCCGATTGACGAAATAGCCTTCCTGGACCGCGGTCAATTCCGAGGCTTTGGCGTGTACCAGGAGCATGTCGGCGTCGCCTCGCTTGCCGATCTCGATGGCGGCGCCGGTCCCCACCGCCACCACATCCACGTGGATGCCGGTCTTTTTCTCAAAGATCGGCAGGAGGTATTGGAACAACCCGGAGTTCTCGGTGGAGGTGGTGGAGGCACAGCGGAGGTGAATAGTCTCCGCCGCGGCCTTAACCCCCGCCAGCGGCAGGGTCAGCAGCAATCCAGCCATCCACGTCTTTAACCAGAAATGGTATCCCATTCGCCGGTCCTCCTTTTCCCGAAAATTTTCACTTGGGTCTTTTGCGAACCTCTAACTGCGGATATTTTTGTCAGGCACAGGGCGGGGCGACTCAAAATTGGCGGCTGGCCAGCCAATCCCGGAAGTCTGCCACCAGGAGCCAAAATCGGGTGATGGCCTCCTCCCCGGCGGCAGTGAGCCAGGCCCGGCCGCCCCGGCGACCGCCGAAGCTGCGGCCCACCAGGTCCTGTCCGGCCAAGCGGTTCAAGGCGGCCACCAGGGACCAGGCGTGGCTGTAGGCCATGTCCAGAGAACGGGCCGCCGCGGCGATGGAGTGGTGTTCCCGGATCCGCTCCAGGAGAACTATCCGGCCCCAGCTCAGGTAGGTCTCTCCCCCCTTTTCCAGCCAGAGGCGGCCTTTGATCTGGAAGCCGTCGGCTCCGGGACTTTCTGCCAGGGCCGTGCCCCGGCCGTGA
The DNA here is from genome assembly GCA_052147455.1 of Desulfobaccales bacterium. GTDB lineage: Bacteria > Desulfobacterota > Desulfobaccia > Desulfobaccales > 0-14-0-80-60-11 > JAPLJC01. The sequence continues at coordinate 34,723 of JBKQKO010000124.1, read as the reverse complement.
TGGCTTCGCTTGTTTCCCATGGCGCTATTTTCTGAAAAATATAGCCGAAAAAAACAGCCCGGGCAATGATTTTTTCCCGGCGGCTCCCGGCCTTGGTCTGGCGGCTGCCTTCGGGCAGACTGATCATCAGCGACAGGGACGACAATCTGGAGCAGATTGCCTCCCCCTTACCGCGTTAGCCCGCGTCGGAGACTGACACCATGCGGTTGCCTTCCCACCCGGGCTGCTCCAAAACCGGGAGGGCAAATTGCCGGCGCCAGCCGGTCATAGGTATATCCTACTAAAAAAGCTTAATATATTGGCTTCAGCAAATAATAGATTAGCCGTTTTGAACTGCTATGTTAAAAGGATATTTTTCACAGGAGGGAAGCTATTGGGGGACCAGCGTAACGACCCTTAATCGGAAGATTAACAGCACTGCAAACTACGAGCAACACCCAACTGCCAAGGTCAGGTGATCTTGAACCGACGCGGCATTGCTGGCGGCGGGATAAATTGGTTTGGAAATAACGGGTAAGAAGACCGGCTCAGTAAACACAGGATGGTGGTGGTCCCGGGGGCCGGTTGCAAGCGGATCTGGTTCCCCTGGACCCAACCTTTTGAAATAAATAAGGAAACCAACCATTGTCCCTGATCGCGGTTACAACAATAGGGGCAATAAAAATCCTGGCCTGGCCATTGGGTCCGCAGCCAAAATTCAGATTGAAATATTGTAGCTTTAAATACCTCTTCAATTTTTCCGGTTGCATCTGGACAAATTACTTGACAAAAAATATTTGACATTATAATGATGCAAATACTCTCATATACTCTCATAGAGTTGCAAAAGGTGGTTAACTTTCTGCAAATCTTAAGCAAAATATTTGAGTAAGATTAAGGAGGGGGGGTGAAGAAAATGGCAGCCAGGTGGGGGTGGTTGCTGTCCTTGTGGGTGCTGCTGTGGGGATTAGGGGTGAGCAGCGCCGCCGGGGCGGACCTAACCGAAAGGATGAAGAATCAGGAGATCACCCAGGTGTTGCACCTGCAGGTGGGGCAATCCAAGGTGCTGCGTTCTGCCTACCCCATTACCCGCATCTCCGTGGCCGACCCGGAGATCGCCGACATCATCCTGATCTCCGAGAAGGAAGTTTACGTCAACGGCCTGGCCCCGGGGGTCACCAATCTGAGCATCTGGGGCAAAAACCGTTTCACTTCGGCCACCGTGACGGTGGAGGCGGACCTCACCCTCTTAAAAGAGAAGCTGCACCAGATTCTGCCCGGCCAGAAAATCTCGGTGCAGGCCGCGGGTGCCAACGTGGTGCTCTCCGGGGAGGTGAGCGGGCCGCTGGTCCAGGACACCGCTCTCGCTCTGGCGGGCGCCTATAGCGGGGGCGGGGGCACCAGCGGGGGCCCCAGAAGGGAGAATGTGGTGAACCTGCTCCACGTCGGGGGGGTGCAGCAGGTGATGGTGGAGGTGCGCCTGGCGGAGATCGATCGGACCGTTCTGGATCGCATGGGGATCAACTGGACCGCCCTCGCTCCCCAGGGCAATATTTATGCGCAACAGGTTAACGCCCTGGCGGCCCTCCAGTCTTTGACCCGGGTTTTCCTCAATGGCACTGGAGTGCCAAAAACCGGCGGTGTGAACACTAGCTTTACACAAGCCCTCAGTACCAATATCGAAGGCATTGCGGGTTTTAAGGCCGGCGGGCTCATTTGGACCATGTTTTTTGACATTCTCAAGCAGAATAACCTGGGGCGGGTGCTGGCGGAGCCCAACCTGGTGACCACCAGCGGCCAGCAGGCCTCCTTCCTGGCCGGCGGCGAGTATCCCGTGCCGGTGCCCCAGAGCGGGGTGGGCGGCACCACCATCACCATTGATTACAAGAAGTACGGGGTGGGCTTGAACTTCACTCCCACGGTGCTGGACGGCGACAAAATCGCCATGAGATTGGAACCTGAGGTTTCGGAGCTGGATCCCAGCACGACGGTGACCATCAGCGGCTTCACCATTGAGGGGTTGTTGGTGCGGCGCATGTCAACCCATCTGGAGGTCTATGACGGTCAGACCATTGCCATGGCCGGGCTGCTCAAAAATGAGGACCGTAACATCGTCAACAAGTTTCCCTATATGGGGGACATCCCCGTTTTAGGGAACCTGTTCCGTTCCAGCAGTTGGCAGAAGCAGGAGACCGAACTGGTGGTGCTGGTGACCCCGCACCTGGTGAAGCCCGTGACCCCGGGTACCGCCCGGCTGGCCGATGACAAGTGGATAGACCCCAGCGACTATGAGAAATATCTCCTGGGGTGGACTCAGGGGCAGCCGAAGTCACCGCCGGTCCAGGTCCAGCAGCCGGCCCCACCGATGCCGGCGGGCTTTGGGGTTCAAAAACCGTAATCGCGGGAGCACTTTTCCCCCCATCACATCTCAGGCAGAGGCTGAAAATGAAAAACGAGAGGCGAAGATTGAAAGCCGGAACCGCCTTCATCGGGCTGGCCCTGGCGCTGGTGTGGCTGGCGGGTTGTACCAGCCCCGACTTCCTCGCAAAAGATTACGGCAATGCGGTGCAAAACAATGTGGCCCAGTCGGTGCTCAATCCCCAGGCCGGCCTGATGGACACCCCGGCGACGGGGCTATACCCCAAGGCCGGAGTTGTTGAAACGGTTGAATATATCAAGAGCTTTTCGGGCGAGGAGAAGAAGGCTGCGCCACCTCCGGGGATAGTCTCTACCTATTAGCGCGCCGCCGCCGCAGGCGGTAACAAGGGGATAGCCATCATGTGGGCAGCAGGGCTCGGCCAATTATGGCCAGGGGACAGGGGGCCCCGGCGGCGGCCGCGGCCGCCCCAGGGTCCTTTCAGGGCAGCCGCCAGTGGATCCGCCTCTGGCCGGCAGCGCTGGCTGGCATGGTCGCTGGCCATGGCGGCGCTGACGGGGGCGTTGTTGGGGGTGGGCTGCAACGCCTCATGGTTGGCCAATAATGGGACGGCCCGGGGAGTAGCCTTGTCAGCCGCGATGGACTCCGCCCGGCTGTTGTATAATGCCCATTATTACCAGTTAATGGGGAGGCCGGAGATCGCCTTAAAGGAATTGCAGCAGGCCCACGAGGTGGATCCCGCTAATCTCAAGGTGGTGGATGCCCTGGCCCAGATGTACCAGGAGCAGGGACAATTCCCACTGGCTCAAGAGCTGTACCAGGAGACCCTGAAACGCTATGGCGACAACCGGGCCTTGCACAACAATTGGTGCTTCTCCTATTATCTTCAGGGAGACTTGGGCAGGGCCGAATCCTGCCTCCAGGAGGCCCTGGCCCGTGATCCCGGCAATCTGGCCGCCCGGAACAATTTAGGACTGTTATGGTGCCGCCAGGGCAAGCTGGCGGAAGCCAAACGGCTTTGGGAGGAAGCGGAAGGCGCCGCCCTCGCCCAAACCCGGATGAACCAGGCCCTGGCTTTCCTGGGAATGAGCGCCCCTGCCTATTATGCCAGGATAGCGGAGCCAGGGCCAGGCGCGCCGCTGGCTGATTCTGCAGCCAAATCACCGGCAGCGGCAGCGCCCCCCACCTTGGAGGCGGCGCCCGCGGCGCGGCCTTTGGCCGCGGCCCCCAAGACTGAGGTGAACGGAGCCGCCAAAGCGACGGAGCCAGGACTGGCTCTGCCGCAGCCACCTGCGGCCTCGCGGCAGCCGCAAGCGGCGGCCCCGGCCATTATTGCTTCCCAAGATGGATCTTTATTGGTGGCGGAAGGGCAGACCAGCGTCAAGGCTACGCCCGCGGCAGGGTTGGCGGAATCAGCCAAGGCTCCGGCCCCGCAGAAACCGGCGGCTCCGGTGATAGTTGTTGCCCAAGCCGGATCCCTGGCGGCGGAACCGCCCATTACTGCTGAGGCGGCCGCCCCAGCGACGCCTGCGGCCACCCGGCCAACGGCAGGGTTGACGGAAGCAGCCAAAGTGGCGCCCCCGCCTGCCCCGCCAGTGGCAGCTTCCTCCGGCAAATCCGTGGCGGCCCAGGGAACAACCCTGGTGACGGCGCCGGCCCCGGCCAGGCTGTTGGCCGCCGCGGCGCCGGCTAAGGTAGAAAAGGCTGCCAAAGCGCCCGCGCCCCGGACGATCCTGGCCGCCGCAGAGCGAGTGAATACCGGCATTGAGATCCTGAACGGCAACGGCGCCCAAGACCTGGCCCACTTAATCCGGAGCGTGCTGTCCCAGGAAGCCTTCAACGTTGCCCGGATCGGCAACTACATCGATTTTGGAGCGGAATCCACGGTGATCTATTACTGCCCCGGGACGGAGCGGGTGGCCCGGGTTCTCCACTCCGAGATTTTCCCCGAGGCCCAATTGGTGGAGTCCCCCAAGCTCAGCAAAGGAGTGGCCATCAAGATCTTGCTAGGCCGCGATCTCCTGGAGCAGCCCCGGATAATGGCCCGCTTAAGGGGGGAAGAGGCGGGCGCCTCCCCGCAGAAGCCACAACCCCGGCCGACCGCTTCCCCAAGGCCGGCTACCTCGCTGATCATGGCGGCCGCGGCCGCCTCCGGGGCTGCCCGCTCACCCCTTCAGGGGCCGGCGCCCGCCCCGGCGAAAACCCTGGTCCACCCCGGGGTTCCCCAGGCGCCGCTGACCGCCGCAGAGCTGATAACCAGCGTCATTGAGATCCGGAACGGCACCCGGGCCCAGATGCTGGCTCACCAGACCCGGGACCGGTTGTCCCAAGAAGGGTTCCATGTCGGCATGATTGGCAACCATATCGATTTCGGGGCGGAAACCACGGTGATCTATTTCTGCCCCGGGACGGAGCGGGTGGCCCAGGCCCTCAAATCCCAGATCTTCCCCGGGGCCCAATTGGTGGAGTCCCCCAGGCTCAGAAAAGGAGTGGCCATTAAGGTCTTGCTAGGCAGCGATCTCCTGGCCCAGCCCCAAACCATGGCGCGCTTAATCGAGCAAGGGAATGAAGACCATTAAGCCCCTGGCAGGCATCGCCGGGCTTCTGGCCATGCTGATGCTTCTAACCGGTTGTACCCAGCAAGACCAGGCGACAGGTCCATCTACTCTGGATAGCCTTGTCGCGGGCACCTCTTCCAACGACACCATCTGGAATAAAATGAAGGCGCACGATAGGCAATCCCTGCCGCAGGACCGCATAGAGGCCTTGGGGGACGCCGCCGTACAGACCGGGGATTACGAATCCTCCCTCCTCGACTTTCTGTCAATTCTCAGGAAAAACCCCGAACGCTATGACCTGCACTACAAGGTCGCGGTCCTTTTCCTCCTCAATGGCCAGTGGCCGGCAGCCAAGCAGGAACTGGCCCTGGTTCTGGTGCACCGGCCGGAGATGCTCCAGGCCCACGAAGCCATGGGGCTGGTGCACCTGCAGGAAAAGAATTACTCCCAGGCCATCGATGAATTCCAGACGGTCCTGGGCCAGGAGCCCCAGCGGGTCAATTCCCTGCACCTCCTGGGGGTGGCCTACCTGGAGAGTGGTCAGCCAGGCAAGGCGGTGGTCCAACTAAAGCGGGTCCTGGCGATAGACCCCCGCCACGTTTCCAGCATCCCGGCCCTGGGGCAGGCCTACATCGATTTGAAGGATTATCGGCAGGCCATCGCCTGCCTGCAACAAGGGCTGGCCCTGGATCCGAAAAACGAAAAGCTCAATTATCAAATGGGGATGGCTCTGGCCGCGGATAAGCGCTATAATGAGGCCATGGATGCCTTCATGAAGGCCGGGGATGAGGCCCAGGCCTACAACAACATCGGGGTCCACTATTTCGTGGCCGGTCAATATGAAGAAGCGGCCAAATGCTTCCAACGGGCCATTGAGCTACGGCCCTCTTTTTACGAGGAAGCTAAGGCCAACTTGCAGCGGGCCTTGGAAAAGCTGCAGCAACTCCGGCAGGGCAACAGTTGAGGCCAGTCCGCCATCCCGAATATCCCCCCACCCCAGATTCCGGTTCAGAGAGGTGAGCCCGCCGACACCACCGGGGCCCCCTGCGCCTGCCAATTTAACAGAAGCGCGGTTGACTATAGACTCCACCGTTATCAAGTTTGTGGACAACTTATGAGGGATAAACCCCGGTTATGGACGCTCCTGGAGAGAGCCTGCATCTGGCTGCTGGGGTTGGCAGTCTTGGCGGCGTCCGGCTGTGGCGTCCGGGAACTGGCCCGGGGAGAGATTCAGGCCCCCAAGGTCTCCTTCCAGGGCCTCGCTGTCTATCAACCCACCTCGGACGGCTGGCCCCTGGCGGCCAACCTGCTCCTGGAAAATCCCAACCCCCAGCCCCTGAACCTGTTGGGCTATGATTATCAGTTATGGATCGAAGGCCGCCGCGTAGCCACGGGGTCTTCCCAGGAGGCAGTGAACCTCCCTGCCGGGGGGCAGACGGTGGCCCATTTCCCCATCCTGGTGAAGCTAGACGCCTTGCTGGGCTTTTTGCCCATGTTTCTGCAAAATCCACAGCAGAAAGTGCGCTACCAAATCTCCGGCAGTTTTCGCCTGGCCTCCGTTATGGGAGGCATAATCCCCGTACCTTTCCGGTTCCAAGGAGAGGCGGCGCCCAAAGAAGGCATGGAATTTCTCCGGCCCTACTTGCATTAGATCTTCAGCCGGCAGGAACATTTCCTGCAACAGAATCGGAAATTTTCCGCCTGGGCTGATCAAGATATCCCTTGAAAGCACCCTTTTCCTTGCGGTATAAACAATTTGTGGGAATCATGCCCCAATATTCGGGGAGTCTTTAACTTGTTTGTTGAGGTCCGGCAAACGCCGGACCGAGGAGGAGCTATGAGGCGTTTTGGATTAGTTAGCTGTCTGGCCATGCTTGTGGTGTTCTTAGTGGTTGGCGCTCCCGGGATGGCCGCGGAAAAGACCATAACCTTGGGCTTCACCGCCTCTCAGACCGGAGCGTTCAACGTGGAGGCCATCCGCCAGATCAACGGCTTGAACCTCTGGATCGACACGGTGAACAAAGCGGGTGGCATCAAGCTGGCTGACGGCACCGCAGTCAAAGTGGCTGCCAAATTCTATGACGACGAGAGCAAAAAGGATCGGGTGCAAGAGCTTTATACCCGCCTCATCAGCACCGATAAGGTCGACTTCCTCATCAGTCCCTACAGCAGCCCCCTGGCGGATGCCGCCGCGATCATCGCCCAACAGTATAAACGGATCATGATCACCGCGGGGGCGGCTGCGGAAGCCACCCATAACAAAGGCTACACCCTGGTCTACCAGGCTTACACCCCTGCCGGCTTCTACCTGGCGGGCCCCGTCGACGTGTTGGCCAAGCTGGCCCCCCAGGCCAAGAACATCGCCGTCATTTATTCAAAGGACAATTTTTCCACCGCCTGTGTGAATGGTCTGAAGAAATACGCCGAAGGCAAAGGCTTTAAAATAGTGATGGACGAAGGCTATGACCCCGCCACCACCGATTTCTCCCCCTTCATCGACAAGATCCCGCCCGGGACGGACGCAGTGATGGGCGGCGGCCACTTCGCCGATACCACCACCCTCGCCAAGCTGATCTATGAAAAGAAGGTCAATCCCAAGTTGGTCGGCCTGCTGGTGGCTCCGCCGGAGCCCAAATTTGCCGAATTGGGCGAGGCCTGCATCGGTGTGACGGGATCATCCCAGTGGGAACCGCTGGCCAAATACAGCCCGGAGGCGGCTAAGAAGGAAGGTGTGGAGTGGTTCGGGCCCACGGTGCCCGAATTTATCGAGGCGTATAAGGCCAAGTACCATGAAGATCCCTCCTATCACAGCGCTGGGGGCTACGCCGCCGGGCTGATCTTGCAAGAGGCCATATTAAAGGCCGGCTCCATAGACACGGACAAAGTCAAGGCGGCCCTCGATGGGGAAAACATGTACACCTTTTTTGGCCTCACCAAGTTTGACACCACCCCCCAGGCCCACGGCCTGCAGGTCGGCCACCAGATGATCGTCATCCAGTGGCAGAAGGATGCCCAGGGCAAACCGGAGAAAGTGGCAGTGTCTCCGCCGGCCGCCGCCAATGGGCAAGCCATCCTCTGTCCGGCGCATTAAGCCGGGGCTTGTTGGTCTGCTGAGAGGAGGGCACGGTAGGCCGTGTCCTCCAGCTCTTGGGGAAGGGCGCCAAGGCGAGCAGCCCCTGACCTGGAACCGGCCTGCCCCTTCCCGGGGTTAAGATTTTGTAGCTTCAGGAGCCTCAAAGTGGCCCAAATTCTGTCTTCGATAATCGACGGCCTGCTCATCGGCTTCGTGTACGGCGTGGCTGCCATGGGCCTGACCCTGATTTGGGGGGTAATGCGGGTCATCAACCTGAGCCACGGGGCTACCATGGCCCTGGGGATGTTCACCACCTACCTGTTGTTCTCCGATCTGGCGATGAATCCCTACCTGGCCCTGGTGGCGGTGGCGGTCCTGGCCCTGCTCTTCGGCTTTTTGATCTACGGGGTGGCCCTGCAGCGGGTGATCCAGGCGGGTTATTTGTCCACCCTGCTATCCACCTTCGCAGTAAATATGATTATCATCGGGGTGGGCACCGCGGTCTTCACCACCTCGCCCCGAAATATCAATTTTTCCGCGGGCTCCTTCAACTGGGGCGGGGTTATTTTTACCGGCACCCGGCTGCTGGCGGCCCTGGCCGCAGTGGTGATCACCGGCGCCCTCTATCTGTTTCTCTATTTTACCCGGCCGGGGAAGGCCATCCGGGCCGTGTCCGGAAACCAGGCGGCGGCGGAGCTGATGGGGATCCCTTCGTCCCAGATCCTGGCCCTGAGCTTCGGCCTGGGCACCATGCTGGCCGCGGTGGCCGGGGGGCTTACCTCCACCTTCTTCCCCTTCACCATTTTGAGCGGCGCCAGCTATCAACTGAAGGCCTTCGTCATTTGCGTCCTGGGGGGGCTGGGCAACCCCCTGGGGGCTCTACTGGGGGGGCTGTTCCTGGGAGGTCTGGAAGGGGTGGTCCCCATCTTTATGCCGGTGAGCTGGGTAACGGTGGTGGAGTTTGTTCTGTTTGTCCTGGTCCTGGTGGTCCGCCCCACCGGGCTGCTGGGGTCCAAATAAATGAACCCTTTCCGGCACTCCGGGTTATGGCCCAGTTTCCTCCTGGTATTCCTGGGCGGCCTGGCGGTCCTGGCCTTGCGCCAGGACACCTTGCGGGAAACGGCCTTCACGGGCCTGATGTTCATCGGCCTGGCCACCAGCCTGAATATCATCATGGGCTACACCGGCTACGTCAATTTCGGCCATATCGTCTTTTTCGGCATGGGCGGCTATTTCGGCTTCTATCTGTTGAGCGAATTCGGGTGGCCCCTTTACCTGGCCGCCTTGGCCGGCGGGGTCATGGCCATGGCCATCGCCTTCATCATCGGCGCCGCGGTCCTGCGACTGCGGGGGGCCTACTTTGCCCTGGCCACCATCGGGGTAAATCAAGCGGCCGGGGCCTTTGTCAGCAATTTTGAGCCCTTCGGCGGCTCCATCGGCCTGTCCATCAACTTCTCGGCCTACGACCGCTACGGTGGCGCCGCCCAAGCCCTGTGGCTCACCTTCATCCTCTTGTGGCTGGTCACCCTGGCGGCGCTGGTGGTGAGTTACCTGGTGAAACGTTCCCGCTTCGGCCTGGGCCTGATCGCCATCCGGGAAGATGAGGACACCGCCATGGTCATGGGAGTCAAGGCTCCCCGGGACAAGACCAAGGCCTTTTTGCTCTCCGCCTTTTTCCCCGGCCTCATCGGTACCCTCTATTTCTTTAAGAATGGCAATGTGCAGCCCGATGACGCCTTCAGTTTTCAAATGTCCCTGGAGGTCCTGGTGATGGTGATGCTGGGAGGCAATGGCACACTGCTGGGGCCGGTGCTGGGGGCCTTCGCCTATGAGCAACTGCGGGATTACCTCCTCACCAGCGTTATCTTTAAGAACCTGCAGCTGGCCACCACGGGCCTGATTCTCCTGCTCATCGTCCTCTTTGTCCCCGGGGGCGGGGTGGGCTGGCTTAGGAAGCGCTTTCCGGAGTTGCGGAGATGGCTGGAATGATCCTCCAGGTTCAGGAAGTCTCCATGAAATTTGGCGGCCTGCAGGCCCTGCTGGACGTGAGCTTTGAGCTGTCCGAGGGGCAGATCCTGGGGCTCATCGGCCCCAACGGCGCGGGCAAGACCACCCTGTTCAACGTGATCAACGGGGTCTTTCCCCCCAGCAGCGGCCAGGTGATCTTCCGGGGGGAAAAGATTACCGGCCTGCCCTCCTACGAGGTGGCCCGGCGGGGCCTGGCCCGGGCCCACCAGGTGGTCCGCCCCCTGAACGATCTCACCGTCCTGGAAAATGTCATGGTGGGGGCCTGCTTCGGCCGGGAACGCCACTCCCTGGGCCGGGCCGCCTCCCTGGCGGAACAGGCTCTGGCCCAGGTGGGCTTGGCGGACCGGGCCCAACGGTTGGCGGGAGGCCTCAACGTGGCGCAAAAGAAACGCCTGGAACTGGCCCGGGCCCTGGCGGCCCGGCCTTACCTGCTGCTGCTGGACGAGGTCCTGGCCGGCCTCAACCCCTCGGAGATCGCCCACATGATGCAGACCATCCGGGAGATCCGGGGCCAGGGCTACTCCATCCTGATGATCGAGCACGTCATGCAGGCGGTGATGAGTATTTCGGACCAGATCATCGTCCTGGACTATGGGCAGCTCATCGCCGCGGGCAGCCCCCAGGAGGTGGCCGGCAACCCCCAGGTCATCGAGGCTTACCTGGGGGATCCGGAAATGACGGCGCGGCTTCTGGCCGAATGAGGCGGTTTTCAGTTGCAGTGGGCGTTTTTCAGTTAAAGGCAAAGGCTAAACCAACTACATGAATCTCTTAGAAGTCAAGGATATCACTTCGGGCTACGAAGGGGTCCAGATCCTCTGGGGGGTGAACCTGCGTCTGGAGCAGGGGAAGCTCACCACCCTGGTGGGTTCCAACGGGGTGGGCAAAACTACCCTGTTGAAAACCATGATGGGGCTCCTGCGCCCCTGGCAGGGCACCGTCACCTTTGGCGGCCGGGATGTCAGCCAGTGGTCGGCCCACGCCCGGGCTAAGGCCGGCATGGTCCTGGTCCCGGAAGGGCGCCAGCTCTTCACGGAAATGACGATTATGGAAAACCTGGAGATGGGCGCTTTTTCCCGGCGGGCCCGGCCGTCCTTTCAGCAAAATCTGGAGAAGGTCTTCGAGCTTTTCCCCCGCCTCAAAGAGCGGGCCCGGCAGAAGGCCGGCACCCTGAGCGGCGGCGAGCAGCAGATGGTAGCAGTGGCCCGGGGTCTGATGGCCGAGCCGGAAGTCCTGATGCTGGATGAACTCTCTTTGGGCCTTTCCCCCTTGCTGGCCCTCACCCTGTTCGAATCCCTCACCCGCTTGAAGAAGACCGGGCTCACCATGCTCCTGGTGGAACAAAACGTCACCATGGCCCTGGCGGTGAGCGACTTCGCCTATGTCCTGGCGGAGGGCCGGGTGCACCTGGAAGGGGAGGCCCGGGCCCTCATGAAGAACGATGAGATCAGGCGCGTCTACCTGGGGATTTAGTTATAGGGGCGACAGTGGCACAGGCTTCGCTTCCAGCCTGTGATTGGGTCGCCCAGAGTTGTAGGGGCGACCCGCTGGGTCGCCCAGTTTTTAGTTTCGAATTTCGAGTCTTTTCAGCAGGGCGGTTCGTGAACCGCCCTTTTTTTTGTCACTAAACGCCAGGCCCCGAGAGGGATGTGGCGTTCTTGACTGGTTCCCTCCCCCTTGCGGGGGCGACACCGGGAGGGGGAGCTGAAAGAAGTTACGCATTATCCGATAGTTACCCACGACTGACGCCCTCCTCCCCCTAACCCCTTCCGCCTGCGCAGGTTCATCTAGGGTGGGACTGCCCACCGTTTTCCTTCTCTCAGGGGCGTTCCCCCCGGGTGCTTCCAGGACAAGCATATCATACATAAACGTATAATAGCATTACATCAACTATACGCTAATGTATAATTATTAAGGCACTGATATACATAATCGTACAAATAAGCCGTTCTGAAGAAGGACAGCTATCCCGGCAATATATTATTTTAATAGATAATTCCAATAGATATTAAACTTAGCCAAAAGCTGGCATAACCCTTGCTCCTTTACTGTTTAAAATTTCGACCAGAGGAATCGATTATGCGCAAAATCGCGATTTATGGCAAAGGCGGCATCGGCAAGTCCACCACCACTCAAAATACCGTGGCGGGCCTGGCCGAGTTAGGCCGCAAGGTGATGGTGGTGGGTTGCGACCCCAAGTCGGACTCCACCCGCCTGCTCCTGGGGGGGCTGGCCCAGAAGACCGTCCTGGACACCTTACGGGAAGAAGGGGAAGACGTGGATCTGGAGGATATTCGCCGCACCGGCTTCTCCGGAGTCGTCTGCGTCGAATCCGGCGGGCCGGAGCCCGGGGTGGGCTGCGCCGGCCGGGGGATCATCACCTCCATCAACCTGCTGGAGCAGTTGGGGGCCTATGCCGACAGCGAGAAGTTGGATTATGCCTTCTACGACGTGCTGGGGGACGTGGTCTGCGGCGGCTTCGCCATGCCCATCCGGGAAGGCAAGGCCAAGGAGATCTACATCGTCGTCTCCGGCGAAATGATGGCCATGTACGCCGCCAACAATATCTGCAAGGGCATCGTCAAGTTCGCCGAGGCCGGCGGGGTGCGTCTGGGGGGCCTCATCTGCAACAGCCGCCAGGTGGAGAACGAACAGGAGATGATCGAGGCCCTGGCCGCCAAGCTGGGCACCCAGATGATTCACTTCATCCCCCGGGATAACATGGTGCAGCGGGCCGAGATCCATCGGAAGACCGTCATCGAGTACGAACCCGGCCATCCCCAGGCCGATGAATACCGGACCCTGGCCAGGAAGATCGAAGCCAACGAGCTGCACGTTATTCCCAAGCCCATAAGCACCGATGTCCTGGAGAAGCTGCTTATCGATTATGGGCTGGCGGGATGAGGGAGCAGGAGGGAGACATGGAGCTAACTTGCATCCTGGCCGCGGCCAGGCGATGGCTAACGGCGTTTTTGCGGCAACAGGCGGAGATGTCGGAACAGATGGAATTATTCCTGGAAGAACTACCCTGGAGGACCAAAGAATGATCATGATCAGATCGGTGGTGCGGCCGGAAAAAGTGGACGCCGTCCTGGCCGCCTTAATGGAAGCGGGCTTCCCCGCGGTCACCAAAATGAGCGTGGTGGGCCGGGGCAAGCAACGGGGCATCAAGATCGGCGAGATCACCTACGACGAAATCCCCAAGGAACTGCTGCTCATGGTGGTACAGGACCAGGACAAGGATTTTGTGATCAAGACGGTGCTCAAGGCGGCCCGCAGCGGCGACAAGGGCGCCTACGGAGACGGCAAGATCTTTGTCTCTCCGGTGGAGGAACTCTACACCATCAGCTCCGGCATCAAGGAGACCGGGCCCGGCGCCCTGGAAGAGGTGAAGCCATGAAAGAGGTCATGGCCATCGTCCGCATCAATATGATGAACCAGACCAAGAAGGCCCTGGCGGAGGCGGGTATCTCTTCGGTCACCGCCCGGGACGCCCTGGGGCGGGGCAAGGGCCTGGTGGATCTCACCCTGCTGGAAGGGGCGGAAAAGGGCTACGAGGAGGCAGTCGCCCAGTTGGGCCAGAGCCAGCGCCTGATCCCCAAGAGGATCTTCTTCACCGTGGTCCCGGATCGGCTGGTGCCCAAGACGGTGCAGACCATCATCGAGGTGAATCGCACCGGCAAATCCGGGGACGGCAAGATCTTCGTCATGCCCCTGGGGGATGCCGTCCGGGTGCGCACCGGCGAGAGCGGCGACCAGGTCCTGGACGAATCCTGAGGGTAAGCCCAGTTAATCAAAGCTGCGCCTGGAAAGCCCGGGCCCTCAATAATGAAAGACCTTTTACCACAGATTTCTTTAGATGGAGAGAGGAACATGGCCACCCTGACCCAAGAAGACTTGAGCGCCAAGATTCTGGAGATCGATGCGGAAGAAGTGAAAAAGGAGCTGCTCAGCAAATATCCCACCAAGGTCGCCCGCAAGCGCGCCAAACAGATCGTGGTCAACCAAGTGGCCCCGGATCTGACCGTGCCGGAGATTCAGTCCAACATCAGGACCGTCCCCGGCCTCATCTCCCAGCGGGGCTGCACCTATGCGGGCTGCAAGGGAGTGGTCTTGGGTCCCACCCGGGATATCGTCAATATCACCCACGGCCCCATCGGCTGCGGCTTCTATAGCTGGCTGACCCGCCGCAACCAGACCCGGCCCAAGAGTCCGGAAGACCATAACTTCATGCCCTACTGCTTTTCCACCGACATGCAGGATGAGCAGATCATTTTCGGTGGCGAGAAGAAGCTGCGCCAGGCGGTGCAAGAGGCCTACGACCTCTTTAAGCCCAAGGCCATCAGCATCTTCGCCACCTGCCCGGTGGGCCTCATCGGGGATGACGTCCACGCAGTGGCCCGGGAGATGAAGGAAAAGCTGGGGATCAACGTCTTTGCCTTCAGTTGCGAGGGCTACAAAGGAGTGAGCCAATCCGCGGGCCACCACATCGCCAACAACGGCATCTTTACCCATGTGGTGGGCCTGGATGACACGGTGCGGGAAGGCGATTTCAAGATCAACCTGCTGGGGGAATATAATATCGGCGGCGATGCCTTCGAGATCGAGCGCCTCTTCGAGGACTGCGGCATCACCCTGATTTGCACCTTCAGCGGCAACTCCAGTTACGAATATTTCGCCAACTCCCACACCGCGGACCTCAACCTCATCGTGTGCCACCGCTCCATCAATTACGTGGCGGAGATGATGGAAAAGAAATTCGGCATCCCCTGGCTCAAGGTCAACTTCACCGGGGCCGAGGCCACCGCCAAGGCCCTGCGGAAGATCGCCGGTTATTTCGAGGACCCCAAGCTGAGCCAGCAGGTGGAAGAGGTCATCGCCCGGGAGATGCCCCGGGTGGAGGCGGTGCGGGCAGAAGTGAAGAGCCGCTGCCAGGGGAAACGCGCCATGCTCTTCGTGGGCGGCTCCCGGGCCCACCATTACCAGGAGCTCTTCCGGGAGATCGGCATGGAAACCATCGCCGCGGGCTACGAGTTCGCCCATCGGGACGACTACGAAGGCCGGCGGGTTTTGCCCGGCCTCAAGGTGGATGCGGACAGCCGCACTATCGAAGAACTCCAGGTGGAACCGGACCCCAGCCGCTACCGCCCCAGGTTGACTACCGAGCAGATGGCCCACCTGGAGCAGGACGGCGTCAAGTTCGGTGAATACCAGGGCATGATGGCGGAGATGGAGAGCGGCGCCCTGGTGATCGACGACATCAGTCAGTTCGAAACGGAGCGGCTCATCGAGGTTTACCGGCCGGACATCGTTTGCGCCGGCATCAAAGAGAAATACATCATTCAGAAGAGCGGCGTGCCCATGAAGCAACTGCACAGCTATGACTCCGGCGGCCCCTATGCCGGCTTTATCGGCGCCGTCAACTTCTACCGGGAGATCGACCGCATGGTCAATAGCAAGGTCTGGAAGTATCTGAAGGCCCCCTGGCAGGAGAATCCCGAACTGGCCGGCAAATACGCCTGGGAATGAACCGCCGGGCCGCCCCGGATTTTTTGGTAAAGGAATCGAGGATAACGTCATGCTGCTTAGACATACGCCCAAAGAAATCCAAGAACGCACCGCCTTGACCATCAACCCGGCCAAGACCTGCCAGCCCATCGGGGCCATGTACGCGGCCCTGGGGATTCACCGTTGCCTGCCCCACAGCCACGGCTCGCAAGGGTGCTATGCCTACCATCGCAGCGCCCTGACCCGGCATTTCAAGGAGCCGGTGCTGGCGGCGACCAGCGCCTTTACCGAAGGCGCCTCGGTCTTCGGTGGGCAGGCCAACCTGCTCCAGGCCATCAACAACATCTTCTCGGTTTACGAGCCCGAAGTCATTGCGGTGCATACCACCTGTCTGTCGGAGACCATCGGGGACGACATCCCCCAGATCATCGCCAAGGCCAGGGACGAGGGCAAGATCCCCCCGGGCCGCCATGTGATCCACGCCAACACCCCCAGCTACGTGGGTTCCCATGTCACCGGTTTCGCCAACATGGTCCGGGGTATGGTGGATTATCTGGCCCAAGGCAACGCCCACAAGGAAAACCGGATTAACCTGATTCCCGGATACGTGGAGCCGAGCGATATGGAGGAAATCAAGCGGCTGGCTGGAGAACTGCAGGTCCCGGTTATCATGTTCCCCGATACCTCCAACGTGCTCAACGGCCCCCAAACCGGCCACTATTCCCCCTTCCCCGCCGGCGGGGTCACGGTCGCGGAATTGGTCGCCACCGGCAGCAGCATGGGCACGGTGGCCCTGGGGCCCCTGGCCTCCGGGCCGGCGGCCCGGGCCCTGGACACCAAGTGGAAGGTGCCTTGCGAAATCCTCAACCTGCCCATCGGGCTCATGGCCACCGACGTCTTCATCGACACCTTGCGGCGCATCGCCGGGGTGACCGTGCCCGACTCCATCAACATCGAGCGGGGCCGGCTGGTGGACGTGATCACCGATATGCACCAATATTTCTTCGGCCGCAAGGTGGCCCTGGCGGGGGACCCGGATCAGCTCATTTCCCTCACCGAGTTCCTGGTGTCCCTGGACATGTGGCCCATCCACATCGTCAGCGGCACGCCGGGCAAGAAGTTTGAAGCCAAGATCAAGGAGATTACCAGGGATGTGCCCCATCCGGTGAACGTCAAGAGTGGCGGTGACCTGTTCCTGCTGCACCAGTGGCTGCGGAACGCCCCGGTGGATCTGCTCATGGGCAACACCTACCTCAAGTACATCGCCCGTGATGAAGACCTCCCCCTGGTGCGCTTCGGCTTCCCCATCATGGATCGTGTCGGCCACAGCTACTTCCCCACCGTGGGTTACCGGGGCGGGTTGCGCCTCCTGGAAAAGATCCTGGACGCCCTGCTGGACCGCCAGGACCGGGACGCCCCGGAAGAAAGCTTTGAACTGGTGATGTAAGGGCCAGGGATTGGGGGCCAAGACCCGGAAAGCAAGAGGGCGGGTCCCCGGCAAAACGATCCCGGGCCCAGGCTGGGGCTGGAAAATGAAAATAAGGAGCATTCTCATGGAAAAACCGGATCATCATATCTTTGTGTGCATGAGCTTCCGGGGCCTGGAGCCCAAAGGCAAGTGCATCAAGAAAAATGCCCCGGACCTGTTGGGGTACCTGGAAAGCGAGCTGACCGATCGGGGTCTCACCAACGTGATGGTGTCCACTACCGGCTGCCTGAAACTCTGCGATAGCGGACCGGTGCTGCTGGTCTATCCCGAAGGCCATTGGTACGCCGGGGTGGACGGCGAAGAGGCCATCGACGCCATCCTGGACGCCCTGGAAGACGGCGGCCCGGCCAAGGACTATTTGGTGAGCTGAGGTGGGCAACTCTAAGCCCCATAACCAGGCGGCCCCTCGGCCGCGCCCCGGGGTGGGCGAATTAAAACAGCAAAGGACCTGAGGGAAGGCCATGAAGTCGGCGATCTTTACAGAAAGAAAAGACCAGATCCACCGCAAGGGCGAGGCGCCTTTCCGGATGGACTGCGACCGGGAGTCCCTGGCCGGGGCGGTGAGCCAGCGGGGCTGCGTCTTCTGCGGCTCCCGGGTAGTCCTCTATCCCATTGCCGACGCCCTGCATCTGGTGCACGGCCCCATCGGCTGCGCCGCCTACACCTGGGATATCCGGGGCGCCCTGTCCTCGGGCCCGGAGTTGCACCGCCTGAGCTTTTGCACCGACCTCCAGGAAATGGACGTCATCTTCGGCGCCGAGCACAAGCTTTACCGGGCCCTGGTGGAACTCATTGAGCGGCACCAACCCAAGGCCGCCTTCGTCTACTCCACCTGCATCGTGGGCCTCATCGGCGACGATTTGGAAGGGGTCTGCAAAAAGGTGGCCCAGGAGAAGGGCATCCCGGTGTTGCCGGTGCAATCCGAGGGTTTCAAAGGCAACAAGAGGACCGGTTACCAGGCCGCCTGCCAGGCCATGTTCCGTCTGGTGGGCACCGGCGACCTCGCCGGCATCGGCCCCGCCAGCGTCAATATCCTGGGCGATTTCAACCTTGCCGGGGAGATCTGGATCATCCGTGACTATCTGGCCCGCATGGGGGTCCAGGTGGTGGCCAATATCACCGGGGACGGCCGGGTGGATGATATCCGCCGGGCCCACGGGGCGGCCCTGAACCTGGTGCAATGCTCCGGCTCCACCATGGACCTGGCCGTCATGATGCAGGAAACCTACGGCATCCCCCATATCCGGGTCTCCTATTTCGGGGTGGAGGATATGGCTGAATCCCTCTACGCGGTGGCCCGCTTCTTCAAAGACCCGGAAATGATGGAGCGCACCCGGGAACTGGTCCAGGAAGAACTGGCCATTCTCTATCCCCAGCTGCGGGAGTTCCAACAGGCCCTTGCTGGAAAAAAGGCCGCCATCTATGTGGGGGGCGCCTTCAAGGCCTTCTCCCTGGTGAAGGCCTTTCGTCTGCTGGGGATGCAAGTGGTCCTGGTGGGCTCCCAGACCGGCACTAAGGAAGATTATCAGGAACTGCACGAGATCACTGACCCCGGGACCATCATCGTGGACGATTCCAATCCCCTGGAACTGTCTAGCTTCCTGAAGGAAGCGGAGGTGGACCTCTTCGTGGGCGGGGTCAAGGAACGCCCCATCGCCTACAAGCTGGGGGTGGGCTTTTGCGACCATAACCATGAACGTAAAGAGGCCCTGGAAGGGTTCGCAGGGATGCTCAACTTCGCCCGGGAGGTCCATAACAGCGTGATGAGCCCGGTGTGGCGGTTTGTCCCTCGCCGGGTCCAGGGACTGAAGGTACAAGAGGCGCATGATGAATCGCGATAAAAATCCGGAGGAGGCCTACGTTTCCACCACCAACGCCTGCAAGCTCTGCAAACCCTTGGGGGCTTGTCTGGCCTTTCGGGGAGTGGAGGGGGCGGTGCCTTTTCTTCACGGTTCTCAGGGCTGCGCCACTTACATGCGCCGCTACATCATCAGCCATTTCCGGGAGCCCATGGACATCGCCTCCTCCTCCCTGGGGGAGAAGCAGGCGGTCTACGGCGGTGGCGCCAACCTCAAGCAGGGCCTGGGCAACGTCATGAACCAATACGGGGCTCGGCTCATCGGGGTGGCCACCACCTGCTTGACCGAAACCATTGGCGATGACGTGCCCCGGATGGTACGGGAGTTTTGCCAGGAAGCCGCCGGCCCCGGGGAGGAGGTTAAGTTGCCGGAGATCGTCACCGTCTCCACCCCCAGCTATTCCGGCACCCACATGGAAGGCTTCCACGCCGCGGTCCGGGCCCTGGTGGAGCAGTTGGCCCAGGGGGGTGAAGCCTCGGCAGCCGTCAACCTGCTGGCGGGCCTGGTATCGCCGGCGGATCTCCGCTACCTGCGGGAAATTCTGGAGGATTTTGGCCTCACCGGCATCATCCTGCCGGACTTCTCCGAGACCCTGGACGGCCCGGCGCAGTTGGACTACGAGAAGATCCCGGCCGGCGGCACCCCTTTGGTGGAGATCAAGGCCACGGGCCGCTCCCGGGCCACCCTGGAGTTCGGCCGCTGCCTCTCCGCCCCCCAGGAAACCGCCGGGCGCTTCCTGGAAAATCACTTTGGGGTGCCCTGGCATCCCCTGGGGACGCCCATCGGCCTCCGGGAGACCGACCGGTTTTTTGGAGTCTTGGAGGAACTGGCCGGCCGCGCCGCCCCCCGGCGGCATGCCCTGGAGCGGGGCCGCCTCATCGACGCCATGGTGGACGGGCATAAATATCTGTTTAACCAGCGGGCGGTGGTCTATGGCGAAGAAGATCTGGTGGTGGGGCTTACCTCCTTCCTGGCGGAGATCGGGGTGCGCCCGGTGCTCTGCGCCTCCGGGGGCAAGAGCGGCCACCTCAAGGCCGCCCTGGCCGAGGTCATCGCCGACCTGCTGCCGGAGCCGCCGCTGGTCTTGGAAGGGGCGGATTTTTCCCAGATCGCCGCGGCCGTCGAAGGTCTGGCCAGCCCCCCGGACCTGCTCCTCGGACACAGCAAAGGTTATCACCTGGCCCGGCGCTGGCAACTGCCCCTGGTGCGGCTGGGCTTTCCCATCCATGACCGCTTCGGCGGCCAAAGGATCCTCCATCTTGGTTATCGGGGCGCGCAGAGCCTCCTGGACCGCCTGGTCAACGCCGTCCTGGCGCGGAAACAGGGGGCTTCCAAAGTGGGCTATGCCTATTTATAGTTTCAAGTTTCGAATTTCGAGTTTCCGGAGGGAAGGGCTCCCGGCCTCGCCAGTCGGGGACAGGACCCCGAAGGCCAAAGCTGAAGACCGGAGATGATTAAAACCCAGGAATTAAGGCCATGCTGAATCTCGATCACCACCCATGTTTCAATGCCGAGGTCAAAGGCCATTATGGCCGGGTGCATCTGCCGGTGGCTCCCAAGTGTAATATCCTCTGCAACTATTGCAATCGGAAGTTCGACTGCGTCAACGAGTCCCGGCCCGGGGTGAGCAGTGCGGTGCTCTCTCCCACCCAGGCCATTGCCTACCTGGAGCAGGTGCTTGAGGCCGAGCCCCGCATCACGGTGGCCGGCATCGCCGGCCCGGGAGATCCCTTCGCCAACCCCCTGGAGACCATGGAGACCCTGCGCTTGATTCGCCGGCAGTTTCCAGATCTCCTCCTCTGCCTGGCCAGCAACGGCCTGGGGTTGCTTCCTTATCTTGACGAACTGGCCGAACTTAAGGTCTCCCATGTGACCATCACCGTGAACGCGGTGGACCCGGAGATCGGCAGCCGCATCTATGGCTGGGTGCGGGATCAAAAACGGGTTTACCGCGGAATGGCGGCCGCCGACCTGTTGCTCAGCCGCCAGTTGGCAGCCATTGCCGGACTCAAGGCCCGGGGGCTGGTGGTCAAAGTCAATACCATCGTTATCCCCGGGGTCAATGACCACCATGTGCCGGCGGTGGCCCGCAAGATGGTGGAATTGGGTGTGGACCTCCTCAATTGCATGCCCGTCTATCCCAATGCCGATACCCCCTTCGGGGAGCTCCCCGAGCCGGAGCCCGCCGCCATGGCGGCCATCCAGGCGGCGGCCGAAGAATTTTTGCCGCAGATGCGCCACTGCACCCGCTGCCGGGCCGATGCCGTGGGTTTGCTGGGGGATGACCGCTCCCCGGAGTGGCGCGGCTGCTTAAGCGCCTGTGCCCAGACATCGCCGTCTTCCCCGGACGAGAGCCGGCCTTATGTGGCTGTAGCCAGCCGGGAGGGAGCCCTGGTCAATCTGCATCTGGGGGAAGCGGATTACTTTCAGATTTGGGGGCCGGCAGACCGGGGTTTCAGGCTGCTGGAAGAACGGGCGGCCCCGGCGCCGGGGAACGGCTCCAACCGCTGGTGGGCCCTGGCGGAGATCCTCAAGGACTGCCGGGCGGTGCTGGTCAGCGCCCTGGGCGATACCCCCGGGGCCATCCTGCGGGAAGCCGGGGTGATCCCGGTGGAGATGTCCGGTTTCATCGAAGTGGGGCTGAGCCGCATCTACGCCGGTGAGTCACTGGCTTCCCTGAAAGGGCGCCGCGGCGGACTGAGCCGGGCTTGCTGCAGCAAGGGCCAGGGCGAAGGCTGCGGCTAGAGCCTCATGCCTGTTTATCAAAAAATTACCTTTTCAATTTTTTAGATTTATGCTAACTATACCCATTAATTGTCTGGGATCAGGGAAACTTGGGGGTATTCCCTAAAGCTTCTTTTGGACAGAGGCAGCCAAGGTTGCCCATTTAAATTTCAGTTAACCCTGGGCAGGGTGTTTCATGGAGCGGCGACTATTCCCCCGGGTCTATCAATCCGTGCAATTTGAATATCAGGCACAATTGCAGGGGTCGAAAGATTCATTTTCCAGCCGGGCCGTTATGAGAGACATCAGCTTGGGCGGCCTGCATATGTCCGAAACCGCACCCAAACTGCAACCAGACGATATTGCCGACTTCATTTTCAAATTCCAGCCTGACCAGGCAAATCCCCTCATTCCCCACAAAATCAAGGCCAAAGGGAAGGTTAAGCGCATCGACCAGCCGACTAAAGAATCCCCCAATTTTGAGGTAGCGCTGGAATTCCTTTCGGGGCCGGTTTTCGTCTACTCGGATTAACTCCCCAGCCACCATTTCGGTTAAAGCCTCCCGGGCCGCCCACTGCCGGGGACCATCCTGCCTGCCATGCCGCGGCTAAATGGGCTCTGCAAATTTGCCGCGGTCAGCTTTTGCCTTGGTAGCCGCAGGCTTTAGCCTGCGCTGTAAGTCGCGCCGGTTTCCAGCCGCTGAAACACAGGCCGGAGGCCTGTGCCACTTATATAATATAGCTCTCAGCTTGCAACCGTGGGACGGGCTACCTGCCTTGAAGATTGGCAAAATCTTGGGTGGCCCGGATCTCCCGACCCACGGCAGTAACCCCCACGCCCAGGTGGGTGTAGTCGGCGTCCAGGATGTTTTCCCGGTGGCCGGAGCTGGACATCCAGGAATTCATAATGTACCGGGCCAGGGCCTCGCGGTTGGCCACAGACAGGTTGGAGCCTTCCCAGATGTTTTCTCCCCAGCTGCGGATGGAGCCGGAGAAATAAGGGCTGAGCCTTTCCTTGACAGTCAGGCCTTCGGGATTGGTATGGCTGAAGAAGCCGCGCCGCAGCATGTCATTGCTATAAGCTTGGGCAATGGCCGAGAGCGTCCCTTCTTGGGCCAGGGGGCGGAGGCCGGATCTCCGGCGGATTTCATTGGTGAAGTAAAAGATCCATTCTTCCACGTCTTGCAGGTGCGCCGGCGCCGGGGCCCGGGGACCCCAGGATGACGGCGGCGGATACTGCTGTTGGGGATAAGGTTGACCCTGGTATGGCAGCGGCGGATATGGCTCACAGCCCAGGGGCGCCATCAGGGCGGTGAGCCAGGCGGCCCAGGCCATGGCCAGCATGACCGCTGATAATGATTTTCGCACCCTTATAACCTCAGTTAACCTCGGGGCAGAGGGCAGGTTCAGGGGGCGGCGCCTCAACCCGCACCCTTTGCCTGCCCTGCCCCTCTCATCTTCCCTTTCAGTCACCCGGTGGGGCTTGCTTATGGCATACCAGGTCCATGAGTGTTCCAGTGATGCCAACCGCCGCCCTGGCCATGATGATACTTGTTATAGAACTCCTCGCCATAATGACGGCCTACCTGGTGTTCGCTCCAATGCGGGTAGCGGTGCTGGAAATTTTCCCAGTAAACCGGATGGGAGTGATACCATCCTTCCCAGTGCGGACCATACCAGTGGCCGGGTCTGACGATACAGGTTTCGGGATAGGCGTAATACGGGGCCCATCCATATTGGGGGCCAAAAAAGTAATGCAGGATGCCGTTCAAGAACCAATCACCGTGGTAATAGACCCACGGGGTATTGGCGCCAATCCAAGGCGCCGCTACGGCATGCACGGGCGGAGGCGCATAGACCTGCGCCTGGGAAAGTCCAGGCATCGCTCCCATCATGCCGGCACCCAGGGTAATTGCCAGGATTAACAGGATAATTAACTTTTTCATAAACAGCTCCTTTGGTTTTTGGGGTCAGTCTGGCGTGACCTGCAAATTTTCGGCCGGTTTCCTTCGCCGGCTATCATAACCGACCTGGTCAAAACCAGGCACACCATCCTCTTTTTATCCATTAGATAGATTTTGGCGTAAATTGCTAGGTGCCTTTCGGACCCGAGGCTATTCGCGAAAAAACCCCGGCAGGGAGATAGCTACCAACGCCAGGGCCCGGGAATACCAGTAGAGGAATGGCGCCCTATCCGTGGAACTTGCGGAAACCATTCCCGCCCGGTTTGCCCAACCCCGGCCTCTCCGGCGGCGGAGCCCGGCCAGCTTACCCTCCGTCAAGGGACATTCCTGCCGGTCGGGCCTTGCCTTCTGATCGATGAGGTCTTAATATTTTGTATATTACCCTGGCCGCCATTGAGCCTTAACTTTGGACCTTGAACCTTAAACCAAATCCCCGGGCGCATCGGCCCTTAGCGGAATTTTTTGCATTTTTGGTATTTATTGTAAAGGAGATCGCCCATGTCCAGGATTTTGCGCCTCAATATGGCCCGGCAGAGTTACCGCTGGCAAGAAGTTCCCCCGGCCTACGCCGGTTTGGGGGGGCGGGCCCTCACTTCCCGCCTCATCCGGGAGGAAGTGGACCCCACCTGCCACCCCCTGAGCGCCGCCAACAAGCTGGTGCTGGCCCCGGGGCTGCTCACCGGCACCTTTGCGGCCAACTCCGGGCGCCTCTCGGTGGGCGGTAAATCTCCCCTCACCGGCACCATCAAGGAGAGCAACGTCGGGGGGATCGTTTCCCAAAAGCTGGCCCGCCTGGACATCAAGGCGGTAGTGCTGGAGGGCAAACCCCGGGAGGGTGACGGCTGCTCCCTGGTGAAGATTTCCCAGGAGGGCGTGGAATTCTTCCCTGCTTCCGAGTATGAGGGTCTGGGAAACTACCGGACCATGGCCCTGCTGTGGAAGCGTTTTGGCCGGGGCATGGGGGTGATGAGCATCGGCCCGGCCGGGGAGAAATGCCTGACCGCGGCCAGCATCCAGGTCAGCGATCCCGCCGGCCGTCCCGCCCGGGCGGCAGGCCGGGGCGGCCTGGGGGCCTTGATGGGCTCCAAGAAGCTCAAGGCCCTGATGGTGGACGATAAGGGCGCCCCGGCCAGCATCCCCCTGGCCGATCCGGAGGGATTCAAGGCCGCCGCCCGCGCCTGGGCCCACCACCTGTCCTGCCATCCGGTGACCGGCCAGGCCTTGCCCGCGTACGGCACCGCAGTCCTGATCAACATCATCAACGAGGCCGGGGCCCTGCCCACCAAGAACTTCCGGGGCGGCCGCTTCCAATACGCCGAAGACATCAGCGGCGAGCGCATGGCCGAACTCATCAAGCAGCGGGGCGGCAAGACCAAGGAAGGCTGCCATCCCGGCTGCCTCATCCAGTGCTCCCAGTCCTACTACGACGCCAAGGGCAAATATCTCACCTCCGGCTTCGAATACGAGACCATTTGGGCCCTGGGGGCCAATACCCTGATCCACAACCTGGATGAAATCGCCCAAATGGACCGCCTCTGCGATGACCTTGGCCTGGACACCATCGAAATGGGGGTTACCGTCGGAGTGCTGATGGAAGGGGGGGTCATCCCCTGGGGCAATGGCCCCGCGGCCATCAAGATGCTGAAAAAGGTGGGCAAAAACGACCCCTGGGGTTTAATCATCGGCAACGGCGCGGTCTTTACCGGCCGGGCCCTGGGGCTGGACCGGGTTCCGGCGGTGAAGGGCCAGGCCCTGCCCGCCTATGACCCCCGGGCCGAAAAAGGCGTGGGCCTCACCTACGCCACCAGCCCCATGGGGGGCGACCACACCGCAGGCTACGGGGTGGCCGCCAATATCCTGAAGTGCGGCGGCGGCGGTGACCCCTTAAAAAAGGAGGGCAACATCGAACTCTCCCGGAACCTGCAGATCGCCACCGCGGCCATCGACGCCACCGGCCTCTGCCTGTTCGTGGCCTTCCCGGTGCTGGACAACCCCGAGGCCCTGCAGTGCATCGTGGACCTGATCAATGCCCGCTATGGCCTGAGCCTCACCACCGCCGACGTGACGGCCCTGGGCCGGCAGATCCTCCACGACGAGCGCAGCTTCAACCGGGAGGCGGGCTTCACCCGGGCCCAGGACCGCCTGCCGGGCTTTTTTAAAGAGAATCTGAAACCACACAACGTCACCTGGGACTTCACCGACGAGGAAATCGACCAGGTGCTGGCAGATTTGTAGAAAGACAGTTGAGGGAGGGCCAGGGACCCTTACAAGAAATACAAAAAATCCAAAAAATACAAAAAATCCCTGCCCTCCCCCCAATCCCCCCAACCCGTGGAAAGAGCCTTGGAAACCTGGGCTAAGGCCCCGGCTTCCAAGGCAAACGTTCAGATAAGCATGCCCCTGCAAATCTTCCTCAACGCCACCCTGCGACCATATGTTTCCGGCTACGACCCGTATAACGGATTTTCATTGGAAGTCCCTGCGGGCGCCACGGTGGCCCAGGTGATCGCCCGCCTGGGCCTGCCCGGCCCGGAAGTCACCCTGATCATGGTGGACGGCCGCCGGCAGGAGGCGAATTTTGTCTTGCAGGGGAATGAACGACTGGGTCTGTTTCCGCCCATCGGCGGCGGCTGAGAATATCGCCAAAAAAAATTGTCCAGGCCAGGGGCGGCCCCATCACCGGCTGGCAGCCTCTGCCACTAAAGGAAATGGTGGGCAGTGCCCACCCTACCAATCTGTGCCACTGTCACCCCTTCTTCTGCGGGTTGGCAGGGGCAGTGGCACAGGCGTCTCGCCTGTGGCAGCCCTGGCTCCCTTCCCAAGCCCATCAGCCCAGCGGCAAGATCTCCAGGCGGCCGGTGTCGCCGTCGAAGTGGGCCAGGCGGCCCCGGTAATTGGGCTCTTTTCCCAGCAGCAGGCGGATGGCCTCCATGGCCTGGAGGCTGGCGATCAGGGTGACAGTGGGGGCCAGCACCCCGGGGGCGGTCGAAGGCTCCGGGGCTTCCACGAGCGGATCAAGGTTAAACTCCCCGCGGTCCTGGGGCATGAGGGTGGTCACCTGGCCAAAGACGCCGCTTACCGCGCCGTGCACCACCGGCACCCCGGCCTGTTTGGCCGCGGCCATCAGGTCCCGCCGGGCCCCAAGGGTATCCAGGGCGTCCAGCAGCACCCGCACCGCGGGGAGGACCTCCCGCAGGCGCTCCTGATCCAGAAATTCCGGGATGGCCTCAATGAGGAGGCCCTCGTTGACCTCCCGGAGATGGCGGGCGGTGACCACGGCCTTGTTCTGCCCCAGGGTGAGGGCGGTGGCCAGCAACTGGCGGTTGAGGTTGGAGGGAGTGAAGACGTCGCCATCCGCCAGGTAGAGGCGGCCCACCCCGGCCCTGGCCAGCAGCATCGCCTGGCAGCCCCCCAGGCCCCCCATCCCCGCCACCAGGGCGCTGCCCCGCCATAAGGTGAGCTGTTCCGCCGGGGTCAGGCTGGGGAAATTGCGCTCCAGGGCTTCGGGGAAGATGCCCGCCTCCAGGGCCAGTTCCTGGGCCCGGCCCAGGCTGAGACTCCGTGCCGCCGCCCAGGCCCGCAGGCTCGCCATCGGCGCCAGCAGGAATTCCCGGCCGCCTCGCTCTCTCCGCTCGGCTATCGCCTGAAGGGACATCGCTCCCTGACCCTGTGAGAACCTTGCCATTATTGACGCCAGCCTGCGAATTCTTCGTTAACAGACTGTTAAAAACTAGCGGGTGTTCCAGACGCAGGGGCGACAGTGGCCCAGATTTGTAGGGTGGCACTGCCCACCATTTCCTTTAGTGGCACAGGCTTCCAGCCTGTGATTAGGTCGCCCGGGCGACTCAGCGAGCCGCCCCTAGAAGAACTCCTCTTTTTAAGGAGTTTTTCAACAGCCCGTTAATAAGACCGGATAATGTCGGCCGCCTCCCGCCAATCCCGCAGGGCCAGGGTGCAAAGGCTGACGGCGTCGGCGCCGATCTCGAAGTAGCGTTGCACGTCCTGGCCGCGGCGCACCCCGCAGCCCATGATCAAAAAACCGCCCACCTTGGGGCGCAGCCCCCGGTTGTATTCATAGGCCGCGGCCCAGGCCGGGCCGCCGGAGACCCCGCCGCCGCCCGCGGCCAGGAGCGGCGAGGGGGGATAGCGATCCGGGGGAAAAATGACCTCATAGGGGATGGTGTTGATGGCGTGGATGGCGTTAACCCCGATTTTCTCCAGCTCCTGGGAAAACTCGTAGGGGTGGCAGATGCTGATCTTGGCGATCAAAAAAAGTTCGGGGTATCGCAGCCGCACCTGCTGACAGCAGATTAAGCCCTGCTGGAGGTTTTGGGCGATCTCCTCCTGGGAGTTGGGGCAGGAGAAGTTGAGTTCCAGCGCCCCAAAGTGCGGACCCAGGCTCTCCCGATAAATCTCCAGGGCCTCCAGGGTCTCCCGGATGGCGGTCTCCGTCCCTTTGATGAATTCGGGGTAAAGGTTGGGGACGACGTTGATTCCGGCCTGGCAGGAGCGCCGGATATCCTGGGAGCAGGCCGCCATCCCCCGGTTGGTGAGGCCGTAGGCGTTGAGCATGCCCATCTCCGGCAGCCGCCGGAGGTATTTCCAGGTGAGGGGATTGCCGGGGATGAAATTGCCCCGCCTGGGGAAACGGGTGGCCGACTTGGTGAAGACCGTGGCGCCGGTTTCCTTTACCACCCGGAGGAGGCGGCGGTAGCCCGGCAGCAGGGTATAGGGAAAGATGCCCCGCCCCGCCTGGCCCAAGGCGGTGGAGATGACCACGCGCGAGATTTTTCGCCTGGTTAAGGACATCATGGGTGAGCGCCTGGAGAAGCCTGAGGGGCTGGTGGCACGGGCGTCTCGCCCGTTCCTGGCAAGCTCCTTTCTCCCCTTAGGCACTATAGTCGATTCAGCCCCGGCTGGCAAGGAGTGAGAGTCAGACGTTTTTTGCAGGCGCGGGCCCAGGTGTCCGATCCTACAAAAACGCCTCAGCCCGAGCGCTCATGGAGATTCGCTGGCTCGCATTAATGGCTGCTAAAACGGCGGGCCCAGCCCGCCATAGAAGCGGGTAAAGAGAGGGAAATTTATAGGGCGGCCTATGGCCGCCGATTATCTCTGCTATGCCTGGCAGAGGTACACTCCCGGGCGACCCTATCACCGGCTGGAAGCCGGTGCCACTGTCGCCCCTACGCTTATGGGTTTTGGCTTTTGTTTGGCAAGGAAGTTTTTCATTGACAATCCGCCGCTGATTTGGCGAAAATTTAGGGTAAGAGGAACCGGATAAATATGTCTCAAGGCCATGCGCCCCAAGTAACCAGGTCGACAAGATTAAAGAATCTTGGTAAAAATCTCACCCTGATATTTATCAGTTTAATCTTGGCGCTGAGTATCTGTGAAGTTTCCTTGCGGTTCTACAATCCCTTGGGATTTAGAATTAAAGGCGACAATATAATATTGCCGGTTAATAAAACCGAGATACTACATCACTATAACTGCACCAAAATCGACGCCCTGGTAGTGCATCATAATAATTCCTTGGGTTTCAAAGGTCCGGAGCCTCCCAAGGATTTCGCCGACTGGCTGACCGTGGTCACGGTGGGCGGCAGCACCACCGAATGTCTGGAAATCGCCGCAGACAAGACCTGGCCGCACGTGCTGGGGGTCAAGTTGCAGCAAGACTTTAACAAGTTGTGGCTCGACAATGCCGGATTTTGCGGCCAATCTACCTACGGCCATTACATTTTGATGCACAACTTTATCGCCCAATTGCAGCCGAAGGTGGCGGTTTTTCTGATCGGCATCAACGAAGTGGGCGTCAGCGGTCCCCGGGAATTCGACACCCGTATGGGCACCAAGATCAGTTTCCGCTCCCTGGACAAGTTTCTCGCGGCCCTGGCTTACCGCAGCGAAGTGGCCTCGGCGGCCTTGAACCTGTGTCGCTATGCCTTCCCCAAATCGGTGCAGGCCATCGGGGAGCGAGACATGGGAGAACTGGACCTGACGACCCTGCCGCAACTTAAGTTGTCGGAGGCGGAAAGGGCGGCGCTTCTTAAGACCCATGCGGAAAAGTACGTGCCGGCCTATGAGGCGCGGCTGCGGCGGCTCCTGAAGGTCACCCAGGATAACCACATAGTCCCGGTGCTCCTCACCCAGCCGGTGGTCTATGGCAAGGTCACCGACGACCTGACCGGCCTCGACCTGGGGAAGATCGCGGTGGCCAACGGCATGAACGGCGAGGTGGGCTGGCAGGTCCTGGAGCTTTACAACGACGTGACCCGCCGGGTGGGGGCGGAAGAGCACCTGCTAGTGATCGATGAGGCCCGGGAGATGCCCAAGAGTTCCCGGGATTACTATGACCTGATGCATTTTTCCAACGCCGGGTCTGAAGTGTTTGCCGATATCGCGGCCCGGCGCCTGAGCCCCTATCTGGCCGAAAAATTCGGCAAGTTCGCCAGGGCCGGAGCGAGACCCCAGACAGCCGCCACCCCTTCCCCGGACAGCCCGGTTAGATAACGATATTAAATCCCCAAAAAAAAGATTTTTTCCGTGGGGGCGGGTTTCAAACCCGCCCCTGGTTTTTATGGGGGAAAGTGGCACAGGCTTCCAGCCTGTGATCGGGTCAGCGCGGGACGCCGCGCCCCTGCGGCTCAACCTGGGGAAGCTGCGGCGAAATGGGCTTCGGCCCGGAGCAGGTCCGCCGGGGTGTCCACCTCCAGGGTGTCTCCCTGGGTCTCCACGATATGGATGGGAAAACCGTGCTCCAGGGCCCGGAGCTGCTCCAGTCTCTCCGCCTGCTCCCAGCGCCCCGGGGGCAGGTGCACGAACTCCTTAAGAAAACCCACCCGGTAGGCATAGATGCCCAGGTGCCGGTAAAAATAGCGGGGGGCGGCGTCCCTGGCCAAAGAGACCCCAAACCAGCAGGGCAGGGGACTGCGGGAGAAATAGAGGGCCCGGCCCCGGTGGTCAAAGACCACCTTGACCACATTGGGGTCCGCGGCAATCTTGGGGTCGGTGAACTTGCGGGCCGGGGTCACCATGACCACCTCCGGGTCCCGCGTAAGAAGGGCGGCCAGTTGGGCGATGAGCTCCGGGGGAAAGACCGGCTGGTCCCCCTGGATGTTGATCACCAGGTCAGCCGGGGCCAGCCCCAGAAGCTGGGCCGCCTCGGCCAGGCGGTCGCTGCCCGAAGGGTGGTCGGCCCGGGTCATCAGCGCCCGGCCCCCGAAGCCCTCCACGCAGGCCCGGATGCGCTCGTCGTCGGTGGCCACCCAGAGTTCGTCCAGCCCCTTAACCAGCCGGGCCTGCTCATAGACCCGCTGAATCAGGGGCTTTCCCAAAATGGGCGCCAGGGGCTTGCCGGGAAACCGGCTGGAGCCGTAGCGGGCCGGGATGAGGGCGATGAGTTTCATAAATCTGGGTTTGCACCCCTTTGGGGGGATAATCGGATTAATTTCATGCCAGCCAGGCCGGTACTAACAGGGGCCGGATTCTGGTTCCCAAGCTCAGCTTGGAAACCAGAATAAAAGATTTTGCCACCCCCACCCCAGCCCTCCCCCCTCCAAGCGAGGGAGTTAATTTAGACGTTGCACGATATCTTTCCACTCACCGGTTCTAATCTTACGGTCTATTTGTCTTTGCACCATTCCTATTATATAATTACGACTGCCTTCCATTGGTCCAAATCGTCTGCCGCATGTCTCACAACGGAAAACTGTTTTTGATCCCCAATCTTCATAGATCAACTGTGTGTCATCAGAAGGACAAAAATATGAAATATTTGCGATCTCACCACCATAAGGGCTGTAATGCCAACGCCAACGTATTTCCAATATTACGTCTTGATCGTAGTCATGCCAGCTTGGATAATTTACCTCTTTTTGCCTAAACCAGGACAATATTCTAATTAATGTTGGAACTATCATAAGGAAGATGACAATAAGGGACCAAATAGGCATGGAAACTGATGATAGAAGAAAATGAAAAACCCATATTGACGCTGATTTGCAACCATACCAAATCGTTGGGAAAAAACCTGCGAGCCAGAGAAATAATGCTAAAATGAGGCCACCGATCACTGTCCCTAGAATACGGGTTCGTAGAGGATGATTATCTGACAATTTGTTGCTCCGTAGAGATGATAGCGCCGAAGATAACTGATATATATAATTTATAATAGAGCGGTTTTTTGATGGTGGCTAATTATCTGAAATCTTGCCAAATAAAGATAACTTTTCGTATCAATTTTATCTTAATCTCAAAAACTAATTCCGTCAAATACATTTCCCCGGGCCGGTCGCTTGTTCCCAAGTATCGCCGTGGATTTCCTTGACAGGCGAAATTAGATGCATATCATTTAGTAATGATTACTTCCTGTTAACCCTCAGGTAACCATAGGTATTGCAGGGGCGCACCCGCGCGTGCGCCCTCAAACAGGGCGAACCCCTGGGTCCGCCCCTATCGATATGGAGGCAAAAAGATTTGATCCCCATTGACAAATTGACCTATAAGGCCCAGGAGGCCCTGCAGGGGGCCCAGGAATTGGCCCGGCAGTTGAGCCACAACCAGTTGGAGCCGGCCCATCTGCTCAGGTCCCTCCTGGCCCAGGAGGAGGGGCTCATCCGGCCCCTCCTGAAGAAATTGGAAGCCGATCCCCAAAAGCTCCTCCAGGAGACGGATGACCTGCTGACCCGGCTGCCCCGGGTGAGCGGCGAAGCCCAGATCTACCTTTCTCCCGCGATCAATAAAGCCCTGGACGAGGCCTTGAAGCAAGCCCGGCAGATGAAGGACGACTACGTCTCCACCGAGCACCTGCTTTGGACCCTGGCCGCGGACAAGGCCACCGATGTCGGCAGGCTGCTCAAGGCCCAGGGGCTCACCCCCGAGGCCATCCTCAAGGCCCTGGCGGACCTCAGGGGTTCCCAACGGGTTACCGACCAGGCGCCGGAGGGGAAGTTCCAGTCCCTGGAGAAATACGGCAAGGATCTGACGGAAATGGCCCGCAGCGGCAAGCTGGACCCGGTCATCGGCCGGGACAGCGAAATTCGGCGCATCATCCAGGTACTGTCCCGGCGCACCAAGAACAACCCGGTGCTCATCGGTGAGGCCGGGGTGGGCAAGACTGCCATCGTGGAAGGCCTGGCCCAGCGCATCGTCGACGGCGACGTCCCCGAGAGCCTGAAGAACAAGCGCCTGGTGTCCCTGGACCTGGGCTCCCTGATCGCCGGCACCAAGTTCCGGGGCGAGTTCGAAGACCGCCTAAAGGCGGTGCTCAAGGAGGTGACCGAGTCCGAAGGCCAGATCATCATGTTCATCGACGAGCTCCATACCCTGGTGGGAGCCGGCGCCGCCGAAGGAGCGGTGGACGCCTCCAACATGATCAAGCCGGCCCTGGCCCGGGGTGAGCTCCATTGCGTCGGGGCCACCACCATCAACGAATACCGCAAATACATCGAGAAGGACGCGGCCCTGGAGCGCCGCTTCCAGCCCATCATGGTGAGCGAGCCCTCAGTGGAGGATACCATCGCCATCCTCCGGGGCCTGAAGGAAAAATACGAGGTGCACCACGGGGTACGCATCAAGGACAGCGCCATCGTAGCCGCGGCCACCCTCTCCAGCCGCTACCTCACCGACCGGCACCTGCCGGACAAGGCGATCGATCTGATCGATGAGGC
The DNA here is from genome assembly GCA_052147455.1 of Desulfobaccales bacterium. Lineage (GTDB taxonomy): Bacteria > Desulfobacterota > Desulfobaccia > Desulfobaccales > 0-14-0-80-60-11 > JAPLJC01. The sequence goes on along the minus strand of JBKQKO010000124.1, from coordinate 1,500 downwards.
CGCCTCCAAGCTGCGTATGGAGATCGATTCCCGGCCGGCGGAGATTGACCAGGTGGAGCGCAAAATCACCCAGGAGGAGATCGAACGGGAGGCCCTGCGCAAGGAGCAGGACCCGGCCTCCAAGGAGCGCCTGCGCAAGATCGACAAGAGTCTGGCCGACCTCAGGAAGAAAAGCGGCGCCCTCAAGGCCCGCTGGCAGCAGGAAAAGGAAGTCATCAGCCACATCCGCGCCATCAAGGAGCAGATCGAGAAGGCCCAGTTCGACGCCGCCCAGGCGGAACGTATCGGCGACCTGGCCCGGGCCGCGGAGCTGAAATATGGGGCGCTGCTCAACCTGCAAAAGGATCTGGAAGCCGAAACCAAGAAGCTGGCAGACCAGCAGCAGGAAGGGGCCATGCTCAAGGAAGAGGTGGACGCCGAAGACATCGCCGAAGTGGTCTCCAAATGGAGCGGCATCCCGGTCACCCGCATGCTGGAAGGCGAGAAGCAAAAGCTCCTGCACATGGAGGAGCGCCTGGAGGCCCGGGTGGTGGGCCAGGAGGAGGCGGTGCAGGCGGTCTCCAACGCGGTGCGCCGGGCCCGCTCCGGCTTACAGGACCCCGACCGGCCCCTGGGTTCCTTCATTTTCCTGGGTCCCACCGGGGTGGGCAAGACCGAGCTGGCCCGGGCCCTGGCCGAGTTTCTTTTCGATTCCGAGGCGGCCATGGTGCGCCTGGACATGAGCGAGTACATGGAAAAGCACACGGTTTCCCGGCTCATCGGCGCCCCCCCGGGCTATGTGGGCTACGAGGAAGGAGGGCAGCTCACCGAGGCGGTGCGCCGGCGGCCCTATGCGGTGGTCCTGTTCGATGAAATCGAAAAGGCCCACCCGGAGGTCTTCAATTCCCTCCTGCAGATCCTGGACGACGGCCGCCTCACCGACGGCCACGGCCGCACCGTGGACTTCAAGAACACCATCGTCATCATGACCTCCAACTTAGGCAGCCAGTACCTCGCCGAGGTCAGCGACGAAAAGCTCATGCGGGAGCGGGTCATGGAGGCCCTGCGGCTCCATTTCAAGCCGGAATTCCTCAACCGGGTGGATGATATCATCATCTTCCACCGCCTCAGTAAGGACCAGTTGCGGGAGATCGTCTCCTTGCAGATGGTCAGGCTGCGGAAGCTCCTGGCGGAGCGCCAGATCTCGCTGGAACTCAGCGATCAAGCCCGGGACTTCCTGGCCGAGGCGGGCTACGACCCGGTGTACGGCGCCCGGCCCCTGCGCCGGGCCATCCAGCATTACCTCCAGGACAAGCTGGCTCCCCTGCTCCTGGAAGGACGCTTTAAGGAAGGCGACACCATCCTGGTGGATGCAGCCGGGGAGGGACTGACCTTCCGAAAGAAGAATAAACACTGATTGTAGGGGCGGGTTTGAAACCCGCCCCTACAGCCACGGCCTATGGCCATGGCTTTTTTGGGGGGAGGGCCAGGGATTTCATCCCTGCCCTCCCCCCAAACCCC
>JBKQKO010000123.1:0-57251 GCA_052147455.1 Desulfobaccales bacterium | reverse complement strand
CTTACTTATCCCCTCTCCCCCGCTGGGGGAGAGGGTTCGGGTGAGGGGGAATTTAATCTATTCTGCACTCCCATCAATGAGTCACAAACAAAAAAGGTAAAATTTTTATCCTTCCCTTCTCAAAATCGAAGGACTCCAGGCCTGGACGGAAAACGGGAAATGGGCAGTTGCCCCGCTGCATAATTTCTGCTAAAAGATTAAATTAGTAAAATTAATAATATTTATATTTGTAATCAGAAAAACTTATGGAACGGCAGCAGCTCCTGGGATTCTATCAAGTGGCCCGGCTGGGCAGCTTCACCAAGGCGGCCGCGGCTACCTTCCGGAGCCAATCCGCCCTGAGCCAGCAGGTCCGGGCCCTGGAAGCGGAGCTCGGCTGCCCCCTCCTGGAGCGCCTGGGCAACCGCTTGCGCCTCACCCCTGCCGGCGAAAAGCTTCTGGAGTTTTCCCGGGCCCTGCTGGCCGGCTATGAAACCCTTAAAGAAGAGCTCCACGAGCTCCAGGGGACCAAGCGGGGGACCCTGCGCCTGGCCGCGGCCTTCACCACCCTGTACCGCCTGCTGCCCGACGCCGTCCTGGCCTACCGGCGGCGGTTTCCCCAGGTCGACCTCACCCTCCTGGACCGCTCCCAGGCGACGGTCCTGGACCTGGTGAAAAACGGCGAGGTCGATTTCGGCCTGGCCCTGGAATCCTTAATACCCAAGGAGCTGGCCGCCAGGCGCTGGCAGCCTTTGGTCCCCGTCCTCCTGACCCCCCGGGACCATCCCCTGACGGCCAGCAAGCGCCTCAGCCTGCGGCAGATCGTCCGCTATCCCCTGATCTTGCCGCCCCGGGACCCCGGCTACCCCTGGCGCCGGGTCCTGGACGAGCGCTTCCGCACCCTGGGCCTCTCACCCCGGATCGTCATGGAATCGGCCAACGTGGAGTTGAGCGCCCTTTACGTGGAAATGGGCCTGGGGGTCTCCTTCGCCACCCTGGCCCAGGCCATGCCCCGCCCCGGGCGCCCCTTGGCCTTCCTCCCCCTTCCCGGTTACTTTAAGCCCGACCACCTGGTCCTGGTGCGGCGCCGGGATCAGGTCCTCAGCGGCTACAAGAAGACCTTTATAAATCTCCTCTTTGGCGATACAATCATGCCTTAGAAAATATCACCGTGTTCTTGTAGCCGCAGGCTTTAGCCTGCGCTCATTTTATTAAGGATTTTCACAAGCTAAAGCTTGCCGCGACATTTTAACTGCCTGGATGATGGGCATTTTTATTAAAAAATCTTGGCTAACTGCTGAAAGCTGATGGCTAAAAGCTGCTCATGCTAACTGAGAGCTGCAAGCTTATGAAACGGCGTATCTACTTGCGGATGAAGTCCCTGGAGGAGGCCCGGGAGCTTTGGTTTTCCCGGTTCGATCCGAAAGGCATGGTGGGTATGGAGGAAGTCCCTACGCTGGAGGCTGCCGGTCGGGTGACCGCGGCCCCGGTGATGGCGCGGCGCTCCAGCCCCGCGGCGCACCAGGCGGCCATGGATGGCTTTGCGGTGCCGGCGGCGGCCACCTTCGGGGCCACCCCGGAGAACCCCGGGCGTTTGCACCTGGGCCGGGAGGCCTTTCCGGTCAACACCGGCCACCTGATGCCGCCGGGAACCGACGCGGTGATCATGGTGGAGCAGATTCCCGACCCCGAGGCCGACCCCATCGTGGTGGAGGCCCCGGTCTTCCCCTGGCAGCACGTCCGCCGGGTGGGCGAAGACCTGGTAAGGGGAGAAATGATCCTTCCGGAAGGATCAGAAATCTCCCCCTGGTCCCAGGGGGCACTGCTGGCCGCCGGGGTGATCCGGGTTCAGGTGCGCCGCCGGCCCCGGGTGGCCATCATCCCCACCGGCAGCGAGCTGGTGCCGGCCCCGGACCTGGAGCAGGAACCGGCCGCCGGCCGCCTGCCAGAATTCAACTCGGTCATCCTTTCCGGCCTGGTGGCGGAGACCGGCGGCTTGCCCCAGGTCCAGGACATCGTTCCCGATGACTTGGAAACGCTTATAACCGCCTTACAAAAAGCCCTGGCGGCCGCCGACCTGGTGCTCATCAATGCCGGCTCTTCCGCGGGCACCGAGGATTACACCTACCAGGCGGTGGCCGCCCTGGGCCAGGTCCTGGTGCACGGGGTGGCCATGATGCCGGGGAAGCCCACCCTGCTGGGGGTGGTGGCGGGCAAGCCGGTGATCGGCAACCCCGGATATCCGGTCTCCGCGGTCCTTTCCTTCGAGCAGTTCGCCGGGCCCCTGATCGCCGCAATGGCCGGGAAAAGGCAGCAGGTGCGGCCCGTACTCACGGTCCATCCGGCCCAGAACCTGCCTTCCAAGCCCGGCCTCACCGAATTCATCCGGGTAACCCTGGGCCGGGTGGGGGACAAGGTCATCGCCACCCCCCTGCCCCGGGGCGCGGGCGCCATCACTTCCCTGGTGCGGGCCGACGGCCTGCTTACGGTCCCTTCTCTGAGCGAAGGCCTGGAGGAGGACCGCCCGGTGGCCGCGGAGCTGCTGGTGGCCCCGGAGGAGATCGACGGCACCCTGGTAGTCCTGGGAAGCCACGACAACGCCCTGGACCTGTTGGCCACCCTGCTGCGCCGCCGTGATGCCCGGTTGCGCCTCTCTTCCGGCCACGTCGGCAGTCTGGGAGGCCTGATGGCCCTGCGCCAGGGCCGGGCCCACCTGGGTGGCAGCCACCTGTTGGACCCCGAGAGCAACACCTATAACATTTCCTTCATCCAACGGCATCTCGCCGGGGTGCCCCTGAAACTCATCAATCTGGCCTGGCGCCAGCAGGGCCTGATGGTGGCCCCGGGCAACCCCAAAAACCTCCTGGGCATCAAAGACCTGGCCCGCCCCGGGGTACGCTTCATCAACCGGCAAAGGGGCGCCGGCACCCGCCTGTTGCTCGATATTCTCCTCAAGGAGGAGGGTCTGGCGGCCCGGACCATCCAGGGCTATGAGCGGGAGGAGTATACCCACATGGCCGTGGCGGTGAATGTCTTTTCCGGCACCGCCGACGCGGGACTGGGGATTCTGGCGGCGGCCAGGGCCCTGGGGCTCGATTTTATCCCACTGCGGCCGGAGCGCTACGACCTGGTGGTGCCGGAGACCACCTTTGCCGAAGCCCGCTTCCAGGTCCTGCTGGAGGTCATCCGCTCCGCCCAATTTCGGGAGGCGGCCACCGCCCTGGGGGGCTACGACCTGAAGGACTGCGGCCGGATTATTTGGCAACAATAACTCTACTTAGCTGTCAGCTGTCCGTGTAGGGGCGACCCGCTGGATCGCCCGGGCGACCCGATCACAGGCTGGAAGTCTGTGCCACTGTCGCCCCTACGGCTATGTTTTTTTGCATTTCCTAGGCTGAAAGCTGAGGCTGATAGTTGAAAGATGTGGGGTGGGCACTGCCCACCCTGAATCCTGGTTCCCAAGCAGGAGCTTGGGAACGAGAACTTTGTAGGGTGGGCCTGAGCCCACCCTGAAACCCATGAGGAGGTGTTTCCATGCAGTTGCAGAACTCCCAGACGGAAAAGAACCTGCTGGCCGCCTTTGCCGGCGAATCCCAGGCCCGGAACCGCTATACCTTTTACGCCGGTGAGGCCCGCAAGGCCGGATACGAGTATGTTGCCGCGATTTTCCAGGAGACCGCGGACAACGAAAAAGAGCACGCCGAGGTCTTTTATAAGCACCTGGGGGAGGGGGCCGCGGAAATCTCCGCCAGCTATCCCTTCCACCTGGGGAATACCCTGAGCAATTTAGAGGCTGCGGCCGCGGGGGAGAATTTTGAGTGGACCACCCTGTATCATAATTTTGCCGAGGAGGCCGAGCGGGAGGGGTTCAAGGAGGTCGCCGTCTCTTTCCGGGAAATCGCCAAGGTGGAAAAATTCCACGAAGCCCGTTACCGGGCCCTGGTGCAACACCTGGCAGACAATACCATGTTCCACCGAAAGGAGGCCGTCACCTGGCACTGCCGCAACTGCGGTTATTTGACGACGGGGAAGAACCCGCCGGAGACCTGTCCTGCCTGCAAGCATCCCCGGGCTTATTACGAAGAGCTGGCCACCAATTATCTCTGAGGCGGGGCTCCGCTCCCGGGCGCTCCTGGCCGGTCAGAAAAACCAACATGGGGGATTGACCCTCGACGACTTCCTGCACCAAGAGGGCATTTACGAGGCGGCGGAGGCGGTTACCCGCGTGATTACGTGGCAGATTGCCGGGGAAATGCGCCAGCCGGGCATTGCCAAAACACAAATGGCCGATGGGGCCGTGGGCTGCCCTTTGCGGTCCGTTTTGGGGCTTTTTTTTCCCATCTTGACAATAAATCATGGTAGTATGGTCCCATAAACAAAGACACAAGGTATCTTGGCTTATGGTATCTGGCGGCGCCGGGGAGCCGCAGGAAGAAAGCCTTTGTCCCAAGGCTTCCCCGGGGCGAGCCGGCCCTAACCCATGGTGAGGACCCTCCGGTCCGGAGCAGAACCAAATCAGAGAGCTAAGGAGGCATGGCGTGTTTAACAAGATCCTGGTTCCGTTGGATGGCTCGGATTTGGCAGGCAAGGTGCTTCCCAAAGCCGAGGATTTGGCGAAATGCTTTAATTCGCAACTGGTGCTCTTGACGTTGGGCTCCGTCGCGGTGGGCGAGATCACCGAGTCTTCCCCGGAGACCGAGGCGGAGGCCCGAATGCCGGCGGTCAAGTATCTGCAGGAAACCGCGGCGGCCTTGCGGGCCAAAAATTTAGCGGCCACCTGGGTCTTTAAACAGGGCGATCCGGCCCCGGAGATCATCGCCTATGCGGCCGGCCACCGGATGGATCTCATCATCCTGGGCAGCCACGGCGCCGGCGAGGTCGCCTGGGTTCTGGGCAGCGTGGCCCACCGGGTGGTCAGCCACTCCCCGGTCCCGGTGCTGTTGCTCCGGGTCATGGGGCCCAAACTGCCGGAGCATAAGGATGAACTCGATTATTTTTCCATGTAACCGGCGCCTCCGGGCGCGCCCCCGGATTTAGGACTAAACCAGCAAAAGGAAGGGCTTAATAATGAATGCATTGACCCTGGTCTTTGTAGCATTGTGCGTGTTTGCCCTGGCCTACAGGTTTTACGGCCTGTTCATCGCCAACCGGGTCCTGGAGCTGAAGGAGGAGAGGTTGACGCCGGCGGTGAAAATGGCCGACGGCATCGATTATGTCAAGACCAATAAGTTTATCCTGTTTGGCCACCATTTCGCCGCCATCGCCGCCGCCGGGCCCCTGTTGGGGCCGGTGTTGGCGGCCCAGTTCGGCTATTTGCCGGGAGCCCTGTGGATCATCATCGGCTGCGTGGTGGCCGGCGCGGTGCATGACATGGTGGTGCTCTTCGCCTCGGTGCGCCATAAGGCCCAGAGCCTGGGCAAGATCGCCGAAAAGGAAATCGGCACGGCGGTGGGCCACGTGGCCTCGGTGGCCATCCTCTTCATCGTCATCCTTACCCTGGCGGGCCTGTCCATTGCAGTGGTCAACGCCATGTTTAGCAGCCCCTGGGGGACCTTCACGGTCCTTTCCACCATCCCCATCGCCCTCCTCATGGGGGTTTACCTGCACGTCTGGCGGCCTGGCGACGTCCTGGGCACCAGCATCATCGGCGTGGTTTTGCTGTTCGCGGCAATCTTGGCCGGGCCTTATGTGGTCGCCAATCCTACCCTGAAGGCCCTGTTCACCATGACCAAAACCCAAATTGCCTTTCTGATCATTATTTACGGCTTTGTGGCCTCGGTGCTGCCGGTCTGGCTGCTCCTCTGCCCCCGGGATTACCTGTCCACTTATCTGAAGATCAGCACCATCGCGGCCCTGGTTCTGGGTATCGCCATTGTCCGGCCTACCCTCCTGATGGAGCCGATTACCAAGTTCGTCCACGGCGGCGGCCCGATCATTGCCGGGCCGGTCTTCCCCTTCGTCTTTATCATCATCGCCTGTGGGGCCTTATCCGGCTGGCATGCCATCATCGGCACCGGCACCACCCCCAAGATGCTCCCCAATGAACGGGACGTCTTATTCGTGGGCTACGGCGCCATGCTGGTGGAAGGCCTGGTAGCCATCATGGCCCTGACGGCCGCCTGCGTCCTGGTGCCGGCCGATTACTTCGCCATCAACGCTGCTCCCGCCGCCTTTGCCAAACTCGGCATGACCACGGTCAACCTGCCGGCGCTGGCAACGGCGGTGGGGGAAAATATCCAGGGCCGGCCCGGAGGCGCCGTTTCCCTGGCCGTGGGCATGGCTTACATCTTTGCCTCCATCCCTGTAATGAAGAACTTGATGGGCTACTGGTATCACTTCGCCATCATGTTTGAGGCGGTCTTCATCCTCACCGCGGTGGATACCGGCACCCGGGTGGGCCGCTTCTTCCTCCAGGAAATGATCGGCATGGCCTTCCCCAAGTTCCTGGAGCGGGGCTGGTGGCCCGGCATCGTCATCACCAGCGCCATCTTCGTGTCCTCCTGGGGTTATCTGGTGGTTACCGGCAGTATTAGCACTATCTGGCCGCTGTTCGGCATGTGCAACCAGCTCCTGGCCGCCAGCGGCCTGATCATCGTCACCACCATGATCATCCGGATGAACAAGGCCAAATACGCCTGGATTACCGCGCTTCCTGGGATCGCCATGGCCTTTGTCACCCTCGATGCCGGCTACCAGCTTCTGGTGGGCCTCTATCTCCCCCAAGGGATGTATCTTTTGGCGACCCTGGCCATAGTCATCATGGTGCTCATGGTGGTGGTCTTCGTGGGGACCTTCCGGAGATGGGCCGAACTCCTGAAGATCAAGACCACCGTGTGGGACGAGTCCGGCGACCAGGTCCTGGAGGTGGTGCCGGAATAAGGCGGCCAGCCTGGAGAGGCCGGAGCTACGGGTCCGCCCCGAACCCGGCTGCCGCGGCTTAGGGCGCCAGGAAGAATTTCAGGCGGAGCGCGGCTTAGGGGGCTTCGGGAATCGGAGGCCATGTCGAAGTCTTTTGCGGGACTGTTGGTCCTGTCATACCTGCTGGGGTCTATCCCCACGGGGCTTATGGTGGCCCGGGCCCTGGGGGGCCCGGATCCCCGCCGCCAGGGGAGCGGCAACCTGGGGGCCGCCAATCTCTATCGCCTGCTAGGCCGCAAGGCCGGCGGCCTCACCCTTCTGGGGGACGTCCTCAAGGGGGCCCTGCCCACGGTCCTGGCCCGCCTCTGGCTGGCGCCCCTGGGGCCCTGGCAAGAGGCGGCGGTGGCCGCGGTGGGGGCGGCCGCGGTCCTGGGGCACGTCTTCCCCCTGGGTCTCGGTTTTAAGGGGGGGAAAGGGGTGGCCACCAGCTTCGGAGTGGTGACCGCCCTTTGCCCCTGGGCCGGGCTGAGCCTGCTCCTGGTCTACCTGCTGGCCCTGAGCCAGACCCGCGTCTTTTCCATCAGCGCCCTCATCGCCGCCTGGCTGCTGCCGGTGGCCATGGGCCTCTTTTCCGACTCCAAGGCCTATCTCCTCCTGGCCGGGGCCCTGTCGGGGTTGATCCTGGTCTGCCACCGGGGCAATTTGTCGCGGTTTTTCCGGGGCGAAGAACCGCGGCATTAGAAAAAACTGTTGTCTGTTTTTGTTTTTGGTTAAAAGAACTACTGGCACAGGCGACTTGGCCGTCCGGACCTGACTGATAATGATCTTTAAAATGTAGCCGCAGGCTTTAGCCTGCGCTATCCTGGTATGTCTATTAGGGAAAACTACCCAGACTTCAGGAAAAGAACTATCCAGGGGAGATTTCTGTTTCTTTCACATTATGTATCAAAGACAGGGGGGCCATTGGCTGCGAATTGGACTAGATCCTTCAGGCCATGGTTTAAATGATCAGCGCAGGCTAAAGCCTGCGGCTACATTAGGCTGTCACCCCGGGCCGCAGGTGAAGGTGCCCCTCGCGCCTCAGAATGACCGGGGAAATTGGCCAGGCGAATTTAGCAGGAAACCGCTTTACGTAGCAGTGGCAGCGAGCCGGTAAATAAAAATCGACGGAGCAGCGCCATGCTGATCAAGGATTGGATGACCCGGGACCCCGTAACCATCAATGACGACACCTCCATGATCAGGGCCATGCATATTATGAAGGAGCATCGCTTCCGGCGTCTGCCGGTGATGAGCGCCGGCCGCCTGGTAGGCCTGGTCACCGACCGGGATCTGAAAGAGGCCTCCCCTTCCAAGGCCACCACCCTGGACGTGCACGAGATGTATTATCTGCTGGCGGAGCTGCAGGTAAAGGAGATCATGAGCCGCGACCTGATCACCGTCTCCCAGGACGACACGGTGGAGGAGGCCGCGCAACTCATGCTGGAGCACACCATCTCGGGACTGCCGGTGGTGGACGCCGGTGACTCGCTGGTAGGCATCATCACCCAGTCGGACATCCTGCGGGCCTTACTCCATATCAGCGGCAGTCTTCAGGGCGGGGTGCAGTTCGCCCTGCGCCTGGAAGACCGGCCCGGGGTCCTCAAGGAGGTGGCCGACCTGATGCGGGCAAAGGGGGGGCGGCTGCTCAGCCTGCTGAGCTACTACCGCAGCCCCGAGGAAAACCTGCGGGAGGTCTATGTCCGGGTGAAGAACCTCTCACCCGAGGCGGTGGCGGCCCTCCAGGCGGAGTTGGCGGCCCGCTTCGAAATCCTCTATGTGACCCGGGAGAGGTCAGGGGCCGGGGAGTAGCCGGGGCGGGATTTTACCGGGAGAACTGCAAAGGCGCCAGGACGATCCCGGCGCCTTTTTTAGGTCTAATTTTTTGGCGGCTCACTTCCGGCGGGATAGCTTGCTATTATGGTCCGTTTCAGAGGTGCTCCGGATTTTCTTACCGAGAACCGTCTCACAGGTGCTCGATCAAAGCCTGGCCGAAGGCGGAGCAGGAGACTTCCTTACTGCCGGGCAGCAGCCGGGCCAGGTCGTAGGTGGCCAGCCCCGCTTGCAGGGTGCGGGGCAGGGCCTGGTGGATAAGCCCGGCCGCCTCCTGCCAGCCCAGGTACTCCAGGAGCATGGCCCCGGAGAGGATGAGGGAGCCGGGATTGACCTTATCCTGGCCGGCGTACTTGGGAGCGCTGCCGTGGGTGGCTTCGAAGATGGCGCAGTTATCCCCGACATTGGCCCCCGGGGCCATCCCCAGCCCTCCCACCTGGGCCGCCAGGGAGTCCGAAAGATAGTCGCCGTTCAGGTTCGGGGTGGCGATCACCTGATACTCCGCCGGCCGCAGCAGCACCTGCTGGAAGAGCGAGTCGGCTATCCGGTCATTGAGGAGCACTTTGCCGGGAGGTAAGACGCCCCGATAGCGGGTGGCCAGCTCCGCCTCGTTGGTCACCTTGTCGCCGTATTCCATCGCCACCTCATAGCCCCAGTTCTGGAAGGCGCCCTCGGTGTACTTCATGATGTTGCCCTTGTGCATCAGGGTGACCGTGACCCGCCCATGCTCCAGGGCGTAGTTCAGGGCCATGCGAATCAGGCGCTTGCTGCAGCGCTCAGTCATGGGTTTGATGCCGATGGCCGCGGTGGGGTCCAGGGAGCAGCCCAACTCGGTGTTGAGGAAGGCGATAACTTTTCTGGCCTCGGGGCTGGTGGCCGGCCATTCGACCCCGGCGTAAACGTCTTCGGTGTTTTCCCGGAAGATCACCATGTCAATCAGCTCCGGCTCTCTCAAGGGGCTGGGTACCCCGGCGTAATAGCGCACCGGCCGGATGCAGGCGTACAGGTCCAGGACCTGCCGCAGGGTGACATTCAGGGAACGGAAGCCGCCGCCGATGGGGGTGGTGAGGGGCCCCTTGAGGGCCACCCGGAACTCCCGGAGGGAGGCAAGGGTTTCCACCGGCAAATAGCTGCGGGTCTGCTTGAAAGCCTTTTCCCCGGCCAGGATCTCCTGCCAGACGATTTGCCGCTGGCGGCCGTAGGCCTTGGCCACCGCGGCGTCCAGCACCGGCCGGGTGGCCTGCCAGATATCGGGGCCGGTGCCATCCCCGGCGATAAACAGAATTATGGGGTGCTGGGGAACGTTAAGCCCCCCCCCGGGGGCCGGGGTGATCTTTTCACCGGTGGGACGATCTTTCGCCATGCCTTTCCCTTTCTTGAGAGTTGCCTAATATTTCAACCTATTTTTGACGCCGGCGCAAGTCCCCATCCTGGCGCCCGGCTTTACCAATGCGGCAGGACCGAGGTATTTCCCTGATTCCTGAGAATAATGGCTAACTGCCATCAATCTCGCCGGTCATTCTAATATCAGGTAGCCGTCAAAAGGAGAAGAATCTTTTGCAGGGGCGCACCCACGGGTCCCCCTCTAGGCAAAAAGCCCGGCGGCAACTTGGCATGAGGCCTGACAGGGTCTGGTGAGAACTCCGGAAAGTAAGGTGAGCAGGAGATCAGGAAAAGGCCGGCGTTAAACCGGCAGATTTCCCCAACCGCGGTCCCCAGGCGCCCGCGGCCCGCTCCGGCGCAATTTTTGGTTTTTTTGGGTCAGAGGGCAGGAACCGAAATCGCCGCATTTCTGGCGGGCCGGCTATTTCTTCTTAATCCCCGGCGATAAGAAGCGCCAGAGGAGGAGGGCGATCGCCACCAAGGCCACCACCACCAGCACGCCATGGTCCCTTACCGCGGTATCCATTCTGGACCATGCCATTTCCAAGGTTTGCCGGAAGTTGTAACCAAAATATCGATCCATGCCACCTCCTCAGCGGCGCTGGCGACTAAATAATTATAACATAAATCAGGTCTTTTCTCACTTTGCTTATCCGGCCAGGGGGACCAGCCCCACGCCCTGGGCAGTGGCCTCTGGGCGTCCCTTTATGCCATGCGGAGGTAAGGCCAGGCGCCCCAGGCGGCCAGCGCCACCTGGGGTGCCCGGGTTTATTGGGTCAGTTTAGGTAAACAGACAGAGTTTGGCTTCCTTGGCATACTTCAAAAATTCTTCCGCCGTCCAGATCACCACGCCTTCGTTCATGTCCTCATCCTTGAGCTCCATCATATCGAAGGTCATCTTGCAGGCGATGAGTTGCACTCCTTCTATCTGGGCCATCTCCATGAGATCCGGCAGGTTGGGGATCTGCGCCTTTTTAATCTTTTTCTTCATCATGGCCGTAGCCATGGTGGACATGCCGGGCATCGCCCCCAAGACCCCGAGGGGGATAAATTTGGCCTTCTCGATGCCGCCCTTGCACACCAAATTTACGCCCATGAAGGTGTAAAACACCTTGGCCTCCATGCCCAGCCGGGCAGCGTTAATGCCCAGGATGAGAGCGGGGTAGGCGCCGTCCAGGGTGTCACGTGAACAGATAAAACAAGCTCTTTCCTCAGATTGCTGCGGTTCACTCATTTCTGTATCCTCCTTAATTGCGCCTAGGCATCCTTGGGGATAACTGCAGCCGAACTTCCTCAAATCCCGGATGAGGACTTGGAAGCGGCTGGCAGTTTCCCTCGGGACCATTAGCCAGACGAGCCTTACGCCCCGATGAATTTGGTCAATAGCATGACCGTCTTTTCCAACTTGTGGTACAACTCTTCAGGGTTGTTCTTCCCGGCCATTTCACTGTAGCACTTCACCAGGTAGCTCTTTAAGACCAGGGCGGTTACCGATTTCAGGGCGGATTGGGCCGCCCTCAATTGAGTAAGAATCGCTTCGCACTCTTGGTCGCCGGTCACCATGCCCTGGAGTCCCCGGATTTGGCCTTCGATCTTCTTCAACCGGGAGATGACGTTCCTTTGCATCTCTTCCTTCACTTCGTCCGGAAGGTACATAGTTCCTCCTGAAAACCTCCAGATGAGGCCCAAATGGACGCCGTTTTCAGTAAAGCCAAGACCCCGATCCTTTTCGACCTCCTCCACCTCCCATGGAAATAATAATGATAACCTTACCCTGGTAGGGTTATTAACATACCCATAGGGGGTATTCAAGAACTTTTTGCAGAGAGGCAAATTTCCTGGGATGGTAGAGGCTGGAGGGGGTTTTACTTTTCCCAGAAACTATTGCAAAACCTCGGTCTGCCCAAAAATGTCATTCTGCGCGAAGCGAAGAATCTCGTATTTTTAGGGACCTTAGATTCTGTTCAGGATGGCAGTCAAATCAGGTTTTACAATAGCTTAGGGGTTGATTGGTTCTGGGTTGGCCGAGTGCTCATTAAGGCCGCAGTTACTGCGATTTGAGACCGGGGCGCAATTTACCAAAATCTCGTCACTAACCTTTGGAAAGGGCACAGCACGCGGCGCCCTTTCAATGAAACAGTTGGTTTTAAAGGTTTTAAATGCAGGCTGGGCACTGCCGCCCTGCTAAATCCCGGCTAATCCTCTATTTTCCTGGACTACCGAGGGAATCGGCCAAATTCGCAGAGGTCCTTTGCTTATCCGGCCAGGGGGACCAGCTCCACGCGGCCCCAGGCCCCCAGTTTGTCGCCCACGATTACCACGGCCCCGAGGATTTCCGGGACGGAGGCGGCCCATGCCAGGGCGGCGTCAATGGCCCCGGCATCCGGGACCAGATTGCCCAGGGCGGTGGCCGCGGCATCGGCCAGGGAGGCTGAGTGCGCCAGGATGCAGGCGGCGTCGGCCCGGCCGAAACTCAGGGAATGGCCCACGCTCCCCGAGGAAGTGCACACCCCCAGAGGAGACAGGTCCGGCTCGATCCGCAAGCCTACCCGGTGACTCAAGGGGGATTTTCCGGCAAACAGGGAGACGATGGCAGGGGAAGTCACTTCCAGGTAGAGGTCGCCCCCGTTTTCCACGATGACCTCGGGGTTCAAGGGCTCTTGCGCCAAGGCCCGGCCCACCCGCTCCGCCAGGGCCCCGGCCACCGCCGCCATAGGGCCCACCCCCACCAGCCGGGCCGCGGCAATCATCTCCCGCGCCACCGGCGGGGCCAAGGGGTCCTCCGGCCAGGGGGTCAGGGTCGTAAGAAATCCCGGGTGCCCGGCGATGTAGGCCTCCAACTGCCGGCGCTCCTGGAGCACCACCTCCCGCGCCTTTTGGGAGAAGTCCCGGGCGGCCAGGACCCAGAGGTCGGTCTCCTTGACGACCACCCGGAATCCCACCAGGCCGGCCCGGGCCATGCGACTGCGGTAGGTACGCGGTTCATAAGACATGGTTAGCTTTCAGCTTTTTAAGAAAGCTGGCTGTTACTTTATTGATATCTAAAATCAAGGGATGCCTCTTTTGCCAAACGTTTATTATGAAATTCTTCCTTAGCTTTCGCTTTGGGTCTTTTGCTTTTTAGCTTTTAGCTGATAGCTGACAGCTTATTAGCCAGCGCCACGAATTCCGACAGGCTCAGGGTCTCCCCCCGCCGCCCCGCATCGAGGCCCAACTCCCCAAAGGCCCGGCGCACCTCTGCGGGGCTGAGCCCGAAGGCGTCCCCGGCCGTCAGGGTGTTGTTCAGGGTCTTGCGGCGTTGGCCGAAGGCGGCCTTCACCACCCGGGCCAGCAGGGTTGGGTCCCGGGCCGGGGGCGAGGTGCTGGCGGGCGTCAGGCTCAAGACCACGGAGTCCACCTGGGGCGGCGGGAAAAAATTGGCCGGCCCCAGGGAAAACAGGCGCCGGAGGGAGAAATGGTAGGGCAGCAGCACCGAGAGCACCCCGTAATCCTTGCTGCCCGCGGCTGCCAACAGGCGCGCCCCCACTTCCTGCTGCATCATCAGCACCGCCCGGCTGAGGGCCTGCTGCTCTTCCATCAGTTTAAAGAGCAGGGGCGAGGTGATCTGGTAGGGGAGATTGCCGACCACTACCAGGGGCCGGTCCACTTCCCGGCTGAGCCCCAGAAAATCGAAGCGGAGGACGTCCTGGCAGCGCACTTCCACCCCTGGGGTTTCGGGGAAGACTTCTTCCCGCAAAAACCGGACCAGGGCCGGATCCCGTTCCAGGGCCACCAGCCGCCGCGCTTGCCGGGCCAGGAAGACCGTTAAGGCCCCCAGGCCGGCGCCGATCTCCACCACGGTCTCGTCGCCCCTCAGCCCCAGCGCCTCCACGATGCGCCGGGCCTGATGGGAGTGCACCAGGAAGTGCTGCCCCAGGGTCTTCTTAGGCCTCAGGCCCAGACGCTGTAGGAGGACTTTGGGAGAGGTTGAGGACACGGGCGGCCCTGCGCTCCTTGAAGCGGCGATATCGCTTGATAAGCCACATGCTCAGGAAATAGGAGGCGATGGTTGGGGGGATGGCGATCAGCAGGCCTCCCACTTGCAGGGTCAGGCCCCCTTGCCAGAATAGGTGCAGCAGACCGGAGGAGCAGTAGCAGTCGGGCAACTTCAAGGGCGCCCCGCCGTGCAACAATAGATTCCCCACCTTATAAGCCGCCAGATAGATGAGAGGAAGGGTCAGCGGGTTGCAGATCTGGATGCCCAGAAAGGCGGCGACCGGCGAGATCCCCAGGAGAGGGGCCAGAAAGAGCACGGACACCATATGGAAGGGCACCGTGGGGGTGACGCCCACAAAGACCCCCAACGCCATACCCCAGGAGAGCTTCCAAGGTTCGTCCTGGAGGCGGAGGAACTTGAGCCAATGGTAGCGCAGGGTACGTTTGAACAACATTGGGGCTCGGTACTTTACTTTATTGTCTTAATAATAGCCTTCTTCTTGAGAAATTTCATCAAATTTCCCGGGGTTAATCCTCTCCCAGGACCTCCTGGTCCCCGGCCACGGCCTCTTCCCGGAGCAGCCGGCGCAGGACTTTGCCCACCTGGCTCTTGGGCAGTTCGGGGCGGAATTCGATGAACTTGGGCACTTTATAAAGGGCCAGTTGCTGGCCGCAGAAATCCCGGAGCTTCGGGGCGTTTAGCTCAACGCCGGCCTGGGGCACGATGACCACCTTGACGACCTCGCCCCGATAGCTATCCGGCACCCCGAAGGCCACTGCCTCTTGCACCCCCGGAAACTGATAAAGGGCCTCTTCCACTTCCCGGGGATAGATGTTGTAGCCCCCGGAAATGATCAAATCCTTTTTGCGTTCCACGATATAAAAATAACCATCCTCGTCCCACCGCGCCAGGTCGCCGGTATAGAGCCAGCCATCCCGCAGGACCGCCGCGGTTTCTTCGGGGTTTTGCCAGTAACCCCTCATCACCTGGGGCCCCAGGATGGCCAGTTCCCCCACCTCGCCGGGGGGCAGCGAACCTTGGCCGCTCTCCCGATCCACCACCCGGGCCAGGGTGGCGGGCAGCGGCAGACCCATGCTGCCCGCGGGCCGCGGCCCCTGAACCGGATTCAGATGGGTCACCGGACCGGCTTCGGTGAGGCCATAGCCCTCCATGATGCGGCAGCCGCTGAGGGACTCGAAGCGGTCCCGCACCTCCAGGGGCAACGGGGCTGAGCCGCTGATACAGGCCCACAGGGAGGAGAGATCCAGAGCCGCCAGCCGGGGATCGTTAATGAGGGCCACGAATAGGGTGGGCACCCCGGGGAGCATGGTGGGCCGGCACTTCCGCAGCATCTTCATGAAGCCGTCGATTTCGAAGCGGGGCAGGACAATGATCTGCGCCCCCTGCGACATGGGCCAGTTGAGGCAGGCGGTGAGGCCGAAGGAGTGGGCCATGGGAAGCACCGCCACCAGGCGCTCGCCGCCGAAGCGCACCTGCGGCAGCCAGGCGCTGATCTGGGCCACGTTGGCCATGAGGTTGCCGTGGCTGAGCATGGCTGCCTTGGGGGTACCCGTGGTGCCCCCGGTATAGAGCAAGACCGCCAGGTCCTGGACCCCGGGGATAGGCTCGTCCTCAAGGGGAGGCTGGGCCAGCAAGCCTCGCCAGCCGAAACGGCCCGGGGCCGGTTTAAAGCCCCTGGCCAATCCTTGCCGCCGGGCCTTGAAGGAGTATAGCCAGCTCAGGGGCCAGGGAAGGGCGTCCGGGAGGCTGGTGACTATGAGATGGGTCAGGTCCGGCTTTCCCCGGGCCTCCTCCACCTTGGGCAGGAAGTGATCCAGGACCACCAGCCGCCGGGTCCCGGAATCGTTAAGCTGGTAAGCCAGTTCCCTGGCGCTCAGGAGAGGGTTCAGCGGCACCACCACCGCGCCCAGGCGCAGGGCGGCATGGTAAGCTACCACGAACTGCGGACAATTAGGGAGCAGGATGGCCAGGCGCTCCCCTGGGGACAGGCCCTGGTCTTTGAAAGCCCGGGCTAACCGGGCCGCCAGTTCCGAGAGTTGCCGATAGCTGAAGGTCCGGCCGAAGAAGACCAGGGCCGGGGCTCGGGGGGTCCGGGCCGCGGCCTGGAGCAACAGCCAGGGGATGGAGGAGGTGGCCGGCCCCACGCTGAGCGGCACTCCCGGGTCGTAATGCCGCGCCCAGGGCAGGGACATCAAAGGTGGCCCTCCATTAATGGGGGTGGGGCCCTCCTTCCCCGCATTGGGAACAGGAACAGCCTCCAGGGCCCTGCAGCTCCTCCGGGGAAGCCTGCCGCACCTGGCGCACCGTAAAGGACACCTCCAGCGCCTTGCCGGCCAGGGGGTGGTTGAAGTCGATGACTACCGCGTCGGGGCCCACTTCCTGGACGATGAAATAGACCGGGTGCCCCTCGTCGTTTTCAGTTTCGAACACCAATCCCGGACTCAATTCCAGTTCCGGGGCAAAATCGGAGAGCGGCACCTCCATCACCAGTTCCTGGTCAAATTCGCCGTAAGCCTGTTCCGGACTGAGGTTGACCACCCGCTGGTCCTCGGGGGACAACCCCAGCATGGCTTCCTCCAGTCCCGGAGGCATGGCCCCCCAGCCCAGGCAGAAGGAGATCTCCTCGGGCTGACCGCTGGGCGGATAGGTTTCCTGCTCCCCCAGGCGGATCAGATATTCAATGGTCACAAACGAATTTTTATCAATTTTCATCCGGTTCTCCCGGGGAAAGTCTATCCTAAAATATTATTGGCAGGGATTCGGGAATCTTGGCGCTTAAGCCGCCCGCCTGGAGCACCCGGCAGCGGCCGCAGCCCGAGGGACGGGCGCCGCCAGTGGCGGCCGGGCTCTCCCGGAAATCAGCCTATCTCTTGCTGCCCATGATGATGCGGCCGGTATTCAGCAGGTTGCACCGCACCGTCTGATGGACGCTGATGCCTACATCTTTCATTACCTTGATGACGTCCAGGTCGGTGGTAAAGCCGATGGCGCAGCAGACCGGAGCCACCACGTCCTCGATCCGGCCCCAAAGACTGCCGTTCTGGCTGCGGGTGTGATTGATTGCGATGATCTGCCCCCCGGGCTTGACCACCCGCAGAATCTCCCGGCAAACCCGGTGAGGATCTTGGACGGTGGTGATCACATAGGCGGCCATAACCACGTCGAAATGATTGTCGGGGAATTCCAGATGGGCGGCATCCATCACTTGCAAGTGGAAGCGGCTGCCGCTGTTGAGATTGGCGGCCGTCTTCCGGGCTACCTCGATCATGGCGGCGGAGATGTCGATGCCCACCAGCTCGGTTTTCGGTGGGTAAAATTCCAGGGTGGAGCCGGGACCTACGCCGATCTCCAAAATCTTCTGGCCAGGCCGGCGGGACAGATAGTTAAAGGCCTGGCGGCGGCCGGGCCCCAATAGTTTGCCGAAAATCCAATCGTAGAAAGGGCAATAAAAAGAATAGAGCTTCTCCATGTAATGGGGGTTAACCCTGGATTTCCTGGATATCATCGATTATTTCCTCTTTCATCCGCCAATTTGGGGATGACCCGGCCAATTGAGAAAAGGTACTTCTCTTTCCAAAATGAGATATTGTATCTGAACCTGATGAAGAAAGTAAACCGAAAAATTCGCGGCTCGGCCCCCGGATGGGAGGCGCGTCCCATCTGGGGTCGGGGGGGCGAGGGCGCCACCGGAAAGGCCCAATTGCCTCCAAAAACACGTGGGTGCAGGACTTCTCCCTGGTGGCGGACTGGAAACCGTTGCAATAGCACCCCGGGTAATTTACAATAATAAAAATTATGGCAACGCCAAAATTCCTTGGTGCGTTCCGGCCCACCGGGAAGCGCTGCTGTAGATAGCCCGAAAATCTTCACCCATTACCCTTTCCCTGGCTTTTTGGGGCCAGGGGCGGAGGTCGATGCATGTCTTTTTCGAGAACCGTGGAGATGCGGCGAGTGGTGGTCACCGGGGTAGGCATGGTGACCTCCATGGGACTCGACGTTCCCACCGTGTGGTCGCAGCTTTTGGCCGGGAAATCCGGGATCACCCACATGGACCGTTTCGACCAGGAAACCATGACGCGCTACCGCATCCCGGAAGACTTTCCCACGATTGGCGGCGGGATCAAGAATTTTGACCTGAAGGAGATTCTGCAAGCCCGAAAAAAGGAAGTCACCAAGGAAGATCTTAAGCAAATCAAATATACCGACCGCTTCACCCAGTTCGCCCTGGCCGCCTCCCTGGAGGCCATCAACGACTCGGGCATCGACCTGGAGGCCGAAGAGCCGGAACGGGCCGGGGTCATCATCGCCAGCGGCATGGGCGGGGTTAGCACCTGGGAAGAAGGGGTGCAGAAGCTGATTTTCGAAGGGGTGCGCCGGGTCTCTCCCTTCCTGGTGCCCAAGATGATCCCCAATCTGGCGGCGGGCAACGTTTCCATCAGCTTTAAGGCCAAGGGCCCCAATATCGCCCTGTCCACCGCCTGCGCCGCCGGGGCCCACGCCATCGGCATGGCCTATCGCTCCATCCAGTTGGGAGAGGCGGACATGATGGCCGCGGGTGGCAGTGAAGCCGCCATCACCCTTCTCACCATCTCGGGCTTCTATCGCATGGGGGCCCTGGCGATGGGCTACAACGACAATCCTGCGGGCGCCAGCCGCCCCTTTGATTGTAAGCGCACGGGCTTCGTCATGTCGGAAGGTTCAGGCATCCTCGCCCTGGAGGAACTGGACCACGCCCTGGCCCGGGGGGCGAAGATTTACGGCGAGATCATTGGTTTTGGCATGACCGGCGACGCCCATCACATCACCGACCCGGACCGGGAAGGGGCCAGCCGTTGCATCGTCCTGGCCATGAAGGATGGCGGTGTCACCCCGGCCGACATCGATTACGTCAATCCCCACGCCACCGCCACCCCGGTGGGTGACCGCAACGAATCCCTGGCTCTCAAGGAGATCTTCGGAAATCATACTTCCCGTCTGCTGGTGAGCGGCACCAAGTCCATGACCGGGCACCTCTTGGGCGCGGCCGGAGCGGTGGAAGCCATTTTTTCCGTCCTGGCCATTAGGGACGGTATAGTCCCCCCCACCATCAACCTCACGGAGGTTGACCCGGACTGCGCCGGCCTGGATTTTGTCCCTGATACGCCTCGGAAGGCGGAGGTCCGCCATGTCCTGTCCAACTCCTTCGGGTTCGGCGGCACCAACGCCTCCCTGGTATTCAAACGCTATGAAGGCTGAGTAATGAGAGAGATCCCTGCGAACCTACAAATATGGGTTTTTTGTTTATTCTGGTTTTTTTGCCAGGGCCGGCCTGGCGCCGGCATCTTTTGGAGGCAGCCTGCCGCTGGTTAAGGGCCAGCGCTGATGGCCATTGCTCACCCCAACTCTGACCACATGAACCCGGGCCCCAAAGCCATGCGCATCGCCATCGTCCTGAACGGGCAGGAGTTCATCTGCCTCCCGATCACCCTGCCTTTTTCCCTGGAAGGTTACCCGCCCCTGGATCTGGTCCTCTACGGTGTCACCCCCGGGACCACCCCGGATCTCCAGGTTAACCCCCTAACGGATTTACGGCCGGATGAGTTCGATCTCATCCTGGACGGCCAATTCCTGACCGCCGGGCTGCCCGATTTCTCCCCGGAGCGGCTGGGCCAACTCATTACCGGCCCCCTCGCCAACTTCCTGAAGGGGGTGATCTGCCAGCTCCAGGAGCTGCGGCAGAAACAGGAAATCAACGCCGGCATCATCAGAAGCGCCACCGACGGCATCGTTACCATCAACGAGGACCATGTCATCATCGGCTACAACGAGGGGGCCGAGAAAATGTTCGGTTACAGCCGGGCCGAGGCCCTGGGCCAGGACCTGAAAATCCTGATTCCGCCTCCCTACAAGGAAGAACACCTGGGATACGTGCGGCGATACGTGGCTACCCGGGAGGCCCGGGTGATCGGCAGGCACGTGCGTCTCAAGGCCCAGCGCCGGGACGGCAGTGAATTCCCCATGAGTATCTCTTTTTCCGTGGCCGAGATCCGGGACAACCTCTATTTCACCGGGGTCATCCGGGACATCACCGAATATCAGGAGATGGAAGACCGGCTGCTGCAGTCCGAGCGCCTGGCCGCGGTGGGCAACACCGTGACCCACATCGCCCACGAGATCAAAAACCCCCTGCTGATCATCGGTGGCTTCGCCCGGCAACTCCTTAAGAATCTCGGCCTGGACGACAAGGCCCGGCATAAATTGAAGGTCATTACCGAGGAAGTGAGCAGCCTGGAAGCCATGGTGGCGGAGATGCGGGATTTCGTGCGCCGGCCCCCGGCGGTGAAAAGCCGGGGCCGGTTGGACGCGGCCATCTCGGAGGCCCTGGAACTGTTCCAGGACACCTTTACTGAAAATCATATCAAGATCAAGCGGGTGGAAGATGGCCCCCTGCCGCCGCTCGATTTCGATCCCAAGCAATTGCGCCAGGTCCTCATCAATTTCTTCAAAAACGCCCTGGAAGCCATGCCCCGGGGCGGCGAAATCGCCATCAGCAGCCGGGTATCGGGGCAGAACGCCGAAGTAGTGCTGGCCGATACCGGCGAAGGCATGCCCCCGGAGGTGGCGGCCAACATCTTCCAACCTTATTTCACCACCAAGGCCCAAGGCACCGGCCTGGGGCTGGCCATCTGCCAGAGCATCATCCAGGAGCACGGCGGCTCCATCTCCGTCAAAAGCACCCCGGGTAAAGGATCCGCTTTTACCATTCAACTTCCCCTGGAGCCCTAGGTCTTGTCCCAACTTCAGAAGGGAGGGTGGGCAGCAGCAAAGACCCCGGCCTTTTCATGAACGGCAATCTGGCCTCGCAGCAGGAGGGCGCCCCTTTCTTGGAGGTGCGGGACCTGAGGGTCCGCTTCACCACCTCCCGGGGAGAGGTGCGGGCCCTGGCCGGGATCGGTTTTTCCCTGCAGCCCGGCGAAACTTTGGGGCTGGTGGGAGAATCGGGCTGCGGCAAGACCGTCACCGCCATGGCCATTTTGCGCCTCCTCCCCCTGCCGGCGGCCCATGTTGAAGGAGAGGTCCGCTTTTGGGGGGAGGATCTGCTAAGCTGCCCGGCAGAGCGCCTGGCCCGGATTCGGGGCAACCGCATCGCCATGGTCTTTCAGGAGCCCATGACCGCCCTGAACCCGGTGTTCACCATAGGCGAGCAGGTGGCTGAGGTCCTGCGCCTTCATCGGGGTCTTACCAATGCAGCCGCCTTGGAAGAGGCCGCGGCCTCCCTGTCCCGGGTGGGACTGGCCGAGGCGAGGCGGCGCCTGCGGCAATATCCCCATCAGCTCTCCGGGGGGCAGCGCCAGCGGGTACTGATGGCCATGGCCCTGGCCTGTCGCCCGGACCTGCTCATCGCCGACGAGCCCACCACCGCCCTGGATGTCACCGTTCAAGCCCAAATTCTGGCGCTCCTCCGGAACCTGAAGGCCGACCTGGGTCTGGCGATGTTGTTCATCACCCACAACCTGGGGATCGTGGCCCAGACCGCCGACCGGGTAATGGTGATGTACGCCGGGCTCATCGTGGAGGAGGCCCCCACGGGGGAGCTCTTTGCCAACCCGGGGCATCCCTATACCCGGGGACTGCTGGCCTCGGTACCCCGACTCGATTTTCACCGGCCCCCCGGCGCGCCTTTGGAGGCCATCAAGGGACACCTGCCGTCGCAGCCGCCCCCGGGCTGCTTCTACCAGGACCGCTGTCCTGAAGCCCGGGGACAGTGCCTGGCGCCGCCTCCCTGGGTGGAGGCGGCCCCGGGACATTGGGTGCGGTGTTGGAATTATGGTTATGGCTGAACTGCTGAAAGCCCAGGATTTGTGCTGCCACTTCCGCTTGCAGGGCTTCTGGGGCCGGGGGCCGTTGCTGAAGGCGGTGGACGGGGTAAGTTTCGCCCTGTTCCCCGGGGAGACCCTGGGGCTGGTGGGCGAATCCGGCTGCGGCAAATCCACCCTGGCCCGCCTGGTTCTGGGGCTGCTGACTCCCACCTCCGGCCGGGTCTGGTTCGGGGGCGAAGACCTCAGCAGTCTGCCCCGCCGCGGCCTCAAGGCCATGCGCCGCCAATTCCAGATCATCTTCCAGGACCCTTACTCCTCCCTTGACCCCCGCATGACCGTGCGGCAAATCCTGGAGGAGCCCTTCCTCATCCATAATCTGGGGACCCGGAGCGAACGCCGGACTTGGGTGGCAGGTTTGTTGGCTGAGGTGGGCCTGGCCCCGGAACACCTGGGCCGCTATCCCCACGAATTCAGCGGCGGCCAGCGCCAGCGTCTGGGGATCGCCAGGGCCCTGGCATTGCGCCCCCGGCTAATGGTGGCCGACGAGCCGGTCTCGTCCCTGGACGTCTCCATTCAGGCCCAGATTCTCAACTTGCTGGTCCGGTTGCATGAACACCACGGCCTCACCTACCTCTTCATCTCCCATGACCTGAGCATCATCTCCCAGATCTGCACCCGGGTGGCGGTGATGTACCTGGGGCGCCTGGTGGAGATGGCCCCCCGGGAGGTCCTGGCCCGGCAGCGCCTCCATCCTTATACCGAGGCCCTGCTGGCCGCGGTGCCCCAGCCCGATCCCCAACAGCCTTTCCGGCCCCCGGCCCTCAAGGGGGAGCCGCCCAGCCCGGTGCAGGTCCCCTCAGGCTGCCCCTTTCACCCCCGCTGTCCCGAGGCTGAGTTCCCCCGCTGCCGGGACCAGGTCCCGGCCTACCGGGAAACCGCCCCGGAATACTGGGTCGCCTGCCATTTCCGCTGAGGAGGGAGTATGGATTGCGATAAACTATAGCCGGGTAGCCGGGCCGCCGCCCGCAGGATCACTGGCAGCCCGGACCCTTGCCGGGGCCGGCGGCACTGTGGCGCAGTCTTCCCCCGGTCTGGAAAGGCTGAGAAGCCAATGACCGGAGGGCGGGGACGAGACGGTTTGAAAGCCCACCCTCCGGCCACTGTGAGCGGCTATCCCGAGACCACCTCATAGCCCGCGGCCTTGATCACCCGGGCCAATTCTTCCGGGGGCACCGGCCCGGCGCTCTGGTAAGTCACCCGGCCGTCGGCCAGGTTCACTTGCACCTCCGAAATTCCCGGCAGGCTTTTAAGGGCCCTGGTCACCGCCGCGGCGCAATGCCCGCAACTCATCCCTTTAACTTTAATTTCCGGCATTTCGGTCTCCTCAGAATTCAGAGAGCTCGTCACCACTCCCTGCCTGCAAATTCTAATTCATTCTCCCTGGAGAAGGAAGAGGCCATAGGGCGTAGATGATCTAGATATACTTGCGCCCCCCGCGGGGCTGCCCCCGCCCTTGCCCATGCGCTAGGAGGGGGTCGGCTGGGCCCCCGGGGCCCAGCTCCAGGTGAAGAAGACGTTGGGTTGGAGGCGGTTGCGCCCCTAGAGGATGGGGATGGCCAGGCCCTCCACCTCGGTGGTGACCCGGTAGGAGGCCCGGAGGGTGCTGGTCTTGGCCGCGGTGCGGCCGCTGCTGCCCGCGGCGGAGTCGCCCATCAATCCGGACATCTAACTTCCCAAATTCGCCATAGGCTTACATCCCAACCCATGTCCAGGTCGGGGCAGTTCCTGAGTAAGTCATTGATATATATTCCCCCGGTTGTAATATCAGGGTTGCGCTACCATAATTTCCAATGGTTACGTTTGTAGTAACCAGCGAACCTGATGTTGGACCTTTAGCAATCGCCGACACCGTGCCTACAACTGTTGAAATAGTCACTCTACACGGGACAGCATTTAGGTTCTGTGTCTGGACTGTAGATGCCGGCACAGATGGCGTATTTACAGCCGCACCTATTGGTCCAAGCTGATATGATGGGGTAGCCCCACCTATTCTCTGGATAAAATTGGAGCCCTGTCCAGACGGAAGAGTCAGCGTCATGCCAGATGGTATGACCAACTCGCAGCCGTTGACCCAGGCGCCATTGGTAGTGTTGCCGATAGTTACTCTGCCTGCTTGATAATAACCCCACCAGCCATAATCTAAGTGACTGCCAAACAAATTGCCCAGCACACTAAAGTTAGTTACACCGTTGACAGTATCTCCAATCAAAAGCTTTCCAAAATAACAGTTATAAAGATTGCTATAAATATCTCCCATTATTGGATAAGCAATACCAACACCCTTAATATCCCTAACAGTAAGGTTATAGATATCACGTTGCGTAGAATCAGTTTGTATAACCCTAACGATTGTTTGCGGGTTTCCTTCAATATCTACATCGGCAAGGTGAACGTCCTCCGCTCCATCATTTAGTAGAACAACCTGGTTAGCAGGCCCCGCAGTTATGCAGGCAATATAGCCTCCCTGAATATACGTATCTCCACTAAAACCGCCATAAGAAGGCCCATCAATAATAAACGGCTGGAGGGTTACATTCGGTGGGGTACCAGAAAGTTGAAAATTCTTGAACCATGCAGCCGTGCCATCACCGCCAAAGGCGGTGCTCAAGGTAACGTATGCGGAGGTCAGCCCGAGCTTGTTTTGTGGACTCCGACGATGATAGAACCCGGAACTACTCAAAAAACACCGGCAATCATTCTCATAAATATCTTCAACAGCCACCGTATATTCGCAACCATACTGAAAATAGCCTCCATATTTAATTCTGCTAAAAGTGTAATCTCCACCATTGTCAACGGTTGTGGACCTCCCCCCTAAAAGTCCCACGGTAGGGGTATAAACACTGTCTCCGGCAACGGTAAAATCCTCAAACATATAATTGTTGGTGCCTACTACATCAATAGCAGCCTGTCCTGTTGCCGTTGAATAAAGGATAGCAGAGTATTTTTCGCTCCCATGCAGCTTAAAATTTCCCAAGTTGGTAAGGTTCAGGGAAGTCGCCAACGGCCAAGCCCCGCTAGGTATTACAACATCGGCCCCTCGGCAGTTTGTGCTACCTTCCGAGATTAGTCCATTAGCTTTAGATGTTACCGCAGCCCTGATCGCTGGAGCTATATCGCCGGTTCCGGGGGTCGTCAGGCTGCCGCCGCTCTCCGAATAGGTGCCGGGGGTGCCAGAGAACCACCAGAGGGGGGAGATTGTGGTTACAGCAGACGGCGCAAAGTGTACGTTGCCGGTGCCGGTGCAGGAGAAGACCTGATACAACCCCGCCTCAAACGGGCCGTTGAGGGCCAGGGTGACGCCGGTGCCTGTGGATAAAACTGCCCCCCTCTCCGGGGCCAGGGTAATGTTGGCGGGAATGGTAGTATTACTGGCAATGTTGTATGTTGCGGCCGGAAGGCGCAAGGTGGCGGCAGTTGAGCCGATGGTGGTGAGAGCGGCGGCCAGCGTGGCGCAGCCGGGGTCGCCGATAGTATAACTCAAATAGGTTTGTTTGGCGTTGAAGGCGCTCCAGTCGCCGGAGGCCAGGTAGCCGTTCACGGTGGCGCTGGCCTGGGGGAGGGCTACCACTCCGGTGGCGGCGTTATAGGTCAGGGGCGCGGTGGGCGAGATGAGCCCCAAGGCGGCCAGCCGGGCGTCGGCCTGGTCGAGGCCCTGGTTGAACAGGTTATAATCCGTTTGCCCCGACGCCCCCAGGCTGGGCTTATAGAGATAGCCGTTGGCGGTCCATTGGCCGGCCTGGGCGGTAAGGCAAAAGTAATAAGTAAAAAGCAAAAAGTAAAAAGGCAAAAGCAAGAAGGCGGTTAATTTTTTCATGGCCCGGTTCTCCTTAAGAAAATCGTAGGGGCGGGTTTTAAACCTGCCCCTTCAGATGACTTCATTTAATGCCGAGGGCCCTAAGCGTGGCGGGGCCGGCTTCGCCGTCGGGCACCAGCGAGCCCTGGGAACGTTGAAATGCCGCCGCGGCAAGCTCCGTCCGGGGTCCATAAACCCCATCCGCCTCCAAAGACCCACAGGCCAGAGGCCCGTGCCACTTAAGAGCCTCCTGGATGCGCTTCACCATCGGGCCCCTGATCAGGGGATAGGTGAGGCGGTAAATGGGCCCCGTGGGAGGCGTAACCGGGATCGGCTTCTGCTTCCTCTGGTATTCGATGCCGGGCACCAGAATACCCAAATCCCAGCGCCGGCCGTGGAGGGTGGAGCAGATTACCCCGGCCGCGGTGGAATGCGCCTCCACGGTCCCCCCCAGGCCGTCTGAGATGACGATATGGCCGCACAGGGAGGCGGTGGCCAGCCTCAGGACCGCGGCCCCGGGCGAGGCGGCAGCTTCTTCCAGGGAGACGATGCTTCCGACGCCGCGGGCATCCCGGTTCCAGTAGATGGTACCCCCGTAAACCTCCAGGGGGTTCCCGGCGTCGTCATCGGCGCCGTAAATTATCTGCGCCGCCTGATAGACGGTCCAGGAAGCGAGTTTGGAGCAATCGAAGACCCGGGGGTCCGGGGCACCTACCGGAGTAAGGGCGCCAAAAACATAAGAATCCCCGAGGCGAGTTTTAGCCTTCTGCAGGATATCAGCGCCGGTCATAAAAGCTCCGGTTTCCGGTGAAAGTAGGGGCTGCTAGGGGCGGGTTTTAACCCCCCCCTTACACCCGCCCCTACGTCGGCCAGTTGCTGAAGAGACCCAGCAGGGCGACGATGCCGCCGAATGTGGTGGTCAAGGCCGTTTGCAGGGGACTGGACTCAGCCGGGGTGATGATGCCAAAGGCCACCAGGGTGCTTAGGGCGGCGGCGATGATCCCGGGAATAGTGGTCTTGGGATCGGCCCAGATTTTTTGCCAAAAGTTCATAATGGCCTCCTTGATAAGGAAATGGTGCGCAGTGCGCACCCTACATTGCTTTAAGAGCAGTAGCCAGTAGCCAGTTCCTTTTTTGGTTTTATTGCTTTTGCCTTTGCTTTTACTGACTACTGACTACTACTAATATTTGATGATGTAATTGAGCACCAGGGCCGGAGGGGTGACGTTGTGCGCCCCGCCGCCGCCGCCGGCGTTGCCGGTAGTAACGCCAAGTCCCAAGTCACCCCCTGCTGCGTAACCTGAACCGCTACTATTTATGCCGGTTACAAAAGTCCCCAATCCCGAAGGAATCTCCGCCGCGGTCAAGGTATGCGATTGCTGGCCGCCGCTGGCTCCCAGCGTGGCGCTTCCGGTTATGCCCCCGGTATTACCCGAGCCCAGGCGCCCGGCCGCCGTGCCTCCCATTGCGTCTGCACCGAAGGCCGCCCGGCCTCTCAAATCAGGAATACCGAAGGTACCGCTCCCGGACCCGTAAGTTGTGCCGATAGCGGTATAAAGATTGGCATAGGCGCTCGTGCTGACTTGTTGTCCATAGCATAATAGCCAGCCGCTGGGAGCGGTTGAACCTGCATAGGGCACGATGACTCCAGCCGGAATAGAGGCAGCCGGCAGGTTCGTCAGAAGGCTCCCGTCCACCGCGGGCAGCTGGCCGCTGCTGTTAATCTGAACCAGGTCATTCGCTGCCGTCCCTACCGCGTAAGAAGTGCCCCAGGCGGACCCGGTGCTGTTGGGAACCCCGGCCCCGGGATAGGTCATCCCGCCTCCACTGGGCAGATTGGTCAGTAAAGCCCCACTCACCGCGGGAAGTTGGCCACTGCTATTGAGCTGAACAAGATTATTGGCGGAAGTCCCTACTGTGTAAGAAGTGCCCCAAGCGGACCCGGTGCTGTTGGGAACGCCGGCCCCGGGATAGGATAGGCCTGTGGGCAGCGTTTGCCAGGTCTTGTCGCCGCGCCAGTATTGGGAGGTGGTCCCAAGGGAGATGCCCGGCTCCAGGCCCAGGTTGGCGGCGCCCAGCGTGCCCAGGACGATCCAGGTGGCGTTGGCCGCGTCCCGCTGCTTCAGGAGGTTGTTGGTGGTGTCGGCCCAGAGCATGTAGGCCTCAGTAGTGGCGGGCGCTGATGGTCCGGAGTTGACGGTGTTCAGGGTATCAATGGCGTTGTTGAAACCGCCGCGCACCTGGGCCCCGGTGCCGTCGGGAACCACCAGGGCGTTTTGGGAGGCAAAGGCAAGGTAGGGGCGGGTTTCAAACCCGCCCGTACAAAGTAAAAAGGAAAAAGTAAAAAGCAAGATGGTGGTTAGTTTTTTCATGGGGTTTTATCCTCCCGGTTTTGGCTTTAACTTTGCACCGTGAACTTTGAACTTTGAAGTTTGAACTGTCTTTAATAACCCTTGGCGATGTAACTTATGTTACGTAACACGCCCACGCCGCCATTCGTAATCATGATGGTTCCCCCGGCCGGCCCGATGGCCGTGGGGAAGGTCACCACGTCCCCAGTCTGGGCGTTCAGTATCGTCACCGCGATGGCCGGGGTGATCTGAAAGTCCGGGGTGAAGGTGATAGCCAGTCCCGAAGCGGGGCACGATATGGAGCCCACCTGAATGATCCGGTCCGGCATGGCCACTGACCAGGTGAAGCCCGTAACCATGGGATTAAGAGTCACGTTCCCTTGCACCACCTGGGTCAGGGCCAGCTGGAAGTTCACCTTGCAGAACACGTAGGTCCCCGGGGTAAAGACCTGCCAAGCTCCCCAGGTACTGCCGTCCAGGGAGAACTGCACCTGGATCTGGGCGGTCTGGGCCAGCGTACCCCCGGCCTGGTCGAAGTCGGGGACCGCGTCCACGTCCGGCACCTGGTCGAATTGGCCTCCAGTCCCTGCACCGTATTGATCCACGTCCGGGATGACGTCCACGTCGGGGGCGGCGTCGAAAGATGGTCCGGGAACCACGTTGTTGAAGGCGAGGGAAACACTGAGCGCCGCGGCCTGGGCCGCCCCCAGATCCGGGATCTCGCCGGCCGGGATGGTGTAATAACCCGCTCTCTGCCCCACCCCCAGTACCAGATCACCGCCGCTCACCTGGAGGCCGGTGAGCGTGCCGGGCCAGCCTTCGGCAAATTCGTCCCGGCTCATCAGGCTATTTACCGTGAGGTTGACGCTTCCCACCTGGATCTCGGCGGGGTCGGCCGAATAAGCCAGGGTGGCGCTGCCATAAGTATAATGGGCCGCCACCCAATAGGTCCCAGGCTGCGCCACCAGGAATTCCGGATCGCTCACCCAGGTCAGGATCTGGGAGGTGGCCCAACTGGCGCCCATCCGGATCTCGTAATTGATCTGGGAGTAACGCGGATCCTGGGAGGGAGAGATGGCGTTCCATTGGAGATAAAGCTGGTTGTTCTGGTATACCGACATCAGGCCGGTGATATTTGGAAGCGGCGAGGTGAGGGCACTCCCTGTGATCTGATATTGGTAAGCATCCACGTCAGCCAGGTTCTGGACAGCCCCACCCACCAAGTTGTAAGAAAGAAATTTAATATAGATGGTCTGGCCGATCTGGTTGGCCGAGAAAGGGAGTTTAAAGATGGCGCCGTCCAGGCGGGCGAAGCGCTCGCCGGCGGCGTGGGCCGTCCCTGCGGTGCCGCCGTAGCCATAGCAGCCCCGGCGCAGGTAGCTCAGGTTGTAAATCGAAGCACTGACGAGCTGGGCGTCCCGGTAGGCGATGAGTTCGGAGGGGAGGCCGGCGCCGCCGGACAGGTAGCACAGGGTCACCAGGGCGTCCACCTCCACCTGGGAGGCGGAGAGCAGCACCCCTCGGGACTCGCTGAGATCCATCGCCAGGGTGTCGGTCGTGTCGGGATCCGGGGAGGCGGCCAGTGGGTTGATGAGGAAGCCGGTACGGGCCGGCGCGGCGACGACCCCGTCCTGCTGGTATGTGGCGTGGTCCAGCGACACCCAGACCTGGCAGCCGCCCCAGTTGGCGCCCCCGCTCACCGCCATCCAGACTTCCAGATCGTCGCTCAGGCCCAGGGGCGGCTCGAAGATGACTGGCGGGTTGCAGTCCCCCGGGGCGGCATTGTAATTCGGGATCAGAGGCGAGCGCTTCTGGGTGGGGTAGGTGGGGGCCTGGGCGGCGCCGATGGGCCATTCCAGCGCCGTGACCGTGGAGGTCATCTGGTCATCCTCGGAGATCTCGGTGACCCGCAGGGGCATTTGCTCCAGCCCGAGGCGGGGGCTGGTGACGGTGATCCAGTCGCCGGGCTCTAAAATATTGGCGATGACGCCCAGCTTGAACTGGTAAGTGTTCCGGGCATAGAGGCAATATTGCAGGATATTGGCGGCCACGAGGGCCGCCACCGTGGGATCGGTGATGGCGTGGCCCATGATGACGTCGGCCGGCCGCAGGCCGTAAACGTCCTGGGCCGCCTGGTTGTTGGCGGTGTAGATGGTGGTATTGTAGTCGGCGTAGCGGTCCAGGTATTCCAATTGCACCTGGTTATAGGCGTCGGCCTGGGGGGTACGGGTGATCTGGATCGGGTCGTTGTTGTCGTCGCTCAAGAGATCGTCTTCGGTGAGGTCGAGGACCGGAGTGAGGTCGGGGGTAAAGGTGACGCCGGTCTTGGCACTGGTAACGACCTGGTCCCCGATGGGGATGAACTTGAGCTGGTCTTCGCACCAGACGACCTGGGAGTTGAGGAGTTTGAGAATATCGGCGACCTGCTCCCGGGCCTCCTGCTGCTCATCGAGAACGGGAGATAAGAGGAAATCGTTGGCCAGGCAGTAGGCGGAAAACTGGCTGAGATCGCCGATTTTGGCGGGATCGAAGCCGGCGCCGTAATCGGGCGAGCAGAGCAGGTCGGGGAGGAAATCGGCCGGGTTGGAGTCGAGCAAGGTGTTATAAGCGTAATTAAGCAAAATGGTGCGGCCGGAGTCCAGGGCCGAGAAGGTGTAAAGGCCAGCGCTGACTGCGTATTGACCGGCCGCGACGGGGACGCCGGGGACCACTGTGAGAGGAGTCCCGTCGTCATAGGTGGCGCCGGCATCGGACACCCAGACGCTGCCGCTGGGGGAAATCATGGCGCCTGGGGGGATGCCACAGTAATAGGTGATGAACAGGTCGCCCACGTCTAAGGGGCTGAACCAGTAACTGCCGGCGAAAGTAGTATATTGCCCCGAGCCCACAACCGGGGGGTATATGGGGTTCGGCTGCGAATACGGAATCGAGGTGAGAGGGACGCCGTTCAGGGTGACACCGGCGTCTCCGGTCCACAGGTCATTATTAACCACGCTGACCGGGTTGTCGTCGGGGAGGGTATATTCCTCGGTGCAGGTCCCGAGACAGTCGGCCACAACCTGGTAGGTGGGCGACGGGGCGTAAGTGTAGGAGAAGATGACCGTGCCGGAGTCGTTGGGGCAGAAGGTGTAAACGCCGGTGCCCGAGGGTTCCGCCCAATAATGCCCGACAGGTGGCGAGCCATAATACTGCCAGAGAGCCTGGACGAGTGCGGCGCCATTCAGGGTCAGGACAAGGGGAGTGAGGAGCAGGGCGCCGGAGGGCAGATCCATCTGATAATTGAGGGTTTGATTGACCGGCCCGTTATCCCCGCTGGCCGGCGTTCCGGGCGGCAGGTTAACCGAGGTCGTGGAGGACTGGGGCGCGGGCAGCGTGTTGGATTCGCCGGATACAGTTGCGGAGACAGTATAGGGGAGCGGCCCGTAACCCTCGAAGCTGAGGTTGGGAAAGGAGTTGCCGCTCCCCAGATAGATATTCCCGTGATAGAAGGCGGTGCCGTAATAACCCAGAGCCTGGAGGGGCACGCCGCTCAGCAGCTCGGGGACCGGGGCCTGGGGCCGGGCGCCTGCGGCCAGGCCCGCGGCGCTGAACAGGTATTGCCGGGCCTTGTCGCTCCAGAAGCGTCCGATGGCGGTGAGCGGCCCTTCGCAGAGTCCCAACATGGCCCAGATGGTGTAAACGTATTGGAAGCCGCCGGAGGGCTGGCTGCCGCCGCCCTTGCCCATGCTCTGGGAGGGGGCCGGCTGGGCGATAGGCTGCCAGCCCCAGGTGAAGAAAATGTTGGGCTGGAGGCGGTTGCGCCCATAGAGGATGGGGATCGCCAGGCCCTCCACCGCGGTGGTAACCCGGTAGGAGGCCTGGATGGTGCTGGTTTTGGCCGCGGTGCGACCGCTGGTGCCCGCGGCGGAATCGCCCATCAATCCGGACATAATTATCAGCTTTCCGCGTAGGGGCGGGTTTTAAACCCGCCCCTACAGCTTAACCACATTGATGGCCATGAGGCCCTTTTTGCCCTCGGCCACTTCGAACTCCACCTCCTGGCCTTCCACCAGGTTCTTATAGCCGTCCCCCTGGATGGCGGTGTAGTGGACGAAGAGGTCGTCGCCGCCGGACCGGCTGATGAAGCCGTAGCCCCTGGCGTCATTGAACCATTTGATGGTGCCGGATTCCTTCATTAGAACAGCTCCTTTTCTTGGTTATGGGTTTTCGGTTTCCGGTTTTCGGTAAAATCAAAGTCAAAACCGAAAACCTGCTGTAAGCCTTTTTTGCCTTGGCTTTGGACCTTACCGAAAACCGTCTTTAATCCCAGGCGCTGAAGAACTTCACCGGATACCGGTCCAGGTTCAGGGCCGAGGAGAGGGCGTTGTCCAGGACACAGGCGCCCACCGGCGCGGCCGCGGCGTGGATGATGCAGGGCCACAGGAGCACGATGGCCCCGTGGGAATAGGCCCGGCCGATCTTCCAGACCGCGATATCACCATGCAAGGGGGCGGTTATCTCCCGGCCGCCCAGGGTCCGGACCATCTCCAGATAGCCCTCCTCCGCCCGGTGCAGATGCCATTGCTGAGAGTAGTTAGGGATGGCAGGCGAGACGCCCGCCCCACGCGAGACGCCTGTGCCACCCTTAATGACCCCTGCGGCCAGGAAGACCTCCAGCAGCAGCATGGCGCAATCCACGCCGCCCTGGCGCCCCTTGACGCGGCCCTGGTGATGGAAGGGCGTGCCGATCCAGGATTCCGCGACTTCGATAACCGCCTGACGCTGGGCTGATTCGAGAATGGCCATGCCACCCCCTCCCTAACCCTCCCCCCTCTCAGGGGGATGGGATTAAAAGCATTTGCCTTGGCTTTTTCTTGCCCACTACGGATTAACTAAGCAGGTGCTAAGCTCCCTTTTGCCTTCACCGAAAACCGAAAACCGCCTTTAGTCCGCGGTCTCCGGCACCGGAATCCAGGGAAACCCCCTGAAATTGAGCGCGTTATTAAACTTGTTCTGGCAAGTGCTGAGCGCCCGGTCGCAGCCGGGCCACACAGTGAAGGCGTCGCCTGGGGCCGGCGCTGCCAGGAGCGGCGGCGTCAGGGTGAGGGTCGCAGGTTGGGAACCGGCGCCGCCTACCTGGGACTGGATGCCGATCCAGGTCCCCTGGAGCGCCCCGGAGGTAAACTGGAGCTTCCCGAGGCTAAAATAGCCAGGCACGCCTGTCAGGTTGGTAACTATCTGAAAGATGGTGCTCCCGGTTTGCGCCTTTCCGGCAACCGCATACGCGGCCCCATTCAACCCGCAGCCCGGGCCGTAGAGGACGTGGTTGCAGAGGTGCTGGTAGAGGTTGCGGGGAAGTTTTATATCCAGCGTGTAGAGGTGCGAATCTATCTTGATCTGGGCCTTCAGGCCGCCGGTGATGACCTCGGTGACCAGGCCGGAGAAGAGCCAGACGACGCCGTTGGGCGCCCCCGGCGGCACGCTGAGGGGAGCCGGATAGTAGGCGCGCTGCAGCAGCAGATAAGCGTTGTCAAAGCCGCCCTGGCGCAGGAATTGATGGAAGGGGACGCCGTTCACCAGGTCG
Source organism: Desulfobaccales bacterium (assembly GCA_052147455.1). Taxonomy (GTDB): domain Bacteria; phylum Desulfobacterota; class Desulfobaccia; order Desulfobaccales; family 0-14-0-80-60-11; genus JAPLJC01. Next base: position 23,593 of record JBKQKO010000123.1, on the reverse strand, counting down.
GCCGGGGTAGCGTAGGCGTTGACCGTGAGGCTGTCCGCCTCCAGGCCGGCCTTCAGATCGATCTGGGAGCGGTCCCAGCGCACGGAGCCGCCGTAGGTGGCGCCCTGATAGACGATGGGCACGTCGGCGGTGCCGTAATAGAGCACCGTGTCGCCGGGCAGCGTGAATTGATAGAGGTCGAAGGCCAGCAGCGGATCACGGCTGGAGAGAAGATCGACCAGGGCTGGGGTGACGGATTTCATATTAAGCTCAGTTCAAGGTTCAAGGTTTAAAGTTAAAGTCACAGGCAATCTGGTTTTCAACTTTGAACTATTTTCCCCAATCTTGCTCCAGGGCCTTTTCCTCAATCTGGCGGTGCAGGCGGCGGCGGTAATCGGCCGCGGCTCGGGCCCCCAACACTGCCGCCAGAACAAAGCCACAAAGCAGCCCGACCGTATAGCAGAAGAAGGAAATCAGGGCAATTTTCATGGCGAGTCTCCCATTCACCGCAGAGGCGCAGATTGTCGGGGCGGGGTTTCCCCGCCCTGGGCGGCGAGACGCCGCCCCTGCGCTGTGTCTCTGCGGTGCATCCTACTTCACCGTCTCGATCTTAATTCCCCTGTGCTCCCAGAGCTGGTTCATAAACTTATCGAACTCCGAGAGATCCTCCTGGAAAATGCAGCGCCAATAGTAGCCGAAGTCGGCGGTGATGACCGCGCCCGCGGCCGGGGGGGTGGTAAAGGTGAGCAGCCCCGAGTCGGTATAGCCGATGGCGTAAGGGAGCGGACCTCCCACGTCTTGAATGGATAATTCCCCTATCTCAATGTAGGGGCAGATGCCGCTATCGGCCAAAAAGAAATAGAAATAGGGAGTCTCATCCGAAGTATTAGTAATGGGATCGGTATAGTAACAACTAAATGGGAGGGCAGGGCCGAGGTTGGCAGGGAGTGACGCAATTACTTGGATATACCAGTCCCGTATAGTGAAAGGGCCCCCCGCCTGATATTTAAAAGAAATTAAATAGGTATGGCCTGGGGTAAAAGGCGCAGATTGAGCCCCACTGCTGGCCGCAGTTCTTTGATCTTGGACTCCCCCCGTCGCATCCCAGCGCAGGGCCGGGAGGGCAAAGCCATTTCCGGGGGGGACAATTGATCCAGCTAAATAATCAGGAACTGGATTCCACCAGCCATCAAAATTCTGCCCCAGAAAGGTAGAGCTAATTATCAGGTTCGGACCATATTGCGGGACGCCATTCAGATAGACCACCGAGACCGGAGCGCTTTTGATATTCAGGCAGGGCTCGATAAACCCGCCGTAGGCCCGCAGCAGTTGGAAGGCCGTGGTGGCGCCATTGCCGATGCCCAGTTCCTGGCCCTGAATAAAATCATCGTCCGGATCGTCGAATAAAAAGGAGTCGAAGCGCCCCTGGCGGGATAGGAAGAAGCCCACCAGGGTCTTCAGCTCGTTGTGGGCCACGTCGTCCAGCAAAAATTCCACCGGGATCTCGATCTGCCAGCGGGGATAAACCCAGTTGCCGATGTGCTTTTTAATGCCGCTCACCGACTCCTGCTCGATGGTGGAGAAGGTGGGCTTTTTGATCACCGGATAGGTGAAGCCCCGGAGTATGGGGAAGACGGCGTTGCTCATAAAACCTCAGTTCAAGGAGTAAAGTTCAAAGTTAAAGGCAAAAGTAATTGGTAGGCAGTGCCCACCCTGCGTCATTTCAGGCGCCGCCCGTCGCGCATGGCGGATTTGACCGCCTCGGCCACGTGGTTGCGGTTGTTCTTGAAGAAACTCTTGACGGAGTTGCCGTCCATGGCGCTGACGTGAAAATGAACGTCGCCGCCCGTGGGGCGGGCGTCCCGCCCACCGCCGGCCACCATGCCCCGCACCCCCTCGGCCAGGGAGGCGGGGAGAACCATCTCCTGTTTGTGGAGGTAGGCCAGGGAGTCGGCGGGCACGTCCCAGCCGCCGGCCGCGGCGGGGACCATCCCCGCGAAGGCCATGATGGCCGCATAGGTTTGGGCCGCGGCCGCCGCCCCCATTTCCGGCCCCACCACCGGGATGCCGGCCATCGCCGCATAGGCGGCCGCGGCGCCCTGGGCCGCGGAGCCGCTGATCGCCTGAATGTCGGCGAGAGCTTGGGTCGTAGCCGCCTCCGGGGCGGCCGCGGTTTCCGCAGCGACCACCTGGGTGGAGGTAGTTTGGGTGGACAGCAGCTTGGCCGCCTCGGTGGCCAGCCAATTCTGGAGGCTCTTGGCGGCCAGGTTGATATACGAGGCAAGGATGTCCTGGAGGATCTTGCCGACCATCTTTTGCATGCTCTGGGTGCCCTGGATCATGCCGTTGATCGCGGTGGTCATGGCCGAATCGATGGGAGCCAGGGCCGCCTTCCACTTATTCTCCACGTCCTGGGCCGCCTGGGCCTCGGACTTCTGGATCTCCAGGGCGTTCTTCTTTTCGGCGACCTGGACCTCTTGCAGGATCTCGGCCATCTTCTTGGGGTACTGGGCCCAGATTTTCTCGCGCTGCTCGAAGTTTTCCTTCTCCAGGGCGATCTCCTGCTCTTTCAGGGCCTTAACCAGGACCAGTTCCTCGCTGGCGGAGATCACGCCCAGGTCTTTTTCCTGCTTATATTTCTCTTTCTGCGCCTCAATATCCATCTGAGCCAGCTTGAGGGAGTTTCCCAGGCGCTTATCGGCCAGATCCCGGTCCGCCTTGTCCGCCTCCTCCTGCATCTTCCTTTTCTCCAGCACGGCGTTTTGATAATTCATGGAATCCTTGCCGTAGGACTGGAGGTTGAGGGCAACAATGCGATCCTGGTCGGCCAGGCGAGCGGCCGCGGATTCCTTTTCCGAGGCCATCTGCTGCTTGATCCCGGCGATTTGCAGGGCCACCGCCTGTTTGGCGTCGGCCACGTCCAGCTCGTAGAGCCGGTGCTTCACCTGGAGGTATTCGGCGGAGCCTTGCTGGCAGAGGGCCAGCTTCTCCTGCCAGAAGGCGCGCTCCTGGGCCTTGGATTGCTCCAGGAGGTTTCCCTCTTCCTTGATCTCCTCCAATTCCTGCCGCCATTCCTCCATCCGGCCGCCGCCCCCGCCCCCCCCGCCCCCCTTCAGGGACTCTGTGATGGAAGAGGCGCTGACCGCGCTCGCCGCCGATAGCTGCTCCAGGGAGGCCTTCATTTCGGCGGTGGCGTCGCTCACCGCGGTCTTGGCCTGGTCCATGCCGTCTTTCAATGCGTCGGCTTGGGCGCTTATGAGAACTTCGATTTGGGAGTCGTCAGCCATAGGAAAGCCTGTTTTCTGTTTTCGGTTATCGGTTTTCGGTGAAAGTCAAAAGTCTACGCCAGGGTCACGATGAGGGCCTGGGCGACCAGGTTGGCCAGCACCCCGAGGATCAGGAATTCGATCAGGAATATCAGCATGATTAACCTCCGCTTTCAGTTCGGTGGGGCGGCCCTCCGTGCCCGCCAGTTATGGCAGGCAGGGACGCCTGCCCCACCGCCCAGGGACGGCCGCCCACCAAAAGCAAAGTCAAAGCCCCAGGGAAATGGTGGGCTCAGCAGCACAGATTTAAAACCTGTGGCACCACCCTACATTTTCACTTTGCCGCCCGCAGTGGAGAACATAGCCATCAGCTCTTCGGGGGAGCCATAAAGGGCGGTTTTCTGTTTTCTGTTTTCGGTTTTCTGTGACCCCCCATACCCAAGGTAGGCGGCTACCAGGTCGCCCACCGGGGGGTGCCGCTCCCAGTAGCGCTGCATCTCGTAGAGGCGGGGCAGCGTCATCTGCCGCCCTACGTATTCCCAGGTCCAGCCGGTGAGGCTGATCACCCGGGCATAGAGATAGCCCCAGTCGGGACGCTCCCCGCCTGCGGTTCCCCCGGGGGGCGCCTCGTCAGGCCGCTCACCTCCAGGAGTTGGGCCAGGACGGCCGGAAACGAGGCCAGGTCCAGGCCTTCCTTGACCTCAGCCAGGGTGAGCTCCGGATAATTGCGCAAAAGCGCCGCGTGCAACAGCTCCGCCCCCTCGGAGAGGCTCTGCACCAGTGAAGCCGGCGGCTCGCCCCAGGACTCGATCATCGGCCAATATTTCTCCAGGGCCGCCAGGTTTAGAGGGGGCAGCGTGTATTCGTTGCCCCCCAGTTGCAATGCGACGCCATCAAGCATCTTTGTCTCCCTCATAACTCCCCCTGGTAAGTAGCCAGTAGTCAGTAGTCAGTTAGTGCAGCATCCGCGCAGCGTCGTAGGGCTTATTAGACAAAGTGTTCTTCCTTTTTGCCTTTCTCTTTTGCCTTTACTGGCTACTGACTACTGGCTACTCGCTCACTGTGAGCGTGCCCACCTGGTCGTTGTCATCCGCCATCGCGGAAAAGTCGAATTCCACGATCAGGTGATCCTCGTTCTTGGTGGGCAGCGTCAATTTGCTGCTGATGCACTGGTTGAGGATCAGGGTCATGGTCTTGCCGTCGGTGACGCCGGTCAGGACCGCCTTGAAGGTGGGCGCCAGGCCCATCGGCTGATTGCTGATGGCGATGGTTCCCCCAGTGGTGGGCGAGTTATAGAGGTAGTCGATTTGGATGGTCTTGCCTGCATCGGCCGCGGCAAAGGTGTAGACCCCGCCGGCGCCCACGCTGTATTGCCCGGCCACGGGGGCGCTGAGTACCTGGGTCAGGGGGGCGCCCCCGGCAACGTAGACCATCCCCAGGTCCTGAGCGAAGGTGGCGCCATTGGCCACGGTGACCGTGTAAGGCGCGGCGGCCGGGATCTGGGCCGCCTCGCCCATGGCCTGCAGCAGCTCGCCGGTGCTCTGGGGCAGCCCGAAATAGAGGACGTTCAGCATGGCGCCCTGGATCTGGCCCAGCTTGGCCTTGCAGGTGATCTTGTTCTTGGCCCGGCCGATGTGGGCGGGAAACTGGTTGGCGCCGTAAAGTTCCTTGACGTCCGCGGAGAATTCCACCGAAACGTCCTGCAGGGTGCCGAATTTGACGGGGGTGGGAGTCGGGGTGGAATTGTCCAGGCCGTAAAGGGTCCCGGCCCCGAAAAAGAATTGCTTGGGCATGATGGCTAACCTCCTTTTAATTTGTAGGGGCGCACTCGTGTGTGCGCCCCCAGGGCGGACACATGGGTCCGCCCCTACAGGTGCGCCCCTACACAGCCGCCAGGCGCTTCTTCAGGTCTTCTTTGGCCTGGTAGGCCCAGTTCCAGGCCGCGCTATCCCGGCTCACCGGGGAATTGGGGAACCAGTCGTGCCACCAGGCCTCGATCAGGACCGGCGTGGTGGCGGCCAGGCGGTTCAGGCCATCGGCATTTTTGCCCGCGGCATCGCCGATCTCGGCAATAGGCGTCTCGGGCGCGGGCGCAGCCTGCGCCGCTTGCTCCTTGGGTTTTTCCTGCGGTTCTTCAGGCATCGTAGCCTCCAATTGGTGCTACATAACTCTTGCTTTTGCCTTTTCTGGCTACTGACTACTGGCTACTGGCTACTATGACACTATTATCTCCACCGGGATCAGGGCCGCGGCCTGGGGGCCCAGGGCGCCGCCCTCGGCGATCAGGATCTCGCCGTCCACGTGGCAACTGGAAACCAGCCCTCCCAGGGTCTGCTCCTCCTGGCTGGCGCTGGCTTCCAGTTGCGCCACCACCGCGTCAATCAGGGGATTGAGGATCATGGAGGGCACCGCATTCTTATCGTTGCCCACGTTGACGTAGAGAAAAAGGCTGACGCCCAGGGTCCATTTGGCCGGGTAGCCGCGGCCGACGCGGCGGGCGCCTTCTCTCATTTCCGCCTGGTAGATGGCCGGCTGCTCCACCGCGGGCACGTCGGTCCAATGGACCAGGCGGCGGCTGGCGGTGACGATCCCGGGGATGCTGCTCACCAGGGCGAATAAGGCGCTGTAGATGGCTTCTCTGTCCATAGTTGCCAGTTACCAGTTACCAGTTATCAGTTTCTGCCTTTGCCTTTACTGGCAACCGGTAACTGGTAACTATCCTTTAACTCCCTGTGCCACCGCGGCCTCGATGGCCGCCCGGATGCTGCCGGCGTTCTCCGCCAGGGAGGAGCGCAGGAAGCTGCGCTCGGGCATCTTCATGTGCCGGTCAAACGGCCTGACCGACGCCCAGACGGGAAATTTCAGGGCGTGGCCAAATGCCTGAGTGATCCGCCGCTGGTGGGCCTTGACCGCTTCGATGCCGTCAAAGCCGTATTCGTGGATGGCGGCGTATTTGACGTTGGTGCCCACCGTGGCGCCGATCTGGGCGCCGCTCTCCTGCATTTCAGCATGGATGCTGTCCCGGAGGTGGCTGCTGCGGTTCTTGAGCACCTGGCCGCTGAGCTTCTGCCCCTGGACGTAGCGGACCAGGGCGAAGGCCTGCCCCAGCACCGCCTGGCGCAGGGCCGCGGCCACGCTGCCGGGGATGGCGTCCAGGCGGGCGAGCACCGCATCGTCTCCCACGATCCAGGCGCGCAGCATCAGTTTCTCCCGGCCAATTGCATATACAACGCCGCGAAGGTCTTCTGCCATTGGGGCACAATGCGCCGCTCCTGGGCGATCTGCCGTAGCTGCGCGATCAGTGCGGCCCCAAAGTTCAATGGGTCGAGATAAGGGGGCTGTTCCTGCGGTGTTTCGGGCATGGCCATTGAAACCCTTGTTTTCCGTTTTCCGTTTTCCGTGAAAGGCAAAGGCAAAACGCAGGCTGAAGCCTGCGGCTACATAAGCCAGTGCTCAGTTTTTTGCCTTTACTGGCTACTGACTACTGGCTACTGGCCACTATTTCCCCTTCTTGCCTTCCGGCGCAGCTTCCTCTGCCGGAGCCTCACCGTCGCCCCCCTCGGGCGCTTCCGGCGCCGGCTGCGTCCTGGCCAGGGTAAACCCCCATCCTTCCCCCAGCAGCTCCTGAGCGGCCTCGTCAGGCACTTCTACGCAGCCTTTGACCAGCGGATATTCCTTGCCGTTGTAGCTGACGCCGCCCGCGTCGGGGTCGGCCTTTAGTCGCACCATGATGCACCTCCTGAACAGTTCTCAGTAGTCAGTAGCCAGTAGCCAGTAAAAGCATCAGGCAACAGGCTTAATGTTAATTTTGGGCGTCGCGTTTGAGGTCACATAAATTAACATTGCTTCCTTAAAAGCCAGTTAACCCAGAGGTTTACTGACTACTGACTACTGGCTACTGGCTACTGACTACTGGCTACTGGCTACTGGCTACTGACTACTGCCTCCTAGCCGTTGCCGATGTTGGTGATCATCCCGAAGGCCGGCGGGAAGTAGTTCTGTAGCACGCCGGAGTAATAGACCCCGCTCTCCCACTGCCGGGTGCGGAGCGGCCATTCGATCTGGTAGTATTCCCTTCTCGTCTTCACCTGGATGATGTTGGTGACGTCGGTCAAGGGGTAGGGAATCCGCTCGCACCGGAAGAGGATGGTGCCCGGCGGCAGGTTGGGGTGCAGCATGATCTTGACTAACTGGCCGCCGCCCATCGTGAACTTGTTAAGATAGAAGCCGATCACCGCGCCCGCGGTCAGGGTGACGTCGCCCACCGTCCCGCTTTGGGCGTCCACGTTGAAGCGGAACAGGGGAGCGCCGCCGGCGGCGATCACCTTGGCGGTGACGTTCATCAGCTCCTGGGCGTTGACGTACATGATGTCAGGGCTCAGGCGGTAGTTATTCCAGAAGGACTCCAGGGCCGCGTTGATCTCGACGACGCCGCCGGCCCCGTCGGAGGTCAGGGGCGTGCCGGTCCCCGGCGTGCCGGTGGGCATCCGGTAGAAATAGGCCCCGGAGCCGGGGGTGCAGATCTGAGTGATCAGGCCGTCGAACAAGAGGCCGTTGACGCTGTTATCCGCGGCCGGGAGAGAGGCGGCGGTCTGAATCCCCGTGGCCGCGGCCAGGATGAGGACGCTGTTGATGGTGGTGATGGCCCCCAGGAGCTGCGGCCCGGCGGCCGGCCCCCAGAACCAGGCGTAGCCCACCGCGCCGTTGACCGGCGCCACGCTGGCCTTGAGGCCGTGGGTGGCGTTGCCGTCGTTGGCGGTGGTGATGCTGGCCGGGGCGCTCACCTGGGCCGCGCCGCCGCCGTAGACGTCGGTGCTGCCATCGGCGTTGGTGCGGCTGATATTCAATTGAATGCCGCCGGCCACCGAAGCGGCCAGGAAGCCTTCCAGGGTCAGGGCCACGCAGAGCACCATATAGGCGGTGTTGGGCGCCAGGGTCCCTCCGGTAAGTACGTCCTGGAGGGGATTGGGCGTGGGGGTGGTGGTCAGGGCCAGGTCGCCGTTGCCGCCCAGGAGGACCATTTCCTCGGACTGCATGAGGGATTGCAGGGTGGTGAGGATGGCCAGGGCCCGGTTGTCGGTGCCGGGGGCGCTAGCCTCTTCGGCCTCGAAGGTCACGAACGATTCGTGGCCCAGGGTCTTGTAGGCCGCCATGTTGCTGGTGGTGTTCAGGGACACCGCGCCGCCGCGCTTCCCCTCGGAGACGCCCGGGGAGAGGCAGGCCACGTTGATGCCGGTGACCGACAGCCAGTGCACCGCAGTGCCGACGCCGCCGCCGATCCGGGTGATGCTGTTCCGGAGCAGGGTGATCAAGGGGTAGAGTTTTTTGGCCGCGGGTTCCAGGTCGTAGGCCACCAGGCCCTGGGCGATGGTGATGCCCGCCTTGGCCAATTCGGCAGCGTCCAGGACCTTGGCGCTTTTCAGAAGTTCTAAAGTTTCAGCAGTGGGGTTCATCATAGCCTCCAGTTTTCAGTTTTCGGTTTTGGTATATCGGCGTGTTCGGCGTTCATCGGCGGTTAAATATTAGCCGCAGATGAACGCAGATGAGCGCCAATTATCGAATCAAAAAGGGCTTCTGCCGGGCCGCGGCAATCTCCTCCAGAGCGGTCCGGGACTCCTCGGGCTCGGTGGTCTTGTTAAGGGTATCCCCTTCCTTGGGGACTGCCTTGAGGGCGCCCTTGGCCGGGGCGGGCTCGGCCTTGAGTTTTTCCACTGCGGCGCCCAGGGCCTCCTTTTCGCCGGTGACCTTGGCCAGGTCGGCCTTGGCCGCATCCAGGTCCGCCGCGGCCTTGGCCAGTTCCTTGTCTTTCACTTTCAGGATTTTGGCCAGATCTTCTGTAGGGGCAGGTTTTAAACCTGCCCCTACGGCCTTTTCCGCGGGGCAGTCGGCCCCCAGGAAGACGGAGTGGTCATGCACCGCCTGGACGTGCTCCTGGTCGGCGGCAGAATGGCGGGCGCCGGCTTTTTGTAGGGGCGACCCGCCGGGTCGCCCTAAACCCTTGCTCAGGTCGGCGAGCAGTTCATCCACCTCTTCCGCGGCCATCGCCTTGAGGATCGCGCAGCCCGAGGCCAGCCAATCCTGGAACTGCCCGGGCAGCGGGGAGTCGTCCATCTCCTGGGCCGCCTCCCAATCGATGCTGCTGGCCATGTCCGAGAGGGATTCGATGAGCTGCGCAAAAAAACTCACCGTGTAGAGGTCCTTTTGTAGGGGCGCACCCGTGTGTGCGCCCTCAGCAGGGCGGACACGTGGGTCCGCCCCTACGCTTTTCTCGGCGGCCGAAGGCGGGCCGTCCTGGTCGATCTTCTCCTTCCAGGCCGCGATGATCTTGCCCTTGATGGACTTCAGATCCTCGGCGTCATACTTGGCGGCGTTTTTGGCCTTGTTGATATAGTTCCAGGCCGCCCGGATGTGCTTGGCGGTGTCGATGGGGTATTTCTTGTTCTTGGCGTCGGCGAACTTGACGTCCCCGTATTTATCTTCCCCCTCCTTGGGGTCGCTGTCAGACTGGGCGGCAATTTTTCCCACAGGTTGAAAACCTGTGCCACCAAAGCCCATCTCCACCTGGGAGCCGTCGGCCTTCACCAGGGTGAAGTGGGCGGTGGGGACGCAGGGCTTGTCGGCCAGGGACAGCTCCACCGGCTTGGCGGCGTAGCGCACGTGAATGCCGTCCTGCTTCCGCCAGGCGTAGGAGCCGCCGAAGGACAGCCCGGTATAAACGCCGGCCGCCAGCTTCGCCATCTCCTCCGTGTCCACCACCTGGCCGCTCACCTCGACGCGCTTTAAAGCATCGTTGAACGAGATGGCGGTGAGCAGGCCCGCGGCCCGCTTGGGATCGTGCATGGCCCGCAGGTTGCCCCGGGATTTGCCGCCGCTGTGCTTAAAGGAGTCGTCGGACCAGGCTTTTATAAGGGGTTTGGAGGCCTCGTAATCGAAGATCTCCCCGGCCTGGTCGGGGATCTCCTCCGCGGCGATCCCGGTGAACTCCCCGGTGGCTTCATTGACCTTGACGAATTGGGCGAACATGATCTTTTGCATATAGCCTCCGGTTTTAGAGACGGTTTTGTGTTTTCGGTTGAAAGCTAAAACCCCAAAAAGTTCCCCGGAGCCTGGTATTCCATTACCACATACCCCGCTTCCACTGGTAGGCCCCCTGATCCCAGAAGAGGCCATTGTAATTGGTGTAAAGCGCATCCTGGGTCGGCGCACCGGCTGGCGGAGTTGTTCCGGCGTTGATTGCAGGTGAACCCCAATTCAAGCGGAAGTTGACGGTGCTCCCTGGGGATGTGCCGGGGTTGACCAGCTTGGCGGTCGTATTAGCAGTTGAGCTGTGCGTGTCAAAACCAGCGGTTATCCACGCCGCTTGTGTCTTGTAGGCGCTATTGTAATAGGCGTAATCGGCAGAGTACCAGTTGTATGGCTGGTTGTAGTCCATATGGAGACTGGCTACGGTGGCGGCCGACGATTTAAACACATATTCTAGATTTTCAAAGATGTTGTTGTAGATATAAGTCGGAGCGGTATCCTGGATTATCTGGATGCCAGTTCCATTCCGGCTGGGTTCATAGAGCGTATTGTTGTTGATATAAGTTGGATTGTAATTGCCGCCAGGAGCACTTGAGAAATACACAAGCGTACCTGATGCGCTGGAACAAGCCAGGACATTGTTGTTAATTATCTGAGGATAAACGCTGCTGCATGAAGCCGCCGGAGTCCCTGCGTTATTCAGAGCAAGAACGTTGCCGGAGCCATATAGTTGACATCTCTCTATCGCAAAACCATCGGTATAGTTAAAATTTACGGGAGTACCGTTTATGGCAGATTGCTGGTTTAGGCCATTCATGGTTATATTAAGGCTGTATTTATCGCACCACATGTAGGCTTCAGCTTGTCCGTTTAAGGTAACATTGGATATAGTACTGTTTGTAGCAAAGTAAGTATAAATGGCCTCATAATAATCACCTACGGTTTTGGAGCCGGTGGGGTTGTACATGCTATAACCATTCACCATAATTTGATGACTGGCACGGGGAGTAAGGGAGAAAGTTGCTGTGGTAGTGCTGCTGATAGTGAAATATGCGGTGCTTCCGGTTGCAGTCCATACTACTGTGTTCCAACCCTGTGCGAGAGTGCCGCCTCTATTTATGGTCCCGCCAGTTAATGAGAGAGTAGGCACCTGTCCAGTGCCATTGTAGTTAAACAAGGTCGTATAGACACTCTGATTAACCGTCGTGATGTTGCTCGTAGCCGCACTATCGGTGCCGCTGCTCCAAGTGGCATTAAGAATGGTGGAGTTGGTCCCGCCACCTGCACCGGGAGGGCTTCCGACAGACCAACCGCTATAACCAGAGTTGGTCCAAGTCAGACCATAAGCCACACTTCTGGGAAAGTCTAAATACAACCCTATTGGTGCCCCGAACTGAGAACTGATGACGGGGTAATTGTCGCCGCAGTTAGTTATAAAAATCTGGTCGGTCTGGTATCCAGGATTGGAGGTTCCAGTATCAAATGGGCAGAATCCAGCCCAACCGTAATAACTTATATTGCAATTAGTCCATTGTTGGTTAGACCCTGTTATGTCGTAGTCTATTGAGGCGAAGGCGGAGTTACAATTCTCTATGATGCAGTTATTGGCAAAGTGTATCTGGTTGTCATCCGTGCCTATCACAACGGGACAATAATAACCATCGATGCCATTTACAGTAATATAACTGACACCAGCACCTGCGATCCCAATAGCGTGCATATACTGAGGAACCCAAATGTTGGTGCCTGCCGTAGTTGCCGGATTTCCCGACACCATAGGATTATGGATATAAATGGTGGGGCCGGTGGAGTAATAGTAGAGGGTGCGGGAATAGGTATCCACCATTGCCAGGACATCGGTCAGGGAAATGGTGGTCAGGTTGCCGGAAGCAATGTTGACGGTAAATCCACTGCCGCCACTGGGAGAGTAAGTTGCCACTCCACTGGCTGTGCTGTAGTTACCTCCTTTAAGGTATCCCCCGGTGCTGCCATCTTGCACAACGCCGTTTATTGTGGTAACTACCCCACTTCCATTTGTGCTCACACTCAATTGCCCGGCGAGGTTGCCTGAGTTCACGTAGACATTGAAAGTGCTGCTGTCCGGATACCCCGAACCACCCGCATTAAGCGTCGGAGCCGATGCATTATTCAAGCCGGTGTTGCTGGCGCTTGTTTGGAGAGGGAGGTTGTTGCCCGTATACCAACTCGACGGATTCGGATTTTTGAAATACTGCTCCAGCCATTGCCCGCTATAGGCCCCAGTGCCAACCCCATTGCTGCCGGGATAAGGCGAGGCGTGATACCAGTCGTCCCAGTAGATTCCCGTTCCGTAGCCCGTAGGACTAAGCATGGATGAACTGGCCTGATAGACGTTGGAGAAGGTCGCCGGGGAGGTCGTTGCAGTCCACAGTCCGTAGCCCGAGCCGGTAGGTAGACAGGTGGCGGCGTATATTCTCGGGTTGAGCGTGCCGTCCCCGGCATTGGCGACATAGCTGGTGAGGGTGACGGGATTGCCATTCGAGCCGTAGCAGTTGAACAGGAAGGTGTCGTTATAGCAGACCGTCTGGGCACGGATATAGAAGGTGGTTCCTGCCTGGCTGCCGGTTTCTGCGCCAGTTGCGTGCTGGCAGGTTTGCCAGGGAGCCGCTTGCGTACCGGCGTTGCTATTCGAGCCGTTGGCAGTAGGGGTGTTACTGGCCGTCACCGTGCTGCCGCTTAAAGCCCCAGTCCAGGTTCCGGTGGCCGGAGTGCCGAGAACAGCACAAACCGTGACCGTGGTGCCGTTGGTGAAGCAGTAGATGGCCTGCGCCCCTCCACTTTGAGTTATCCACTCGAAGGGGGTGAGGGAGCCAGAACTAGCTGAGATGGTGAAACTGGAAGAGGGGTCTATGTAGTATTGCGACCCCGCCAGGGCCGGAGCCGCCAGGCAAAAAATCAGGATTAGGGAGATTAGCAGTCGTTTCATAATTTATTCCTTACTGCACAGCCACGTCCACCACGTCCCAGGTGGCGGAGCTGTGGCTGCCGTAGCTCAAACCGTTATAAAGGCATTTGAGGTAAATGATTTTGTTGGCATTCCCCTCAGTCGTGATGGTGGAGATGGTGAAGCCAACCCCGGCATAATTGGAGTCGAGGGTCACGGTCTTGGCCGTGCCTGCATCTATCAAGGCTATGGTCAGAGGTTGCCCCTGGGTCCATGTCCCGACAGGGGCAGTCAAAGTAAAGTTATTGGCGATGGCCGTGACGGTAAAATAATTGATCTGAGTGCCGCCGCTGAGACCGTTGCTGCTGGGGTAATAGGTCGTGGCAGAGGGGCCACTCAGCGTTCCAGTCAAAGGAGCCTGTCGGTCAACGTAGGCGGTATCTGCCAGGCTGGTCGAGTTGTTGCCCGGTGACTGGGTGGTGGTGGTGCAACTTCCTAGAGCACCCGAGGCCGGGGTGCCTAAAACCGGGGCTACCAGGGTTGTGCCGCTGGGTAAGGTCGGCGTGCCGGACAGATTAGCGGCCGTGCCGGTGGTGTTCTGGTTCAAGGTTGGGAAGGTGCAGTTGGTTAGCGTCCCTCCCGAAGGAGTTCCTAAGGCGCCTCCAGAGTAAAGCATCGTGGCCGCGGCATCCGGGAAGGTATAGGTCCGGGCTGCAGTCGGTCCGGCGATGGTGCCATAAAGACCCCAAAGGGCGGCTCCGGCTGCGGTCCCGGTGGTATTCTGGTTCAGGGTCGGCCAAGTCATCCCGGACCCGAAGCTCTTGTTGGATAGGGTTTGAGAGTCGGTAGTGCCGACGATGAGGCCACTGGCGGGGAAGGTTTTCCCCGTTACCGAGCCTGCGGCGCCGGTGGTGCTCTGGTTCAGGGTTGGGAAGGTGCAGTTGGCCAGGTTGCCCGATGCCGGGGTGCCTAAAACCGGGGCCACCAGGGTTGTGCCGCTGGGTAAGGTCGGCGTGCCGGACAGATTAGCGGCGGTCCCGGCGGTGTTCTGATTGAAGGTGGGCCAGGTCATCCCGGAGCCAAAGCTCTTGTTGGATAGAGTCTGGGTATCGGAGATTCCTACGATGGCGCTGGCAGGTGCAGTGAGGCTGGTCCCCCAGGCCGAGCCGGTGGAGACGCCGATCCCGGCGCCGGGATAGACCATGCCCGCGGGCAAATTAGTGAGCAGGGCGCCGGAGACGGCTGGGAGCTGGCCGCTGCCGTTAAGCTGCACTAGGTTATTGGCGGCGGTTCCCACCGCATAAGATGTGCCCCAGGCCGAGCCGGTGGAATTCGGGACGCCAGCTCCGGGGTAAGCCAGACCGGAAGGCAAATTGGTGAGCAGCGCCCCGCTCACCGCGGGCAATTGGCCGCTTCCATTAAGCTGCACCAGGTTATTAGCCGCGGCGCCGACGGTATAGGAGGTGGACCAGGCCGAGCCGGTGCTGTTGGGAACTCCGGCGCCGGGATAGATCTGGGGCTTTGGCGGGATAGGCGGGTTATATGGCCCCGCCGCCACGCAGACAATCAACCCGGCGATCAACAGACCCAGCAGCAATTTCCTACGCATGACGCACCCCCTACTTGTACCACATGGCCGTCAAGACCCAGGTGGTGTCGGATATGACGCTGATCGTAGTCAGGGCCGGATAGAGAAGGCCGCCGCCGGCGTAGATCGGCCCTATGTACATCATGGGCGGGTTGAAGTAGGTCCCCGAGCCGTCCGTGACGTCCGCCGACGGGATCACGGCGTGGCCGCCGTTGAAGTTCACCCACAGGTTCGCCGCGGGCGAGAAGTTGACCCAGTTGGCGCCGGCCGGAACCGTGATGGTCTTGGCCAGGCTCGCCGTCAGGGAATGGGTGGTGATGAACCGGCTGGCAGGCGCCACCAGGGTGCTGGCATGGCCCGTGCTGTCCGGCATCATCTGGAAAGGGACCATCTGGGCCTTAGAAATAGAAACCTGACAGCACCCGATGAAGACCAGCAGTGCGATAATGATCAGCTTTTTCATGCCCTTCTCCTCAGCGGTGTTATCAGCGTATATCGGGGGCCAATATTTAACCGCCGATGAACGCCGATCATAGGCCGAACGGCCTGGTCTGCCTTCCCTGCCAATTCGCCCCCATTTCCACGCACTCGCTTTCCAGGTGGATGGCGATGATTTCCGGGATTAAATGGCGCTTATCCCGGGGCCACTGCATGGCGAACAACATATCGCTCCGTGCCGCGGTGGTATGGTGCTCGGGATAATGGAAGACCCCCGAGCCTTTAGGATTCCATAGTTGAAAGAAGCCGATGGGCACGTAGCCGTCCCGGTCCAGTGCGGCGATGCGGACGGCCAGGGGGAAGGGCCGGGGATGGACGAAGATCTCCCATTCGTGCTGGAGGGGCGGCGCGGCCAGGAACTTGATCCAATCGGCAAAGGTCTTACATTCCATGCGGTCGATGCCATAGAGGGAGTCTGGGGCCAGGGAGATGCGCTGCAGGATGTCCCGGGTCCGGGGAGGCAGGTAGATATCGGCGTCCAGGTGGACCACCCAGCCGTCTTTGGCCAATTGCGACAGACCGTAATTGATGCCCTCGGCCTTGTTGAAGGCGTCGTCATTCCGGTGCCAGTCGTAGGTGGGCAAGCATTCGACGTGGTAATAGGCGCATACGAGCTGGGTGAGCTTATCGTCGGGCCGGGTAACCACCACCAGGCGGTTGAAGTGCTGCTTATTGGCCGGCAGCGTCCAGGCCAGATAATCACCGTACGAGACGCAGGTGACCACCGCCTCGATCTTGAGGTTCACGGGCGCAGGTGGCGGCCCGGGCGGGTCGGGGCGGGGATATTTCTTATCCGGCATTGATGCGCTCCTTAGCCAATCTGACATAATAATTTTTTCGCTCTCAGATCTTTACCTTCTAACTTTTTACTTTTGCCCTTTGCCTTCCGCCGCCGCTTCATCATCCGGGGGCGCTTCCTCTTCCGGCAGCGTTTCCCCTTCCGGCGGCGTGGCGGCGGCTTCCAGCTCCGGTTCCTTGCCGATCTCGCTCACCAGCACCGCCCCCTGGATGGTCATGATGAAGTCGGGGGCGCCGTCATCCTGTAGGCCCCGGGCGGCTCGAATCTCGCTCCGCAGGCGGATGCCGTTGCGCACGTCCAGGTCGTCGATCTGGGCCTGAACCTGGGGGTCCATGGCGCTGTCCTGCATCCAGGCGAACTCCACCTGGTCGAACCCGAAGCCCTGGAGGGCATAGTTGATGAAGTCCGCCATCCATTCCATCAGGGGCGCCAGGCCCTCGGAGAGCGCCGCCTCCTGGGCGGTCTCCGCGGTGGCCCGGTTGATAGTCTGCACGAAGGGCTGGGGCGACACCGAAAAGGCGTAGCACACCACCCGGGCGAACCATTCGTCGATGGGGGACTTCAGGTCTCCTTCCTTCATCAGGTGCGGGGTCGTGCCGTGGGGCACCCATTTGCCCCGGCGCCGCTGGGCGGTATTGCCCGTGTGCAGGGCGTCCCAATAGGATTGGAACTCGGCGATCTGGGAGGTGGACCAGTTCTCTGGCACCTCTAAGAGGGCGTCGGGCAGGTTGCCGTCGGTGTAGTATTGCAGGAGGTGCATCTGGCGTCGCAGGATGACGTTGATGATGATGATGATCTGCTCCACCGGCGAGAAGCCGTAGAGGCGCCAGCTCAAAAGGTTGCGGGGATAATAGAGCAGCTCCTCCCGGGTGTAGTCGGTGGCCGGCAGCCCCTTGATGATCTGCTGATAGGCGGGATCGGGAGGGAGCGGGGTGCGCCCCCATTCGTCGATGACCGGCCGGATGGTGGCGCCGTCCACCACCTCCAGGGCGTAAAGGGCGCCCCCGCGGGTGCGCCTCGGGTAGAGGGTGGCCGCGTCGATGACCAGCATGTCCTCCAGGAGCATCCGCATCCAGGCGTTGAAGGAGTGCATGCCGTCGGGGCGGCGCAAAAGGGCGGTGGCCTCTTTGACCTGGCGCTGGGCCTCGGGCGAGGTGTCTTGGGAGGCTTTCAACTTGTTGCCGCTGGGGTCACGGGGCGAGACGGACCAGTCCATCTTGGCGATCTGGTCCTTGCGGGTCTCGATCACCAGGCGCACCAGGTCGCAGTTCTGGGCCAGGTTGCGCAGATCCAGGAAGGAAATCGGCAGGTCGCCCCGTGGGGTGACCAGCAAGTTGTGGCCCACCGGGTAGTCGAACTGGCGGCCGGCGGCGGAGGGGGGCGCAATGGCCGGTAGGGGGAGCCCCGGTCCGAAGAAATCCTGGCTCGGGTCCGGCTGCCCCGGCGCGCTGCCCGTGCCCGTGGGCGTGAAGCGGCGCCCCGCGGCCCATTGGGCGGCGCTGATGATCTCCGGGGTGAGGGGTGTGGATTTGGGTTCTATCGCCATTAAATCAATCCTCTGTAGGGGCAGGTTTAAAACCTGCCCCTACCGCGTTGTCGTTACCCATACAGCCTGCGCTCCTCAGCCGCCATCGCATCAAACTCCCCTTTGTAATAATCGAAGATGCCCAGGCCACCGTCCTCCAGGAGTCTCACGGCGCCTTCCAGGGCGTCCGGGCCGTCGTCATGCACAGTCTTTGCCGGAAAATAGAGGAGCTGCTCCAGAAGCAACGCCTGATTACCCTGGCCCGGGCGAAAGCGGATATGGCCCCGCTCCACCAGGACCGATAGCCGGGAGATCCTGGTCTCCTTGGCGGTCCTGGCGGTGACGCCCCGCACCGGCAGGACCACGCCTCTCTCTCTGCCCAGGCGGTCGAACTCCCGCAGCAGCAACCGCTGAAAAAGATTGTCCTCCACCCCGAAGAGCCAGTAGGTCCATTGCTCGTGGCGGATAAAGGCGGCGCGCAGCGCCTCGTCCAGAGTGCCCCGGCGGATGTAGGCGTCCAGGACGTAGAAGGTCATCTCCCGGCGCTCCAGCCCCACGGTAATAATGGCCTTATAGTCCGCGGTCTCGCCGATGCCGATGGAAGGGTCGAAGAACCCCGCCACCATCAGGTCCTTGCCGGTGAGGTCCGCGGCATGGTAGAACCGGAACCAGGCCTCCTGGAAAACCCCTTCCTCGTCCACGGGATTGTTCTGCTTCTCCCGGTTGAAGGCCAGCGACCCCATGAGGCGCTTCTGCTCCAGGAGCTTGGGCACGGGGTGGCGCGCCGGCCACAGGGATAAAAAACCGTTTTCCGTTTTCGGTTTTCCGTTTTCCGTATTCTCTTCCGCCAGGGCGCGGTAAATCCTCCGGGTCCAGTGCTTCCAGGGCTCTTCCTCCGAATGGATGGCGGTGTGGAGGGCGCTCTTGCGCGCTAATATCGTGCCGATCCAGAAGAGCGAGCCCGAGGCCTCGATGGCGGGATAGACCGCGCCGGTGATCCAGGAGAGCAGCTTCTTGACCAGGTCGGGCGATTTGGCCTGCTGGTCGTTCTCCAGGTCGTCCAGGATGATCAGGTCCGGCCGGTGCTGTTTGTGCTTCAGGCCGCGCAGGCGCTGGCCCCGGCCCCGGGCCTTGAGCCGGACGTCGGTGAGGGTGACGAAATCGTCCACCGCCCAGTGGTCCCGGACCAGCTGGCCGAAATCACACTTGAGGCGCTCGTTGTGAAGCAGCTCCAGGTAGAGGTAGCCGGTGAGGTCACTGGCCAGGTCCTCGGTGTCGGAGGCGATAATGATGAAGTGGCGCAGGCCGTGGCAGATCTGGTGCAGCACGTAGCCGAAGGAGGTGATGGTGGTCTTGGCGAACTCCCGGGGCGCGGCCACAACTACAGGGGTCAGGGCTAAGAAAGGGGTTAGGGGCTGGGGGTCACGGGATCGCTGGCCCCTATTCCCTGATCCCTGCTTTTCTGATCCCTGATCCCTGCTTTTCCCTGGCCCCTGCAGTAAATCCACCAGCTCGTGATGAAAGGGCGCGAACTCCTGGGAGAAATAATGGGGCAGATAGGTGGTGAAGAAGGCGAAGGGGTCGGCCAGCGTTTGCCGGCGCCGGGCCTTTTTGGCGGCGTCGCTCACGTCCCCGAAGGCCTTAACCTCCATAAAAAGCTGGCCTATGATCTCATCGGCCCGCCTTTTAAACTCCGCCTTGGTGAATTTTTGTTTGAGCGTTAGCATATTTTGTATCTCGGGGGTCTCCAGGAGACCCAATATCTTGCAGGGGCGGCTTTAAAACCCACCCGTGCCAAGGCAATGTTTACAAATGAATAAATTTACTTCCTGATTCTTTGATTCATAAGACCAAGAGCATAAAACAGAAAGACAGTCAGTTATCTTTCCGCAAAAGTTGCACATAAAACCGCTGAACCAAATCAGCTTTGCTGTTGCTATCCCCTGGCATATTGGGCACCCGCAGTAAGTTTCTCTTTTCTCGCCAATGTGCCGGGCACATTTCATTATTGAGTCACCGCCTGCAAGTCCGCATTCAGAGCGGTTATGTTTAGGCCCAGGGGGTTATCCTCTTTGCCGTCCAGGAAATCCTGGGAGATGATCGCCACCATCAGGAAGAAATAGGCGGCAATGAAGGCGTTCGAGGCTCCCTGTTCCTCTCCCCAGGTGGAGAAGATGGCGCTGAGGGGATCATAGATACCCTCATCGAGGCAGTGGCCGCCCCAAGAAGCGGGCGCAGCATCGCCGGTCAGTTGGGGATCAGTTACCTCCCAAAACTGCTGGCCCTTGGCGGACAGGGGCAGAGCCACTCCGCAGTAGAGTCCGCCAAAGGCGTAGCTTCCCAGCCATCTGTGGAGCAGGTTGGTGGGGTCGATGAACACATAGGCCCCGATTTTATGGCCGGCCAGCCCGGTCTGCTGCCAGTATTTGAGGAAGGCGGTCAGGTCCAGGCCCACGTCGGTTGCGGGGTCGCCCGGCTTGTAGCCGGAAAGCTGCGAATAAACCGCCAGAATTTCGGCGTCCGGAATGATGACCTCTTTCCCCTGGTTGGCGGTCCAGGTTTGAATGCGGTGCCCGGCCCCGGCCACCACGCAGTCGCCTACATCCAGGTTGCCCATCGGCCCCCATTTGGAAACCCGTTGATACCAGTCATAGGTGCTGGGAGGCGCAGGGATGGCAGCCGGCAAATATTTCTCCAGCCGCAGGTTGCGGGTGTCCGGAGGCCCGGATGGCACTTGGGCCCCCAGCTTGACCAAACTATGGTTTATTCGGCCCATAATGCCCCCCTTTACGGAATCAACGCCTTATGCTGATTCCAGCGCGCCGCATTAAGATCTGCCTTAGCCTTCATGAGGGTGGCCGCGGCGTTTTGCACCGTGGTCACGTCCGCGTCCGTGGGGCAGACCTCGTTGTTGAGGATGTTTTCCCCGGTAGCGATCACCGCGTTGGCCGCGGTGACAATGAGCTGGGCCTCGGCCGGGATCACCGCGCCGTATTCGGCCTGCACCGCGGCGATGGCCGCCTGGGCCGCGCTGATGTCGTTCTCGATGGTCACCCGGTTGTTGCACAGAAATTTTTCGATGGCGGCGCAGCCGCTGAGCAGCAGCCCCACCACCAGGAACATCGCAAAAATTCCTTGCATCCGATTGAGCTTCATTTCTATTTCCTCCGGTTAGGATTAAGGGTTTTCGGTTTTCGGTCTCTGTAAGGGCGGGTTTAAAACCCGCTCCTGCTTTTATCTTTCACAGAAACCAGACAACAGAAGACCGTCACTCCAGTGACCTGAACCAGGCCCGGATGCGGGAGCCGATAAGCTGCAACTCTCCCGGCTCGCCCAGTTGCTCCTTTAAAAAGCCGGTGAAGTCCTCCATCACCTTAAGGCCCGCCACCTTTAAATCGTAACCGCCTCGGTCCAGGTTTTTGATGGCCGTCGCGGCCTTGGCGATGGTATCGAAGGCCTTGGGGTTCAGTTCCTCCCCGTTTTCCAAGGCGGCCAGCATCTTTCCCAGGGCCAGCCGCAGCCGCTCCGCCAGATTTTCGGGGTTTGCCAGGATGGCACTGCGCTTTCTGTCCCACTCGCCTTTATTCTGCCAGTCTAATAATGTGGCAAGGTCCACTGAGAGCCGGGTGGTGATCTCCTCCAGGGTGCGGCCTTCATGAATAAAGAGACGCTCCGCCTGTTTTAAATAGCTAGGTTCCTTGAGGTCGCCCAAAGCTCAATCCTCCAGTTCCGCCTTCAGTTTCCTGGCCAGCTTCAGCACCGAGACCAATTCCGCGGCGGCCGCCAGGGCGTGGTCCTCCTTGAGGGAATCCAGGTCCTCATCGTGGATACGGAAGGTGTTGAGCTGGATGGCGGCGATAAGCTGGTCGATGCGGATTAGGTGGGCCCGGAAGCGTTCCCGCTTCTCGGCCAGGGCGCCCTTTTTCAGGAGTTCCAGATGATCCATTATTTACTCCCCTATAAGTGCTTGAGCAGCCACAGCAAATTGGACAGGGCGTAGAGCATGGCCGAGAACGCCGCGAAGATGCCGGCGTACCAGGCCAGGCGGCGCTGCATCTTGTTGATCTGGTCCCGGATCCCCATGATGGGGCACAAGTGCGCCGCGTCCCGGTGGACCTGGCAAGGGCAGTCTTCCTGCTGCGCTATGCGGCCCTCCTGATTCCGCAGCCGGGCCTCTAGGTCGTTGAGACGCCCCTTGATCTGCACCTCCAGCCGGTCGATATCCGCCCCCAGGCGCCCATAGACGCGATCCAGGAGCAGCGGCATATTCTCCAAATCCTGGTTCGGCAGCCCTTCAAAGAGCGATGGTCTGGCCATGGCCCTAAGTCCGCCCCCCGCCGCGCCTGACGCCGGTGGCTCCAGGCGTCAGGCTCGGGGGAAACTTCCGTCTAAACCAATCTTTTCCCATTTCCTACTCCCTTCTCTCGTCATGGCTGGAACACCGGGGTAAGTGAAATGATGGTTATGCCAGACCAATCGCCCATCCAGATTTAGTTCTGGGCCCCTGCCTCGTTTCATTCGGAAAACAATTCCCAAGACCTTGATTAGCTCCAGACCCTGATCGTGAGGCTGATCTTATTGGATTTCTTTAATCTTTCCAGCACAGGTAGGTCATTTGACCCGGATTAGGATTGACTGGCCAGGCCCCCTGTTAAGAGATGCAGTTCGCTCTTATTGACCCGGTTATGGAATGCCGATGGCCAACCATCCGATTTCCAATGCCGGCCCCCCAGGGATGCGCTTCCCTCCCGCGCCTGGCGGCGCCGGCTGCTATGGCGGCCCCGGATATGCCGGGGGTATTTGTGGGCGTAGAGAAATTTAGATGGATAATGAATGGGATAAAACCAAGGAGGTTGTTCTAATTGAAAAGGAAAGCGGCTTTATCGGGAGATGGCACCTTAAAACGATTGCAGATCAGTGGCAGGGGAGTCGGTGAAGGATAGCTGCCGCGGTAAATGGCGTATCTTAATAAAATAACCAAATTATTCGTTCATCAGGGTGACGCCTTTCCGGGAGGCAAGGTTTGAGATAGCGGTTCTCGGCAGAGTCAGGGGTTGAATCGGGTTTTCCAAAGATTCAGTTTGTGTAACGCCTTGTCACGTCATGTGATGCCTTCTCCGCGTCCGCGATGTGTCCGCGTATGCCGCGCCCATTTGGTTAATTTTGGGCGTTTTTGCGCAATCCCCCTCCCTTGACAAATTTCCCGAACCCCCGTATATATAAGCCTGTCAAGCCTCCGGGCCGTTAGCTCAATTGGTAGAGCAAGTGACTCTTAATCACTAGGTTCGGAGTTCGAGTCTCCGACGGCCCACCAAAGAAAACAATGGGTTAGCCAAAAGTGGCTAACCCCTTTTTATTCTGGGGTAGCACACGGGGTAGCATAATTGAGGGTGCTGGGGAGATTTGAAGGGAAGCGAGTCAGTCAGAAGTCAGGGATATCCATTCGGCCATAAACCGTAGTTCTCCCAATAGAGGAGGATAGCGGCGTGGCCCCACTCCTTGCCTACCTTGGCCGGCGCTCCTTGCCAGGTCACTTTGAATCTGACCCCTTCGCTCAGGTCCCGGCCCGGCCGCCAGGCCAGACACTATAGATTTCCGGCCCTCGAAGACAAACCCCGGGTCGGGACTCCTACCCCCCCTGTGCTTGAATGTCCCCCACGGACAGAATTCTCAAAATCTATCGAGGGGGAAATAGCAGACACCCCCCGGTGATGGGACCCAGGCCAAAAATTTTATGACCAAAATTTGGATAGGTGGCGAGGGCTCATGGGGCGATTTAGGCTTTCCCAGGCGCCCCTGATCTCTTTCCCTTGGATGTCACCTTGGCGGCCCGTGGTGGGGCTGTAAGAGGCCCTTAGCTCCATATGGCAAGTAACTATGATGCAAAGGAGAGTTGTGACTGTCCTATCGGTTGGTGGTATTCTGGGATTCCAAGCCAGTCTAACCATCAACAAGGAGGCTGAGAATGAGACGTACCAAGCATCAGGTTACA
>JBKQKO010000122.1:0-5550 GCA_052147455.1 Desulfobaccales bacterium | reverse complement strand
TCGCTGACGCAACTGCGCCTTGCCTAGGTTTTAGCAAAAAATCGTTTTTCGACCGCCTCGATAATGGAAAAGATTAGCAGGGCTTGAAAAGGCAGCGCAACCCTGGCCCAGGCCTTCACTATCCTTTATCCTGGATAGCGCTGGAGGAAGAGGGTTCCAAGGGGGCTTCCGATAACCTGACTTGGAGCGCCGCGGGAACCTCTATCAGCCGCTCCCTGATGATGGCCGCGGCCTTTTCCCGCACTATCTCTCTCATGGCGAAAAGGTCCTCTCCCTCGACGCAGGTCACGAAATATTGCGGGAACCGTGTCGGGTTTTGTCTCAGCATTCCGAACAACTGGGTCCAGACCTGACGCCGGTAAGACGGCCGCAACCCTTGCCACCAGAGGATTTTGAGAAAAGCCCCGACTTCGATTAATATCCTGCGCCAAGTCAGTCCCTGGCCGGGGACGCGGTCCTTTGGCAAGGTGTCCCCGGCGGCGACTGCCTGGGCCCGGCAAACCGGCCGCATGGCCAGATAATAGCGGTAGGTCCTGGCCAGGTAACGGGATGGTTCATACAAGTAGTCCCAGGCCTCGACGTATTCCTGCATGATCTCGGCTTCCGGTCGATCCGGTTCGTAGTTCAAGGCCGAGAAAGTCCCTGAGTCATCTCCCACATCCAGGCGCAGCCGCCCTTCTTTCTCCAGTCGATGCCACAGGCTGGTATGCGGTGAAGCCTGCAGGACCCCTAGCATGGCCACGGGTATGTCAGTTTGTTCTATAAAGGCGCAGATGCGTTCGCCGGCCCCTTTGGTTTCCCCGTCCAGACCGATGATGAAACTGCCAATAACCTCCATGCCTTTGTTCTTGAGGGTGTACAGCGATTCCAGGAGCGGGTTCTTGACGTTGTGATATTTGTGGCTGGTTTGCAGCACATTCTCATCCGGAGACTCGATCCCGATAAAAACTTCCCTCAGGTTGGCCGCGGTCATGAGGTCGATCATTTCCGGATCCTGCCCCAGGTTCACCGAGGCCTGGGTCAAGAACCTGTAGGGTTCACCCCGACTCCTCAACCAGGGGGTGAGTTCTTGCAGGAAGGCCCGGGCGTGCTTCTTACTGCCGATGAAGTTGTCATCGCAAATGAACACGGATCCCCTGGCCCCAAGCCGGTAGAGGGTTTCCAGTTCGGCGATGACCTGCTTCGGGGTCTTGTAACGGGGCTTGCGCCCGAAAAGGTTTACCACATCGCAAAATTCGCAGTCAAACGGGCATCCCCGGGAAGTCTGAATCGTAACGGTGACGTAATCTTGCAGTTGCAACAGATCAAACCGCGGGATCGGCGAGGTCGCCAGGTCCGGCTTTGCGCGGTTTTCGATTATCCCGGTCTTTCCTTGTCTCATCGCCTCCAGAAGCAAAGGAATCGTATTCTCGCCCTCGCCCCGCACCACAAAGTCACATCCCGCCTCCAGGACGGCCTCAGGGAGGGAAGTGGGGTGGGGTCCCCCGGCTACGACGGTTTTGCCGCGGCGCTTGGCTTCACTCACCAGGGCCAACAAGCCCGCCCTTTGAATGTACATGGCTGATATCAAAACCAGATCGGCCCACTGCCAATCTTCCTCCGTCAGGCTTCTGCTGTTGAGATCGGCCAGACGCAGGTCCCATTCCGCGGGCAGCAAGGCTGCCACCGTAAGCAAACCCAAGGGTGGATTAACTGTTTTTGCACCCCGGAGCTGGCAAGATTTCTGGAAACTCCAAAAGGACAGGGGAAATTCGGGACATACCAACAAAGCCCGCATAGCTGTAAATCTCCTCAGCAAGCGCTAGTCGGCGGCAACCAGGCGCTGGCTGCCTTAACTTAGGTGACTGGAACTATTTTTCGAACTTCCCAACTGTTGTTTTGCTAAAGTACCCCATTCATGAGGAGCATGATATCACAAAACCTATCCGAAACCTCTCCACCGTTTTCAGACGCCAGAGAAGCTCAGCCAAGATCTAATTTCCAGCATGATGACCCGAATAGCGCCGACTGATAATGATAAGAAATGAAAGGTGAGGAGAAATAAACCTATTAGGTTGACCTGCCCCCAAGGCATAACTCCAGAGCAGAGACTGTTAGAGCGGAATTTGTTCCCGAAATGGTTGGCTGGCAAATTCTTCGAAATTTATGTTATTATCGCGATCGTTAGACAATTCCGATAAAAAAGAGGAAACTTGTCGCGGTTGGACTCGTTGAGAGGGGTCACCAAACCTTTTTTGACTGCGGTGGTCAAGCCTGCCGCATAATTTCGGTTAATAGTAAGGAAACCTGAGCGGATAAGGAGTCGCCGCACCCGGTAAGAAAATCTCATCAGCCGCAGTCTATGAAACCTGCCAAGACCATCAAAGAGAAGATCAGGCACAGTCTGCACCTGGAACGCTCCCTGCGTCTAGTCTGGCAAAGCGCCCCGGGGTGGACCGCGGCCAATTTCGGACTCATTTTGATCCAGGGTCTGCTGCCGCTCGTGTCCTTATACCTGATGAAGTTAATAGTCGATGCGGTCACCTCCGGCTTGGCGGCGCCGGCGAAATCCGGGGCGCTCCGGGGCGTGCTGCTGCTGGTGGCGGCGGCGGCGGGGGTGGCCCTGTTTGCCGCGGCTTGCCGCTCCCTGGGGGAGATTGTCAAGGAAGCCCAAACCCAGGTGATCACCGACCATATCGCCGATGTCGTCCATGGCCAGTCGGTGGAGGTGGATCAGGAGTATTACGAAGATCCCAAGTACTATGATACCCTGCACCGGGCCCAACACGAGGCCGCTTACCGGCCGGCCAGCACCATGGACGGCCTGCTGCAGCTGGGCCAGAGCGGCATCTCCCTGGTGGCCCTGGCTGGGTTATTGGTCTCTTTCCGCTGGTGGGTGCCCTTCATCCTCTTTGCGGCCACCGTTCCCGGGGTGTTGCTGCGCTTGAAATACTCCGACCAGATGTATGATTGGCAGCGCCGGCACACCCAGGACCAAAGGCGGGCATCCTATTTCCACTGGATGCTGACCAACGGCAGTTATGCCAAGGAAATCAGGATCTTTGCCCTGGGGCCGCTCTTCCGCGATTGGTTCCGGACCTTGCGCCAGAGGCTCCGGGTGGATAGGCTCAAGATCTCCAGGCGGCGTTCCCTGGCGGATTTGATTACCCAGGCCAGCGCCACTGCGGCAATCTTTGGGGTCCTGGCCTATATCGCCTACCAGACGGTGGAGGGAGCCATCACCCTGGGGGGTATGGTCATGTATTACGGAGCCTTCCAACGGGCCCAAAGCTCCCTCCAGGATATCTGGAGCAGCCTCACCCACCTTTATGAAGATAACCTGTTTCTGGCCAATTTTAATGAATTCCTGGATCTCAAACCGAGACTGGCGGCTCCCCTCCGCCCCGCGGCTTTTCCCCTCCCCGTCAAGGAAGGCATCTTCCTGGACCACCTCCATTTCCATTATCCCACCGGAGAAAGAGCGGTACTGGAGGATATCAATCTCCGGATCTTGCCGGGCCAGGTGGTGGCCCTGGTGGGTGAAAACGGCTCGGGGAAGACCAGCCTCGCCAAGCTGCTGTGCCGGCTCTATGATCCGGTGGCCGGAAAGATTACCATTGACGGCATCGACTTGCGCCAATTTGATCCCAAGGACTTAAGAAGGCGGGTGAGCGCACTCTTTCAAGATTACGCCCGTTACGACCTGACGGCTCGGGAAAATATCTGGTTGGGAGACATTAGCCTGAAGCCGCGGGATGATAAGATCTACGTTGCGGCCCGCCAGGCCCAGGCCGATGATTTTCTCCAGAAGATGCCCCGGGGCTACGACACCGTCCTGGGCCATCATTTTGAGGACCAGGGGGAACTCAGTCTGGGTGAATGGCAAAAGGTTGCTCTGGCCCGGGCCTTCCTGCGGGAGGCCCAACTGCTCATTCTCGATGAGCCCACCAGTTGGCTGGACGCCCGGGCCGAAAACGAGGTGTTTAAGTACTTGCGGCCGCGGACTCCAGGGAGCATGGTCCTCCTCATCAGTCATCGTTTTTCCACGGTCCGGCTGGCGGATTACATCTATGTGCTGGCCAGGGGAAGCATCAGCGAAAGCGGCACCCATGAAGAGCTTATCCGAAAAGGGGGCAAGTATGCCCAGCTTTTCCAAATCCAGGCGACTTCTTATCGCTGAGCAGCAATGAATCCCGCTCAATTGGGAAACCTCCGGCGCTATGGCCTAAAAATTGCTATTTTACTTTTTTAGAATATTTTAATATATGCGAACCCTGGTGAACCATAGCCTCTGCTAAAAATGAGCTAGGCTTCTGAGGGGAAATGGATGTCCGCAAACAAGGGCAGAAGATGGCAAAGGGCCCTGCTCAAGATCTTTTTGGGCTTGACCCTAATTCTTCCGAGTTGCAACACTGCCTCCCCCGAGCTGCAGTTCCGCCGCTTGCCGGGGCCAGAAGCCAACCAGGGTTTGGTTCCTCAAGAATACCTGTGCCCCGGGGGACCTCTCGCAGAAGTTCCTGATCCACGATTAGCCAAAGAAATTCGCGGCTTCCTTGAGCAAAGTGGGATGCTGGGGGGAATTCCAACTAGTCTGGCCTCGGAGCTGCCCATGGTGTTGAATGAGCCGGTTCAAGCCTATCTGCGGACTTTTTCAGGCTCGCAGAAGGGCAATTTCCAGGCCGCCCTGGCGCGGTCAGGGCGCTATCTGCCCATGATCCGGCAAGTTTTCCAGGAATATGGCCTGCCCCAGGATCTGGTCTATGTGGCCCTGGTGGAGAGCGGCTTCAGCCCCTGGGCGCGTTCACCCAAGGAGGCGGTGGGGATGTGGCAGTTTATCGAGGGCACGGCCCGGCGTTATGGCCTCAAGATCGATGAGCAGGTGGATGAACGCCGGGACCCGGAAAAATCCACCCGGGCGGCGGCCCGCTACTTGCGCGACCTATATCAACAATTCGGTTGCTGGTACCTGGCGGCCGCCGGTTACAACGCCGGGGAAAAGCGGGTGGAAGGGGTGGTGAACCGCCACGACACCCGGGATTTCTGGACCATGGCCCAGAAGAAGCTGCTGCCCCAGGAGACTTGCAATTACGTGCCGCAACTCATTGCCGCGGCATTGATTGCCAAAAATCCCGGGCGCTATGGCTTCCCGGACTGTAAGTATCAAGCTCCCAGGCCTGCCGCCAAGGTCAGGGTGCCGGGAGGGTTGAACTGGCGCTGGTTTGCCCATTCTCTGGAGGTGCCTGAGAAGGAATTTCTAGAGTTTAATCCGGAACTCCAGGGCGAGCGCCTCCCGGTCGGAACCAAAGAATACTGGCTGAAGGTGCCTGAGAACAAAAAAGGGCAGGCCGACCACCTGGCCCGCCTCTCCTGGAGGCTGGAGAAAATGGCCAGTCTGGAAAATTCCGACTAAGGGATCCTAAAATATAATTAGGATATTATTAACGGGAGTATAAAAGGGGTGCCAGCTTTATTCCATCTCCCCCGCGGGGGAGATGGTTAGGGTGAGGGGGAATTTAATCTCTTTTCCGCTCCCATTACCAGGCCGGGGCGCCGGGAGAGCCGCCGCCCCAA
>JBKQKO010000121.1:0-15202 GCA_052147455.1 Desulfobaccales bacterium | reverse complement strand
TCGCTGACGCAACTGCGCCTTGCCTAGGTTTTAGCAAAAAATCGTTTTTCGACCGCCTCGATAATGGAAAAGATTAGCAGGGCTTGAAAAGGCAGCGCAACCCTGGCCCAGGCCTTCACTATCCTTTCTCCTGGATCACGCCGGGAGAAGAGGGTTCCAAGGGGGCTTCCGATAACCTGCCCCGGAGCGCCGCGGGAAAATATGGGTTATTTTACGACCGCCTTGATGCCTTTTAGGACATCAGCGGCGTTTTTAAAGACGCCGATATGGACGAAGAGGATTTTCCCGCTCCTATCCAGCACTAAGGTCAGTGGATAATCGCAGAAATTAAAGGCTTTGACGAAGGTGCTGACAGTGTCCGGTAAAACCGGAAAGGGCACCTTGTGGGAGGCCTTCCACATCCTGACTGCGTTTTCGTCGTTATTCTGGCCCATCGCCAGGAATTTCAGCCTGGTTTTCAGTGCGGCGTCCTGCTGCACCATGGTATACAAATGGTTTAAGACGGGAGCCTGGGCCCTGCAATAGGGACTGTTGGTATTGAACTGTTCCACCAGCACGTAAGGCGACTTGATTTCCTGCAAAGAAAACGCATCCCTCTTGGTTAGGCCCAGATAGTTGGCGTCCTCCTGGGAAAGAGGTGGGGGAAAGGTGAGGTTACCCACCGATTGACCGACCTTAGGCTCCGATTTCGCCGCCAGGGCCACGGCGCCAAAGCTGAAGACCAGGGCCAGGCAGCAGGCCAAGGCCATTAATTTCTTCCTATTCATAGCGCTCCTTTTTCTTTTTTACTACATGATAAAACAACAGAGGCCAAAGATAAAAGACAATAAGAGTCCTTTACTAGCCGCCAGGCTGCATGACCTCGGTAAGCTCGCCATCTCCGATCTGATCCTGAAAAACCCACCGGTCTGGATAGTGGCGGCTATTTCAATTCAGATTCTATTTTGTCAAAGGCATCCTCAATTTTATAAAGAAATTGGTCAGCCTGGGCGAGATTCCAGTCGGCTATATTCTCTTCAATACTCTTATGAAGGTTTCGAAGATTCTCTCTATGCCGGAGAAGCACATCTCTGAGCGGCGTACTATCGAAGGTATAAAGAAGCTTATCCAACTTTCCCACTATTGCATAAAGTGAAGGATTTTGTGCCACCAGGTCCGCATCTAAGGTTCTTAAATGACGAGCCAGATTTGGATAAGTCCCCTCCAGGTCTTTTTGATAATAAGGAAGAACAGTAACCGCGAGGCGCATGTATTTGCTCATGATTGATCTCCTCCCAGGCGACCATACACAATTCAGAAAAGCTCCCCCCAGGCTCCTTTCGCCTGGCAGGAAATCCATAAGCTCAGCCAGATAAGAGAAGGGGACGGCGCAGCGGTTCGTTATTCCTCTTGTTCCTGGCCTGGGGAGCGTCTTATCTAAAATTATGCGGCAGGTTTGGCCAGCGCAGCCTAAAAAATGGTTTTGGGGACCTCTCTTCCCGAGTTTAACCACAGAAGATAATCTATCCCCGCCCAAATTTTTGTTAAGCATAATTTTTGCAAAAGTCAATATTCTCCATAGACTTCGGCATATCAGACAATCAATAATCATGGCAACATTGCTTTTGGGGTCCCAGAACCCCAGGCCAGCACCGCCCGATAATAGCAGCCAAAATCCGCCAGTTATCTTAAAAGAAGTGGAAAAATTCCGATCTGGATAGGTGCAGGTGTGGGCATCGTGATAAGTTTTGGATCATAGCAGCTATCTGCTAATTCTCTAAATGTATCTGATCTGCCCCCAATACCGGTAAAATTACTGAGGGCAGCTCCGGGTTGAACAATCATGCCGGTGTGGCGCCGGTGGGCCCGCACCAAGGTCTGGCTTGTATGAAAATCGCAGCCATTGTAAATCCGGTGGCAGGATCCGGGCGCGCTCCTCACTCTTGGCCCGGATTATTGAAGCGGCTGGGCGCCAGGGCTTCTCAGGTAGTGACTTGGTGGACTAAAGGCCCCGGCCATGCCGAATTTTTGGCCGCCCAGGCGAGAAGATCAGGATTTGACCGGGTCCTGGCCGTGGGCGGAGACGGCACTATATCCGAGGTGGCCAATGGATTGTGGTGGGAGCCCGCAGGCCGCCTCCCCAGCCTGGGGATCGTGTCTTTCGGCACCGGCTGCGACTATGTGCGCAATTTCGAGGTCGGCCACACCCCCTTTGATCATTTGGTCCATGCCCTGGGGGAATCCGTTTTGAGCACCGATTTGGTCGTATTTCAGGCGATGGGTCTGCACGGCAGACCGATTTCCCGGGTGTGCCTCAATGTCATCGGGGCAGGTTTTGATGCCCAGGTGATTGCCCGTTACCACCGGCAAAAGATCCCCAAGTACGGCAAACTGCCTTACTTGCTGAGCGGTATCCAAGAGCTTTTCAAGCTCAGCCATTTTCGTCTGCAAGGGGAAATCGATGGCGAGAACTTCGAAGCGGTCTCCCTGATGTTCGTGATGGGTTTAGGCCAATATTTCGGCGGGAGGATGATGATCACCCCGTGGGCTTCACCGCAATCAGGGCGCCTTCAGTTGGTGTGGGACCGGCAAATCTCTTGGCGCGATTTGATAAGACTTTTTCCCCAGATTTATCTGGGGAGTCACCTTAAGCACCCTAAAGTCCAGACCCGCTTTGCCCGGAAGGTGAAGTTGGCGGGTGAGCCTCCCGCCCTGGTGGAGGCCGATGGCGAATTGGTGGGCTTGACACCCCTGGAGGTGGAAATTTATCCTGGGGCCTTCCAGGTGGCCGCAGAGAAACTGAGAGAGATTTTACCAACTTAGGGTATTAATCCTTGACCTGTTAGCAAGCATGATTACTTTTAAAAAAAATGCTCTGGGAGGGCGTCCGTATGAAAAAGCTAACTTTTATTTTGGTGGTAGCAATCTTGCTGGCTGGAGCTGTGGCCGCCACAACGTCAACACCTTCTTATGCCCAGGGCTATGTGTATGCACCCGCGCCCGCGGATCCCTACTCGCAGCCTTGGGTCGGGCCTAATACGCCGTGGGTCTATTACAACGGTGATTGGTTTTTGAATGGCATCCTCTATTACTTTTTCGGCCCCCGCTACGGATGGGCCCCGTACTACTCTTATCTTCCCACTTATATCGACAGACCCGGCGACTGGTATGCTTCGAGGTGGTCTGCGTGGTATCAGGGAAATCCTCAATACTACCAGCAATTTCAGCAAACGTATCCCTATTGGCAAGGACACCGGGAAGGTCAGCGTTATGACCAGAAATTTTATGAACAACACCATAGTGGCCAGGGTGGAGGGTGGCAGAAAGGATTCCAGGGGCGCCCCGCTGCTCCAGCCCAACCACAGGAACAGAGACAGGCTCCTGCCCGCGTAGCCCCGCAGAGACAGGCTCCCGCTCAAGCGGCCCCGCGCGAGGAACAGAGACAGGCTCCTGCTCGCGTGGCCCCACAGAAACCGGCTCCTGCTCAAGCGGCTCCGCGTCAGGAACAGAGACCCGCTCCTGCGCCGCAGAGACCGGCTCCTGCTCAAGCGGCCCCGCGTCAGGAACAGAGACCGGCTCCTGCTCAAAAAGCACCAGAGGGTAAACCTGAAGAGGAAAAACATTAGCAGGCCACGGAGAAAAGGAGGAACCCCTTTCGAGGTACGGGCTGTTGTTTTATTCAGGGCTGCCGGGAATGCGCCCCAAATTGCCCGCCTGAGGCGGCACACCTGAAAAATCGGCGCTCAGAAGTACGACTGGAGCTCGCCTCTCCTCCGCACGTCGAGGGTGGCGCAGTGGAAGGAGCCGCCGAAGGGGGCATAGTTGGCAAACGAACAGGGGATTGGCTCGAAGCCCCAGTCCCTGAGCTTCTTGATGAGAGACTCCTGCAACCGCTCCACGATGACCCGCTTCTCGTCGAGCATCAACACATTGATGCTGAGCCAGCGGCTGCACATCGAGGGGATGCGCCACGGGACGGGGTTAGGTTCGGGGGCGATGAGGATGTCCCACGAGGCGAACATCGGCGGGAGCCAGCTGGGATCAATATAGTCCGGATTGACTAGCAGCTTCCCCGGTGCGAGCGGCATAAGGCTCGAGTCGATGTGCATGGGCTGGCGGCAGCGGGTTTCGAGCAGGGTGATGCGGAATCTGTCGCCGAGGTGAGTCCGGAGCCAGTGAATGCCGGACTCGTTTGTCACGTTGCTGCGGATGCCGAACAGGTCCCGGCCGCAGCGGACAAAGTCGGCGGCGTCGAAGACGGGCTCATACTCGTTCACGACGAAGGGGATCGGCTTGCCCGCCTCGGGGAGGCGATAGTCGCGGTTGTAGAGCGCATCGACCAGCTCCGGCCGCGGCGGGGTGGTCCACGTCGCCCCTCTCGCCGTGTACTCCTTGAGCAGCGGGCGGTAGGCGTTCACCTCGAAGTAACGAGACCGCCAGGCCATCGGCGTCTCGATGATCTCATCGCCGACGACGAGAAGCCCGTCTCTCGGGCAGGCCGCGCAGAAGCCCTTCGATTGCCAGTGCGGCGTCTTGTAGGTGACGGAGAAGTCCGTCACCGCCGGCCGGCGCACGGTGACGCCTTCCGCCTCGAGGATGTGAATGAACTCGTCCAGCTCTCGCTGTGCCGGGCGCACGACAAACTTGGGATAGGGAAGCCCGGCGATCAGCTTATAGATTCTCGCCAGCCTCTGGGGGATGTTGAAGCTGACCGTGAGGTGTTTGGACGGGATCATGGCGCCCTCGAGGCGCCCGACCACGACCTCCTCGAGCGGGTCCCATTCGTTGTAGGAACAAACCGGTGAGCGCTTCACCACTCGTTCTCCGACCGGCCCTAAGCTTTGCGGCCCGGATCGCCCTAAACCGGGATTCCTGAGGCGGACCATATTCTCTTTCCTCTCGCGCGGTTGCCCGGGCCAGTTTAGGGCGCGCCCAGAAGTGAGTCCCTTCGACCAGCCGATATTAGCCGCAATTATGCTGCGAGAGACATTTTATTCCTCACTTCTCAAAATGTCTCGCCTGCAAGGGGTGCAGTATAGATGGACTGATTATTGTGGTTGCGGTGGTTACCTTTGTTCATCCTTGCCGGAAAAGGTCTTTTCGACTGCTTCGCCGGCCTTTTTAAGTGCATTGCCGGTCGCTTCGCCGGCACGCTCCACTCCCCGTCTAGTGGCATCCACGCCTCGCTCAATTCCCTTGCTGGCCGCTTCGCCTGCATGCTGCACTCCCCGATTAGTGGCATCCACGCCTCGGTCAATGCCATTGGCGGTCGCTTCGCCGGCACGCCTCACTCCCCGTTTAGTGGCATCCGCGCCTCGCTCAATTCCATTGCCCGTGGCCTGCCCGGCGTGCTCGTCCTTTTCCGGCGGCGCACTACGAGGGGTTCCCGCTGCCGGAGTTTCTGGAGCCGGCTTGTTCGTTGTTGCCTCCTCCGCAAAAGAGACGGAAGAAAAGACCCCCACCAGACAAAGCGCCACAAGTAGCAAGAAAACCTTTTCCCCGGTGGTTCGAATCATTTCTGTAATAGTCATGGCTGCCCTCTCTCGGGTAACCCGAGATTATGCGGCCACCTTAGCGACCGCAGAAAAAATTGATTGTCTCTGTCCAAAAATTGGTTTTTCGGACCTCTGAGCCCGGGGAAAATCCCCAAAAGTTTCTGTTCTTGAAGCCGAATCCTCTCGTCGACGCTAGGATAACACAAAATGCTCTCTTGATAGAACTGACTTTTGACAATGCCACGGGAAATGGATAGACTTTTACAGTTGCAGCGAGGAAAAGATCATTGAAAGCATTGGTAACCGGGGCGGCAGGATTTATCGGGAGCCATCTGGTGGAAGCCCTCTTGCAACGAGGAGTCCAAGTCAGATGCCTCGTCCGGCCTACGAGTCATTTAAAGTGGGTGAAGGGGCTTCCCGTCGAGATTATCTATGGAGATTGTCAGGAGAAGGATTCTTTAGGGCCAGGTGTGAAAGATGTCGACCTGGTGTTTCATCTCGCGGGCGTGACCCGGGCCATCGAAGCAAAGACCTATTTCGAGGTGAATGCCCTGGGCACGGAGAATCTCGTCCAGGCCTGCCTCGAACATAACAGCCGACTCCAAAAATTTATCTATCTTTCGAGCCTGGCAGCCGCAGGTCCGGGGCGGAACGGTGGGAAGAAAAAGGAATCCGATCATAGCGAACCGGTCTCTCTCTACGGGAGAAGCAAACTGCAGGGGGAGGAATTGGCCCTGTCCCGGGCCCATGAACTTCCTCTCCTGATCCTCCGGCCTTCTGCGGTCTATGGGCCCAGGGATAAAGCCTTTTTGGCTCTTTTTCAGTGTCTCGCCAAAAGGATCAAGCCCTGTTTCTCCGGCGGCGTTCGACACCTCAGCCTGTGCTCGGTCCAGGATCTGGTCGGCGCGATCCTCTTGGCTGCCGAGACCCGCACCAAGAATGGGGAAATATTTTTTCTGTCGGATGGGCAAGACTACCGGATGGAGGAAATTAACGATATCTTCGCACAAGCGATGGAGGTAACCGCGTTCCGCCTCAGCCTTCCACCAGCGGTGCTATTCGGCATGGCCGCGGTTGCGGAATATTTCTCTAAAGTCTCCGGGAAGCCTGCCCTCATCAGCCGAGGCAGGGTAGAGGAAATGATCCAGCCGAACTGGCTCTGCGACATCACCAAGGCCAGGACTCTCCTGGGTTTCGAGCCCCAAATTTCTCTTGCCCTGGGAGCCAAACTAACCTGCGACTGGTATAAAAAAGAAAATTGGTTATAGATCAAGGAGGGATTGAGCCTTGAAATCTATGATAGGTAATAGACCTGCTAAAAAGGAAATTGCCTAAGGAGCCGAAACTGCATGCCTAAGATCCTTTTGGTAGAAGATAATGAAATGAATCGGGACATGTTATCACGGCGCTTGCTCAAGCAGGGCTTTGAGATGGTCATCGCGGTGGATGGCGAACAGGCAGTTGATCTGGCCCGCTCGGAAGCCCCTGACCTGATCCTCATGGACATCAGTCTGCCCGGCCTGGACGGCTGGGAAGCGACCCGCCTGCTCAAAACCATGCCGGAAACCCGGTCCATTCCCATTATTGCCCTCACTGCCCATGCCATGGCGGGAGACCGGGAAAAATCCTTAGCCGCGGGTTGCAATGACTATGACACCAAACCCATCGACTTTCGCCGGCTGCTGGAAAAAATACAAGGTTTTTTAGGCAAGGAGACGACCTAGCCAAACCATGTCCACCACCGAATCCGACCCCGGCCGGACTGAAACCCAGGAACCTACTCCGGCCGTTCAGAGAATTTCCGGTCCAGAAGCTGAAGGGGAACAAAGCCCACAAGCCCTGTGGGCCCACCTGCGCCATGAATTGCGAACGCCCCTGAACGCGATCATCGGTTATAGTGAAATGCTATTGGGAGACGCCGATGATCCGGGCCTGGCGGATTATGTCTCCGACCTTAACCAGATTCTCTCTGCCGGCCATCAACTCCTGGAGATAATCAACGACCTTCTGGACCCAAACCAAGTCGCCTCTGGCGATGTCGTCTTTAATCTGGAATCCCTGGTCGCCAACCTGCACTATCAAGTGCGCATCCCTTTAAACAGCGTCATCGGTTTCAGTGAGATCCTGATTGAGAACGCCACCGATCAGAGGTTGGTGGATCTTCTTGCTGACCTAAAGAAGATTCACTCTGCCGCCGAAGTCTTCCTCTCTCGGGTCAACGAAATTGTCGATTTTTCCAAGATCGATGCCGGTCTGAAGGCATCCGGCCTGGAAGTCTCCGACCGGTCATCTCTGATTCACAGCGCCCTGACCAGCCTCCGGGAATTGGCTCAGGATAGCGCTGCCGTCACCGGAGGCGAAAGCGGCTCTATACTTGTGGTAGATGATAATGAAATAAACCGCGACTTACTTTCTCGCTATTTGGAGCGTCAAGGCCATACGGTGCTGGTGGCAGACAATGGCCGCCAGGCCCTGGAGATGATC
Source organism: Desulfobaccales bacterium (assembly GCA_052147455.1). GTDB lineage: Bacteria > Desulfobacterota > Desulfobaccia > Desulfobaccales > 0-14-0-80-60-11 > JAPLJC01. The sequence continues at coordinate 7,244 of JBKQKO010000121.1, read as the reverse complement.
GCCACCGGCGCTTTCGATTTGGTGCTCCTCGATATTATGATGCCGGAACTGAACGGTTACCAGGTGCTCCAACACCTGAAGCATTCCGAAACCTGGCGCGACCTGCCGGTCATTATGATTTCCGCCTTGGATGAAACGGCCAACGCGGTCCGCTGCATTGAACTGGGGGCGGAAGACTATTTGCCCAAGCCCTTCAACCCGGTGCTGCTGCGAGCCCGGGTGCAGGCCTGTCTGGAAAAAAAGCGGCTGCGAGATTTAGAAGTAGAGCAACGGCGAAAATTGCACGAACTCAACGCCGCCCTGGAACTGAGCAACCGGTTTATTCGCGAGACCTTCGGCAGCTACCTCTCGGATGAAATCGTCAACGTGATTCTGAAGAAGGGTGGACTGAAAATAGAGGGTGAAAAACGGCGTGCTACTATTCTCATGGCCGATCTGCGCGGCTTCACCTCCTTAAGTGAGCGTCTTCCCGCTGAGGATGTGGTGGCGATGATCAATATCTATCTGGAGACCATGACAGAAATCATCCAGAAGTACCAGGGCACCATCGACGAATTCATCGGCGACGGCATCCTGGTGATCTTTGGGGCTCCCATCCTGCGCCCCGACGACCCGCGGCGAGCCGTGGCGTGCGCCGTGGAAATGCAATTGGCCATGACCTCGGTCAATGAACGGAATCGCCAGGCCGGGTACCCCGAGGTAGCTTTAGGCATCGGCATCAACACCGGCGAGGTGGTGATGGGCAATATCGGCTCTAAGAAGAAAATCAAGTATGCCGTGGTGGGCCGCGCGGTCAACCTCACGGCCCGCATTGAATCTTATACGGTGGGCGGCCAAATCTTTATTTCAGAGAGCACCTTAGACGAATGTGGCGATATCTGTCGGATAGACACTGCCATGAAGGTTATGCCCAAAGGGGTTAAAAAACCGCTGACCATCCATGAAGTGGGAGGTATCGGCGGAGATTTTCAGCTCTTTCTGCCCCCGAAAAAAGAGATTACGTGGATCGAACTCAAGCAAGGGCTCCCTGTCCAGTTTACCGTGGTGGATTGGAAACATACCGGAGAGCTGGGGCACCGGGGGGCCATCACCAAAATAGCCCATAATATGGTCGAAATTCACTCTGAGGTCCTGCCCTCCCCGCTGGCGAACTTGCGGATTTCCCTGTACGACCCCGACGACCGCGAAATTGCCGACGACCTTTACGGCAAAGTGGTGGCCCACCTCTCCGAATCCCCCCCTGCCTTCCTGTTCCATTTCACCTCCGTACCCCAGGAAGCCGAAACCTTTTTGGCAAAGCTCCTGGGCGCCGTTCTGAATTGACATGGCGGATTTGAGTATTATTAAAATAACATCCAAGGGAAAATAATGCTGTCCACTATTGGGCCACAAGGGCTCGGCGGATCACCTGGAACCCTATGAGCACCGTCAGTTTTCCTTACCGAGCCATCGCCTTTGCTTCAATGTGTAGTGTTGCCTCACTCCTGCGAGGGGGGGAATCGAGGTGAATTCTAAATGTAGGTTGGGAGCTACCTACCTGGGAGGAGGCCTGGGCGGATTCCTCGTCTGGGCCCCCTTGATTAATCAGGTGGAGGTCCATATTCTTTCTCCAGAAGAGCGGATTGCGCCCCTGGAAAAAGTCTCCCGGGGCTATCACTATGGTGTGGTGCAGGGGGTTCAGCCGGGAACCCGATATTTTTATCGTCTCGATGGAAACACCGAGCGTCCTGACCCCGCCTCCAAGTTCCAGCCCGAAGGGGTCCATGGGCCATCCCAGGTCATTGACCCCCATTTTGTTTGGGAAGAGCTGCACTGGTCCGGAATACCTCTCTCCCATTATGTGCTTTACGAACTTCATGTGGGGACCTTTACCGCTCAAGGCACCTTTGACGCCATCGTCCCCCACCTGGATGAACTGAAGGATCTGGGCATAACCGCAATTGAGATCATGCCTGTCGCGCAATTCCCGGGGGAGCGCAACTGGGGTTATGATGGCGTTTACCCTGGCGCGGTGCAAAATTCTTATGGAGGTCCTGAGGAGTTCAAAAGGCTGATTGATGCATGCCATCAGCGTGGCTTGGCGGTGATTCTGGATGTGGTTTACAACCATCTCGGGCCGGAAGGAAATTATCTCCATGATTTTGGGCCCTACTTTACCGACCGGTACCACACTCCTTGGGGTACAGCCATCAATTTTGATGGGCCTGACAGCGACGAAGTCAGGCGGTTCTTTATTGAAAATGCGCTCTCTTGGGTAACGGAATTTCGCCTGGATGCCTTGCGCCTCGATGCGGTTCAAGGGATATTCGACTTTTCTGCACACCATTTCCTGCAGGAATTGGCCTCTGCGGTGCACGAGCAGGCCGAGCGGCTTAATCGCCGGATCTATGTCATTGCCGAGAGTGATTTGAACGACGTCCGGCTCGTTCGCTCTCCAGAGCTTGGTGGTTATGGACTGGACGCCCAATGGAACGACGATTTCCATCATGCCCTCCACACGCTTCTCACCGGTGAGCGAACCGGGTACTATGAAGATTTCGGACGCATCCAAGATCTTGCGAAGGCCTTTGCCGAGGGGTTTGTCTATTCGGGAGCATATTCCCCGGCGCGCCGGCGTCGACACGGGAACACCTCCAAAGACCTAGCCGCACGCCGGTTCGTGGTCTGCGCCCAGAACCACGATCAGGTGGGCAACCGTCTGAAAGGTGAGCGGCTCAGCGCCTTGATCTCCTTCGAAGGGCTGAAGCTGGCTGCTGCGGTGGTGCTCCTTTCGCCTTTCATACCCCTGCTGTTCATGGGTGAAGAATACGGGGAAACCGCGCCGTTTCCTTATTTTGTCAGCCATTCGGATCCGGATCTGATAGAGGTGGTCCGCCGCGGGCGTCGAGAAGAGTTTGCCTATTTTAAGGGGTCGGATGAGCCACCGGACCCTCAGGAAGAAGCGACCCGGCAGAGCGCCAGCCTGGATCACAGCCTGCGGCATCAGGGGAAGCATCGCATCCTGTATGAATTGTACAAGGAACTGATAAAGCTCCGAAATGAAACTCGGGCGGGCGCGGGATTAAGCAAGGATCGCCTGGAAGTTGTTTGCCTGGAGAGGGAGAGTACCCTGGTCGTTCGGCGCTGGGGCCGCGAGGAGCAGGTTGCCGCCATCTTCCATTTTGGTGACACTGCTGTGTCGGTCAACATCCCCTTGCCGTCCGGACGCTGGCTGAAACGCCTGGCGTCGGGAGAGAAACGCTGGCACGGTCCTGGCCGCGACCTGCCCACAGTGTTTCATTCAGACGGGAAAGTCTCGGTGACCTTGACGCAACATGCCTTTCTCATTGTAAATCTGCAACCGGAGGACTAACTGATGGAACGATTTGTTTGTATCCATGGGCATTTTTATCAACCTCCCAGAGAAAGCCCCTGGCTGGAGGTCATTGAGATCCAAGATTCGGCGTTCCCTTACCACGACTGGAACCAGCGGGTCACTGCCGAATGCTACGCGGCCAACGCCGTATCGAGAATCTGGGATACGGAAGGACGAATCGCCCAACTGGTGAACAATTATGCCAGTATAAGCTTCAACTTCGGTCCGACTGTCTTGCTCTGGATGCAGAAGTATGCCACCGACGCCTATGAGGCAATTATAGAGGCTGACCGGCAGAGCCTGGAGAAATACTCCGGTCATGGAAATGCTTTGGCCCAAGCCTACAATCACATGATCCTACCGCTGGCCAACAGCCGCGACAAGAACACCCAGATTATCTGGGGAATAAAGGATTTTGAATATCGCTTTGGGCGCAAGCCGGAAGGGTTGTGGCTCCCGGAGACGGCGGTAGATCTGGAAACCCTGGACCTCATGGCCCAACACGGCATCGGCTTTACCATACTGGCCCCCAGGCAGGCAAGGCGGGTTCGGCCCATTGATGGTGATAAATGGCAGGACGTGAGTGGTGGGAAAATCTATCCTGCCATAGCCTACCGGGTGTCGCTGCCGTCTGGCCGCGTCATGAACCTGTTCTTTTACGACGGTCCCATTGCCCAGGCCCTGGCATTTGAAGGATTGCTCGACAACGGCGAGGCGTTCGCCAACCGGCTGCTGTCCGCGTTCGCCGACGACTCTCCTCGCCTCGTCCACATCGCCACGGATGGCGAAAGCTATGGGCATCATCACCACAACGGCGACATGGCCCTGGCGCATGCGCTCCACTATATTGAGTCCAACGGATTGGCACAGGTGACGAATTATGGCCGGTTCCTGGAGGATCATCCACCGGCGTACGAAGTGGAGATCTTTGAAAACAGCTCGTGGAGCTGCGAGCACGGCATAGAACGTTGGCGGTCCGATTGCGGGTGCAACAGCGGCGGCCATCCAGGTTGGAACCAGGGTTGGCGAGCCCCCTTGCGTGCGGCCCTGGACTGGCTCCGCGATACCGTGAATCCGGCTTTTGAACAAATGGCCAGACAGTTTCTGACCGACCCCTGGGCAGCTCGAGACGACTATATCGACATCATCGTGGATCGATCACCCGAGCGCATCAGTGCGTTTATGATCCGCCATGCGACCCGTCCCTTAAACTCCGGGGACGAGATCACGGTCCTGGAGCTTATGGAACTCCAACGCCACTTAATGCTCATGTACACAAGTTGCGGTTGGTTTTTTGATGAGCTTTCCGGGATTGAGACGGTTCAGGACATAAAATATGCCGGCAGAGTTCTGCAATTGGCCGACCAGCTTTTTAGCGACTCCTTCGAACCCGCCTTTCTCGAACATCTTGAACTGGCCAAGAGCAACATACCTGAACACCGTGACGGTCGCACCATATATGAGAAATTGGTCCGGCCTGCCATGCTCGATATGAAAGATGTGGGCGCCCACTATGCCTTAAGCTCGCTGTTTCAGGATATTGGTGAACGCAGCTCGATCTATGCGTATTCCGCTACCCGGGAGGACTACCGCAGCTTTCAGGTAGGAGGCTCAAGGCTGGTAATCGGGCGGGCCACGGTCACTTCAGAGGTTACGCACGTATCCTCCAGCTTGTGCTTTGGCGTTCTCCATCTTGGTGATCATAGTATCGCCTGCGGCACCGGTGAATATCAGGGGGCGCAAAAATATGAAGAGCTGGCCAAAGAGATTTCCGCGGCTTTCGCCGGAGCTGACTTCCCGAAGACCGTACTTCTGCTGGGTAAATACTTCGGGACGTCCACATACTCTCTCACCTCGTTGTTTGCCGATGAGCGGCGAAGAGTCCTGAACATCATCATGGAGCCGACTTTGAGAGAGGCTGAAGCTGCATATAGCTCGATTTATGAGCACCATGCCGCCTTGATTCGCTTTCTGACCGGGTCCGGCACGCCACGGCCCCAAGCCTTGTCGGTCGCGACGGACTTGTGCTTGAATGCCAAGCTTCGCGGGGTGATTGAAGGGGATGGGCTTGACCCCGAAGTGGTAAGACCTCTGCTGGAAGAAGCTCGGTTGGCCGGCGCCACTCTGGATGCGACTGCTCTAGGCTTGTTACTGGCCGTCAACATTGAGAGTCTGGCCGAACAACTTCTCGAGCAACCTGACGACCTTGCTAACCTGGAGAGGTTGAATAAGGCTGCACAACTGGTCCGGACCTTGCCGTTCGAGGTTAATCTCTGGAAAACCCAAAACATCTGCTACAAGATCCTTCAAGCCTCTTGTCCTAACTTCGAGAAGCAGGCCAAGCTGGGCGATCAAAACGCACAAGAATGGCTACGCCAGTATACGGTCTTGGCCGAGAATTTTTTGCTACGGGTGCCCATATGCCCGTAAACAGCAAATCTGCACATGGATAGCAGACCGGGAAGTCTCTCATGAATATGCCAACCGCGACCTATCGGATTCAATTCAATCCTGCGTTCGGCTTTCAGGCCGCGCAGCCAGTCATTGCCTATCTGGCGGACCTGGGTATCTCCGACCTGTACGCTTCTCCCATATTCAAAGCCGTCAAGGGCAGTCTCCACGGCTATGATGTGGTTGACCCCAATCAGCTGAATCCTGAGTTGGGAGGGCTCTCTGACCTGGAGGGGCTGGCCGCGGAGCTAAAAGCGCACAACATGGGGTGGATTCAGGATATTGTCCCGAATCACATGGCGGTGGATTCAGACAATCGGCTGCTGATGGATATTTTGGAGAATGGTTCCAGCTCCAGGTACTTTCAGTTTTTCGATGTGGATTGGGATTATCCGGCCGCCAGCCTCAACAAGAGAATTCTGGCGCCATTTCTTGGCTGGTTCTATGGGGAATGTCTTGAAGATGGAGAGATCGCCCTCCAATACGGTCCTGATGGCTTCAAGGTGTCTTACTACAACCTCGCGTTCCCCTTACGAATCGAATCTTATCTCAATTTTTTTAACAACTTGCCCCAGTTAAAAGGGAAACTTGCCGAAGACAATTTCGACTTTATCAAGCTTTTAGGTATCTTCTACATCTTGAAGACGCTTTCTGCTATCAATGACCCGGTGGAGCGCCATAACCAGATAGAATTTATCAAGCGCACGATGTGGGAACTTTACAATAGCAATGCCTTAATCAAGACACTTGTTGATGAAAACGTGCGGACCTTCAATGGTGCAAAGGGGAAGGCCGAGAGTTTTAATTTTCTTGATGACCTTCTTTCCCAACAAGTCTTCAGGCTGTCATTTTGGAAAGTGGCCGCGGAAGAAATAAATTATCGCCGCTTTTTTTGTGTTAATGGGCTAATTTCACTAAGGGTGGAAGACGAGCAGGTTCTAAACTACACGCACGGCCTGATTTTCGATCTGATTGAAAAACGAGTGGTCACCGGTGTAAGAATTGATCATGTTGATGGGCTGTATGATCCGGCAAGCTATCTGCAAAAAGTGAGAGAAAAAGCACCGGCAAACTATATAATTGTGGAAAAAATACTCAATCTTCAGGAAGACCTGCCACCTTCTTGGCCGGTCCAGGGAACCACCGGCTATGATTTTACAAATTATGTCAATGAGTTGTTTTGCCAAAAGGAAAATAAGCGAGCCTTCAGCAGAATCTATGCCAGCGTAACTGGCTTAAAGAATTCTTATGAAGATGTCGTGCGCGACAACAAAAAACTGATGATCCAGGAAGATATGGCGAGCGACGTCCACAACCTCGCCCAGCTCCTGAAGAATATCTCCAGCCGGGACCGTCATGGTAGCGACATAACTCTCACGGCGCTGCAAAGAGCCTTGACCGAAGTCCTGGCAGTGTTTCCGGTATACCGGACCTACAT
>JBKQKO010000120.1:0-14086 GCA_052147455.1 Desulfobaccales bacterium | reverse complement strand
GATAAAATAATAGATGGATATATTCATAATGAAAAATATCATCGTTTTATTAACAATAATTCAGATATTATTTATAATATATTTAAAAGGAGTGATTCTAATAACATAAGGGTATTAAAGTACTCCTTTTAAATATATTATAAATAATATCTGAATTATTGTTAATAAAACGATGATATTTTTCATTATGAATATATCCATCTATTATTTTATCGATGATAAGTTGATAGTTTTGAATAAATTCGTATGTCACCCCAATTATCTTTTCCGTATATCTTAAATACTCAGATGCTTTATCTTTATCTTTTAATAATTCCTTTTCAGAGCAGATTATAACTGTCTTGACATTATAATGTTCAGCTAATAAATTTATAAAACCTAACAAGCTCTTTAATTGAATATCTGTTCTTTCGAGATCATCAAAACACAAGACAACATTTTTAAGATTTATCATCTTAGTAAGAGCATTTTCAATATTATCTACTTTTAGCCATCTTAAAAATGTTTTACCCGTAACTGAAAGTAAATCATGATACCTTTCACCTGAAGGGATATACAATTGAAGAGCAATTTTATCAAATAGGTCACTAAGGGAATTAAGCCCAAATAATGAGATATAAATCGACTTAACTTTGGAATTGTCAATCCTCAATGTGTCTATTAATTTAATGGCATTATATTTCCAGAAAAAAGTTTTCCCACACCCCCAATCTCCCGAAATTAGAAATCCAAATTCGGTATCTTTTTCCTCAATATAATCCTTTAGTGCTATTAAGAGATCATCCATTTTTGCCATTTGTAATCCTGCCTTAGTAAATTTATTTAAGATAGTCCAAAGGTTATTTAATTTAAATTTTAGAAACTTTATCATCCTTTATTCCGGGATTATGCCGCCCCATAGGTCAATCGATTCGTCCTTTATATGTTCCCGCGGGATATTGAGGTTTTCTCCGAAATAAAGCTTGTTTTTTTAGTCTATATGAAGCTCCTTTAGTACCCTTGTACCACATTACCCTCTAAATTTCAATCCTGGCTTGTCACAGCTAACGGAGAGAAAGAAAAAAGCCCCTATGACATCCTGAGAATAACTAAGAAAACGATCGATAAAAATATTTACAATATTAGATAATAATACATTACTGTTATAGAATTTTAAAATAAATTTAAGCCAATAAAATACCTATCTATTTAAGAAATAGGAGGCAATTTATTAAGGATTTTCGCAAGCTAACCTTGCGGCTACATTTTAAAATGCCTAAAGATGATGGTCTCTATCCCAATGAAATTATAATCTAAAATTTTCCAGAGAAATTTTGGGGGAAACCCTGGTCTCTCAAGTGGAGCAGCAGGCCCTGCAACATCCCGGTGACCCAGGTCCAGCCCGGCAGGCCCAGCCAGTCCTCCGGGGACCTCAGGGGCGGCGCCGCCAGACCGGGGTCTGCTGCCGCTTGCTCAATCCACCGGCTAATCTCGAGGGAGCCGTGCCTGAGAGGGGAGAAGCCCGGGGCCGCGGCTTCCAGGGATTCCCCCAGGTCCAGGAGCAGCCTAAGAGAGAAGGCGTCCCCCAAAAAGCGCCGCACCAGCCGGGCCGCCTCCGGAACCGGGACTGGAACCGGGACGAAAACCCCGCCGCCGCGGCCGCCGGGGGGATTCTTAAGCAAGAGCCCCACCAGGGCCGTATGGGCCACCGCCTGCTCCAGTCCGCCTCCCGGGATTTCCAGGGCGGCGCTCAGGGAGTGGGCCGGAACCGCAATTACCTCCTCCCCGGCCGCCTCCTTGAGGCCCCAGGCGTTTAGGGCCACCGGCCAGCCCTGGGAAGCGGCCTGGCAGTAAAAGGCCCCCAGATTTTGGGCCACCCTGCGGGTCAGGCGAAAGGCCGCCAGGGCGCCGGCCGGGTCCGGCGGCACAGCTCCCTCCCCCAGGGCTGCCACATACCGGGCCGCAACCTCCCGGGCGGACACGCGGCCTGCAGTTCCAGGGGAAAGATAGCGGCTGGCCGCCCTCTTGGCCAGCCGCCAGAAGGGCCCTGTTGGCCCCCGCCGGGCGCTGGAGGTCCCCATAGTCATCTCCGGTGGTTAGTGGTTAGTGAAAAGTGAAAAGGAGTGTTAATGGCAATACGGTTCATTTAAGCGGTTCTTTTCCAAGGAATTGGTGGGCAGTGCCCACCCTACATTTTTTGGTCAGACATCGGGAAGCGAAACATCTCGTATTTAGAGATTCTTCGGTCGCCTGCGGTTCCCTCAGAATGACAAAAGAAGTGACTTTCCATCAGCTCCTGGTGCTTCAATGAACAGCATTAGCTTTAATGGTGACCACCCGATAATCACCCTACCATAACTCGCCTTGCCGCGCCAGGCGATGCCGCGATCTGCGCCCCCAGGCTCCTGAGCCAGCCCGCCAGATAGAGGAGCCCCGAGGGGCGGGCAAAGAAATCCTAGACCGCGAAATCGTCAATCCAGGGGTTGATGAGCAGTAAAGATGGGTGGGAGGCAGTCACTTGGAAAAGTGGAATCGTATCTAGTTTGGTAGAGTCCCGATAATCGGCGGCCACAGGCCGCCCTATAAAAACCCTTATCCCTGGCGGCTCATAGGGCGGGCTGTGCCCGCCGCCTTTAAACCCCGCCCTAAGCCCAATAAGGAATTGGTGGGCTCGAGCCCACCCTACATTTTTTGGTTATGTTGAGCGAAGAGAATCGTATTTAGAGATTCTTCGGTCGCCTGCGGCTCCCTCAGAATGACAAAAGAAATGACTTTCCATCAGCTCCTGGTGCCTCAATGAACAGCATTCGCCCCTAAGGTTGTCGCTGGCGGCAGTCCAGGATGACCTCCCAGTTGACCCAGCCCCGATAATCGGCGGCCACAGGCCGCCCTATAAAAACCCTTATCCCTGGCGGCTCATAGGGCGGGCTGTGCCCGCCGCCTTTAAAACCCGCCCCCCCTAAGGTTGCCGCTGGCGGCAGTCCAGGATGATCTCCCAGAGGCGCCGGGTTTCCGGCCGGGTGGGGCTGACCGCCAGGGTCAGGATTGCGCCGCCGGGAGCGCTCACCTTCAGCGGTTCGGCCGTCCTCAGCCCCGCCACCCAGACGATCTGCCCGCCGCTCACCACCAGGGGAATATGGGACCGCAGCCAACGGGGGATCTTGCAGTCCACCAGGAAGTCCTGGAGTTTCCTGGGCCCCGGCGCGCCCAGGGGCCAGAAGCGGTCACCGGCCAGGAAATACCGGACCTGTAGCGGCCAGATGAGCCGCTCCCGGTTCAGCGCCGCCGCCTGCGGCCCGGGGGGGGTGAAGCCTGGCCCCGGGCGATGGCCGGTGCTCCAGGTCCAGTTCCAGCCCTCCGGCGACTCCAGATTTCCCTGGGGGACTACCGGCAGGGCCAGGGCGCCGCCCGGGGAGGGCGGCAAATCCCGGAAAAGGTGCAGCTCCAGGCCAGCCCGGGCCGCCCGGGCTTGCCCCAGGGGAATGAGGCCGCCGCTTTTCTCTCCCCAGGCCAGGTCCAGGAGAGCAGCCGTTTGGGCCGCGGTGAGCTCCGCCTCCCCGGCCACCTTGGCCACCGCGGCCCGGAGCACCCGCAACTGCCAGGGGTAATCTAGGGCCCGGAGCCGGCCCAGGTCCAGGTAGTAGAAATCCTGGGCTGGACAGCGCCCCACCTGGGTCAGGAGGCGCCCGGTCTCCCCGGCCAGCAGGCGCTCATCCTCCTGAAGCAGGGCCTGGCCGCGCCAGACCGCCTCCCGGAGGCGAGGGTTGTAAAGGCGCAGCAACTCCGGCAGCAGGTCCAGGCGGACCCGGTTGCGGAGGTAGGCGCGGCTCAGGTTGCTGGGGTCCCGGCGGTAAGGGATGGCCTGCTCCTCCAACCAGGCGAGCAGAGGCGCCTTGCCCACCGCCAGCAGCGGCCGGACGGCGCCTTCCGGGGTGGCGGGCCACATGCCCTTCAAGCCCCCGGGGCCGGCGCCCCGCAGCAGCCGAAGAAAGAAGAGCTCCACCTGATCGTCGGCGGTGTGGCCCAGGGCCAGCTTTTGGTAGCCGTGAACCACGCAAACCTCCCGGAGAAAGCCGAGGCGCAGTTTCCGGGCCGCCATCTGCAGGGAGAGCCTGGAGGTGCGGGCCAGCTCCTTTACGGCCCCCCGGCCCGGGTGAAAGGGCAGCTTTAGATGCTCTGCCAGTCTGGCCACCCAGGCGGCCTCCTCCTGGGATTCATGACGGAGGCCGTGGTCGAAATGGCCCACTGCCAATTCCAGCCCCAACTCCTGCCGCCAGCCTGCCAGCAGGTGTAACAGGGCCACGGAGTCGGGGCCGCCGGAAACCGCTACCAACACCCGGTCTCCGCCGCGGAAGAGCTCTTCCTGGCGCACATAACTGAGGACCCAATCCGACAATTGCGACCCCGGGAGATGGGCCTGGAAGAGAGGCTGTATCAGGCGGCGGCGGTGGGACAAAGTTGGGCGATGACCTCGAGAATGGCATCCTTGGAGAAAGGCTTGGCCAGAAAGCGGTCCACCACCGGATCCCGGCTGGCGAGGTCGGCGGCTGCAGGGGGCTCCGAGGAGATCATGAGAATGCGGCACTCCGGCTGCAGCTCTTTGAGACGCCGGGCCACCTCCAGGCCGTTGAGGGTGGGGAGGTTGAAATCCACTATCGCCACCTGGTAGCCGGGGGTGTCGCTGCCCTCGGCCAGCTCCTGGTGAAATCCCGGAGAAGCGGTGACCTGGTAGCCGGCCCGGTGCAGGATGGCCACCAGGGCTTCCCGGGTCCAGGGATCGTCGTCAATCACCAAAATCCAGGAGCTCATCGCAGTCACGGTCTCCGGCCACAGTGACCCGCCAGGGCGCCGTCCGGCGTTTCCCGCCAAGGCCAAGGATCAAAGGGAGCTTATAGGCTTCGTTTCGTCAATAATCTGATTTTCCATTAAGACACTGTTTCCGGCCGGGCCGTTAATTAACCCTCCGGGGATTCCCCGCCGCTGGCCGCGGGGAAGGCCAGGTGAAAGGCGGCGCCCCGGCCTGCCTGGCTCTCCACCCAGATACGCCCGTGGTTGGCCTCTACCAGGGTCTTGCAAATATAGAGTCCCAGGCCGGAACCGTCCGATTTCCGCCGGGATAGGCGGAATTTTTCAAAGAGATGCTCCTGTTCCTCGGGGCCCAAGCCGGAGCCGCTGTCGGCCACGATAATCTCCACTTCCCGGGGCTGGGGGCCATTTATGAGCTGGGCCTCCAGTTGAATGTGCCCTCCGCTCGGGGTGGCGGCTAGGGCGTTCACCAGGAGATTGGACAACACCCGGTCCAGGGAAGGTTCATCCACCAGGAGGGGAGGCAACTGCGGCACGGGGGGCGCCTGCAAGTCCACCCCCTGATGCTGGGCCAGGAGTGCGAAGCGATGCAGCAGCCGCTGGATGATGAACCCCGGGGGCACCGCTTCCGGTTTTAGGGCCAATCTGCCGGATTCGAAGCGGCTCAGGTCCAGGACGTTGTGCAGGTGCAACAGCAGGCCTTCGCTGCGCCGGATAATCCCTTGCAATTTGTCGCGAATCTCCGGAGGCAAGGTTTCGTCCTCCAGGGCCTCGATGGTGAGGCGCACTCCGGTCAGCGGGGCCTTGATATCATGGACGATCATCGCCAGAAAATCGGCGTTGGCGGCGACCAGGTCCCGCTCCTCCTCGAGCAGGCGGGTCTTTTCTCTCAAGGCCCGGGTCATGGTGTTGAAGGACTCGGCCAGCTCTCCCAACTCGTCGCCACTGGTAACCGGAATGTCCCCGGCCAGCTCCTCCCGGGCCGCCCGGCGGGTTCCCTCGGTTAGATGGGAGATCTGGCGCCGCATGCCCTTCGACAGCCAGAAGCTCAAGAGACCGCCCAGCAAGGCGGCGGCGCCGCCCACCCCGAAGATCACCAGCTTCAGGGTGAGGAGGGTGGGCTCCAGTTCCCGGCGGTTAACCCCTACGACGATGAGGTTTTCCCAGGGCTTCTCTTCTTCCTCCAGGGGCAGGAAGTTTACGGTATAGGATTCATTGCCCAAGGCCAGGGTCTGGATGCGGTGGACGGCGCCGCTGGCGCTGGCGGCCAGGTCTTTGCCGCGCCGGATCTGGTTCAGGGCGCTCTCCGGCAGGTCTTTAAAGGAATTGACTACCAGGCGGTTGCCATAGAAGATGGCCACCTCGGCGCCGGGACGGGACAGGGACTTCACGAATCCCAGGTCGATGAGGACCCCGGTGAGCACCACCCCCACGATCTTCTCCTGATAACGGATGGGGGCCGAGGCCATCAAAGAGACGCTGTCCTTCCAGGTAGTCATGCGGGAGGCTTCCTTGCCCTGGAGGCCGGCCCGTACCAAGGGATTACTGGAGATGTTGACCCCCAGGGCGCCGGGGTCATGGGCCCGGACCTGGATCACCCCCTGGTAATCGGTGATGGTGAGGATATTGAGGCCGGTGGCCTTCATCATCGGGGTAACCAGGCCGCGCAAGGCCTCCAGGTTACCCGCGGCCATCAGTTCGCCGTAAGTAGGGTTGTCCGCCAGCAGGTTAGCCGTCTGTTCCACCCGCTGGATCGTCCCCTGGTATTCCGCCAACACCAGGCGGGCTACCAGCTCCACCCGCTGCCGGTGCCACTCCAGGATCTGGCGGGTGGCCAGGTATTGCATCACCAGCAGCAGACCCACCAGGGCCACCGACAGAGAAAACAGGGTGACTCCCAAGAGCTTGTTGCCAACCTGGCTTTTCCTGCGAATATGCCACATTATCAAAATCATAGCATATCCGGGCGGCTAAGGGAATCACTCACCGAACCCCGGCCGGGACTCTAACCCAAGAGAAAGCCGGCGATGACCCGGTACAGCGGCATGAGGATGGCCCACAGCGCTCCGGTGTAAAGGAGGAGCAGGATGAGCATGAAGCCCACCGGCTTCAGGTAGCCGTACAGGCGGGCCAGCTCGGGGGGCAGCAGGATGGAAAGGATGTGGGAGCCGTCCAGGGGTGGAATGGGAAACAGGTTGAACAAGGCCAGGATGATGTTGATGCTGACTCCGTAGTAGGCCAGTTTCAGCAGACCGACGTTGCCCAGGCCGAGATGCAGCAGGGCGGCGAAGACCACCGCCAGGGCCAGGTTGCTCAAGGGGCCGGCGGCGCTCACGGTGATCTCCCCCCAGCGGTAATTACGAAAATTGCGGGAATTGACCGGCACCGGTTTGGCCCAGCCCAGCAGAATACCGGCATGGCTCAGGATGAGGAGGGCCGGCACCAGGATGGTACCCACCGGGTCGATGTGGGGTCCGGGGTTCAGGGTGATGCGGCCCAGCATCCGGGCGGTGGGGTCGCCGTTGAGCAGGGCCACATAACCGTGGGCAACCTCGTGGATAATCACTGAAAAGAGCAAAACCACGACCAGGAGGGCCATTTCCAGGAGGTAGGGGAGGCTGATAGCTGGCATGTTATGAGTTTTGAGTTTTGAGTTAGAGTTTAAGTATTGGTAGTAAGTTATTGGTTACTTTTTCCGTTCTCAAGCTCCAGCTTGGGAACCAGACCCCCCCGCCCCTCAAGCCTGCAGCCTCCCAACAGCATAGCTTCCCCGGCCTGCCGCAGCCTGGTCAGGCCCTCCTGCGAGGAGGCTTCAAAGTAAAAGCGCAGCACCGGTTCGGTGCCCGAAGGGCGGAAACAGACCCAACTGCCGTCTTCCAGGAGATACTTATGGCCGTCCAGGGTGACGTGCTGTTTCACGATGAGGCCGGCAAACTTGGCCGGCGGCTGCTTCAGGCTCACCAGCAGGCGCTCCTGGGCCTCCGGGGTCAGGGGGAAATTGAGGCGGCGATTATAAACCGGGCCGCCCACCCGGGAAAACAGATCGGCCCGCAGCTCGGGAAGGCTCTTACCGGTGCGGGCCACCATCTCCGCCACCATCAGGCAGGCCAGAATGCCGTCCTTTTCCGGCAAATGGTGCTTCATGGAGAAGCCTTCGCTCTCCTCCCCCACCATAATGGCCTGGTCCTGAACGATATAGGGCCCCAGGTATTTGAAGCCCACCTTGGTCTCGAAGACCGGCCGGCCATAGAGTTGGGCCACCCGGTCCACCAGGTGGCTGCTGGCCACGCTGCGGGCCACGCCGCCCTCCCAGCCCCGGGTGCGGATCAGATAGTCCAGTAGCAGGCCCAGGATTTCGTTGGTTTCTTGGTATTCCCCGGCGGCGTCCAGCACCGCAAAGCGGTCGGCGTCGGCGTCCACCGCCAGTCCCAGTTGGGCCCCGGCGGCCGGAACGCGGCCGGCCAGCTCCTGGAGGAACTCCGCGGCGGGCTCCGGCCGATGCCCGCCGAAATAGGGGTCCCGCCAGCCGTGCAGCATTTCCACCTCTACCCCCGCCTGGCGCAGGAAGGTATCCAGATAATCCCGGCCGGTGCCGTAGAGGACGTCCACCACCACCTTGAGGCCGGCCCGCCGCAAGACCTCCAGGTTCACCAGGGTCCGCAGGTGCTGAAAATAAGCCTCCCGGGGGTCGAGGTCGATGATCAACCCCTGGGAGCGGGCCTGCTCCAGGGAAAGGAGTTTGATGGCCTCGGGGTTGAGACGGTTGGCCAAGGCCTCGATGGGCTGGGTCACTGCTTCCGGGGCCGGGCCGCCGCTGAACGGCGAGAACTTGAGACCGTTATATTCCGGGGGGTTGTGGCTGGCGGTGATGTTGATTCCCCCGGCATGGCCGTCCTGGCGGATGGCGAAGCTCACCACCGGGGTGGGGCAGTCCCGGGTGCTGAAATAAGATGGGATGCCATTGCCGGCCATCACCTCGGCGGCGGCCGCCGCAAAAGCCTCGGAGCGAAACCGGGTGTCATAGCCGATGACCACCCCCCGGGAGGCCAGCCCTTCCTGCTGGAGATAAGTGGCGATGGCCTGACAAACCAGGCGGAGGTTGGAAAAGGTGAAATCTTCGGCGATAATCCCCCGCCACCCGGAAGTGCCGAATTTGATCGCCGACATGGGAAAGCCCTCTTGCCTTCAGGGGAGAAACTGGGGATAGGGAGGCAATCGAGAGAAGGCAAAAGGAAAAAGTCAAAAGGCAAAAACCTTTACCTTTTTACTTTTAACTTTTGCCTTAATCCGCCGTAGGGTTCTGATTTATGGTTTTCCCTTTGACCGGAAACTGTCCTTAAGTGCCGAGATCGTAAGATGACAGATATTTTTCCTGCTCCGGGGTCAGGGTGTCGATTTCCGTTTCCATGGCCGCCAATTTCATGCGGGCGATCTCCTGGTCGATCTCTTCCGGCACCGGATAGACTTGTTTTTGAAATTTCTGATGGTTCTTGGAAATGAATTCCGAGGCCAGGGCCTGGTTGGCAAAGCTCATATCCATCACCGCGGAGGGATGGCCTTCTGCAGCGGCCAGATTCACCAGGCGGCCTTCGGCCAAAAGATAGAGGAGTTTGCCGTTCTTCAGGGCATATTCTTCCACGGATTCCCGGATGGGCCGATGGCCGGTGCTGATGCGGGCCAGGGCGGCGATGTCGATCTCCACGTTGAAGTGGCCGGAATTACTGAGGATAGCGCCGTCTTTCATGACCAGAAAGTGCTCCTCCCGGATGACGTTGATATCGCCGGTGAGGGTGCAGAAGATGTCGCCCACCTCGGCGGCCTGGCCCATGGGCCGCACTTCGTAACCGTCCATCAGGGCTTCCAGGGCCTTGAGGGGATTGACCTCGGTGACGATGACCCGGGCCCCCAGGCCCCGGGCGCGCATAGCCAGACCCCGGCCGCACCAGCCATAGCCCGCCACCACGAAGATGCTGCCGGCCATCAGGCGGTTGGTGGCCCGGAGGATGCCGTCGAGGGTGGACTGGCCGGTGCCATAGCGGTTATCGAAGAGATATTTGGTCATGGCGTCGTTCACCGCAATGATGGGGTATTGCAGCACTCCGTCCCGGGCCATGGCCTTGAGGCGGATGACTCCGGTGGTGGTCTCCTCGGTGCCGCCGAAAATCCCGGGGATTAACTCCTGGCGCTGGGTATGTACGGTGAACACCAGGTCGGCGCCGTCGTCCATGGTCATCTGGGGTTTGAGCTCCAGGGCCTGGTGGATGTGGCGGTAATAGGTGTCGCCGTCTTCCCCCTTGATGGCGAAGGTGGGGATGCCTTCATATTTGGCCAGGTAGGCGGCCACGTCATCTTGGGTGCTCAGGGGGTTGGAGGCGCAGACATGGACGGTGGCCCCGCCGGCCTTGAGCGTGGCCGCCAGGACCCCGGTTTCGGTGGTGACGTGAAGGCAGGCGGCGATCCTGAGGCCGGCCAGGGGCTGTTCCCGCACAAAGCGCTCCCGGATGGCGGTCAATACCGGCATGTCCCGCTGGGCCCACTCCACCCGCAGCAGCCCTTTATCGGCCAGATTTATATCCTTGACGTGATATTCCATGTAATCCTCATTTGGCGACGGATATGGGATGACAGACAAAGTTGTTGGGGGAAGGGCCCTTCAGACCGGCCTTCTCCCGCAAGATGTCCACCTTATTGCAGTATTCCCAGGTGAAGTCCGGGTCGGTGCGGCCGAAATGGCCGTAGGCCGCAGTCTTCTTGAAGATGGGACGTTGCAGGTCCAGGTATTGGATCATGTCCGCGGGCTTGAAGCTCCAGGTTTCCTTGATGATCTTCAGGAGCTGGACCTCCGGAACGGCGGCGTCTTCATCCGTGTAGACCATGATGGAGAGGGGATCCGGCAGGCCGATGGAATAGGCCACCTGCACCTCGCAACGGTTGGCCAGACCGGCGGCCACCACGTTTTTAGCCACGTGGCGCAGCATGTAGGAGGTGGTGCGGTCCACCTTGGTGGGATCCTTGCCGGAAAAGGCGCCTCCGCCATGGTAACCCCGGCCGCCGTAAGTGTCCACGATGATCTTGCGGCCGGTTATGCCGCAGTCGGCCCGGGGCCCCCCCGCCACGAAACGCCCGGTGGTGTTGACCAAAAATTTGGTGTCCACCAGCAGCTTGGCCGGGATGGTCTTTTTGATCACTTCTTCGATAATGGCCTCTTCCAGGTCCTCATAGGTGACCTCGGGGTTGTGCTGCGCCGCGATGACCACCGTATGGATGCTCTTGGGCGCTTCATCTTCGTAGCGCACCGTGACCTGGGTCTTGCCGTCCGGGCGCAGGAAAGGCAAGGTGCCGTTCTTGCGCACCTTGGCCAGGCGTTCCGCCAGGCGGTGGGCATACCAGATGGGCATGGGCATCAGGTTCTCGGTGGAGGTGGAGGCATAGCCGAACATCAGGCCCTGGTCCCCGGCGCCCTGTTCCGGCGTCAGGCCGCGGCCTTCGACCCCCAGGGCGATATCCGGAGACTGCCGGTCTATGGAGGTGAGCACCGCGCAGGTCTCCCAGTCGAAGCCCATGGAGGAGTCGCAATAGCCTATCTCCTTGATGGTCTCCCGGACGATGTCGGGATAGTCGATGCGGGCAGTAGTGGTGATCTCACCGGCAATCATTGCCAGGCCAGTGGTCACCAGGGTTTCGCAAGCCACCCGGGCATACTTGTCCTGGGCAAGGATGGCATCCAGGATCGCGTCGGAAATCTGGTCCGCCACCTTATCGGGATGTCCCTCGGTAACTGACTCCGAGGTGAATAAAAAAGATCTGGCCATACTTCAGGGCTCCTTAACCAAAAAATAACGGCTCACGCCGGGGACCCCCGGCGCTAAATCAAATTATTTTAACTATGGATGGAGAAAATTGCCAAAGGTTTTTCGGCGAAGGTAGTATCTTTCAGATGATTGTGCCGGTCCACCAGGATTACTTTGGGCTGGTGCTGCTGCAGCTCCGCCGCCTCATAGGTGGCGTAGGTGGTGATGATGATCAGGTCTCCCGGGGCTCCCTTGCGGGCCGCGGCGCCGTTCAGGCAAATGATGCCGCTGTCTGTTTCGCCCTCCAGGGCGTAGGTTTCAAATCGTTCGCCGTTGGAGATGTTATAGACGTGGACCATTTCATAGGGCAGGATATCCGCGGCCCGCATCAGCTCCGCCGGGATGGTGAGGGACCCTTCATAATTGAGGTCGGCGTGGGTGACGGCGGCCCGGTGGATCTTGGATTTCATCATGACACGCAACATTACTGGCTCTCCCTGAGCAGAATATTGTCAATGAGCCTGGTCCGGCCCACCCACACCGCCAGCAGCAGGCGGGACTCCCCCCGGACGGGATCCACTTCTTCCAGGGTCTCGGGGTGCACCAGGGCCAGGTAGTCAATACGGGTAAAAGGCGCCTGGGTAATGATTTTTCTAACCGTTTTCAAAATCTGTTCCCGGGAGGTCACCCCGTTTCCCACCAGCCGGCGGGCCGCCTTGAGTGCCTGGTTCAGGCACAAGGCGGCACTACGCTCTTCCCGGCTTAAATAAGTATTCCGGGAACTCAGGGCCAGGCCGTCCGGGTCCCGGACGATGGGCCGGCCCACCACCTTGAGGGGCAGGTCCAAATCCGCCACCAGCCGCCTGATCACCGCCAACTGCTGGTAGTCCTTTTCCCCGAAGACCGCGGTGTGGGGCTGCACCTGGTTAAAGAGTTTCAGCACCACGGTGGCCACCCCCCGGAAGTGCCCCGGCCGGGAGGCGCCGCATAACCCCCGGCTGAGCCGCTCCACCGCAACAAAGGTCTGGTAGCCCGGGGGATACATGGCCGCGGCCTCGGGGGTGTAGAGGAGGTCCACCCCCACCTCCCGGGCCAGGGCCGCGTCCTGCTCCAGGTCCCGGGGATAGCGCTCCAGATCCTCCTCGGGCCCGAATTGGGCCGGGTTGACGAAGAGGCTCACCACCAGCTTATCACTGATAGTCTTGCCATACTCCATCAGGCTTAAGTGCCCCCCATGGAAATACCCCATGGTGGGCACCAGGGCGATTCGGAGTCCCCGGGCCCGCCAGTCCGCCGCCAGGGCCTGTATCTCTTGAGGATCGCGGATGGTCTCCATAAAAAATAAACCCCCGGCCGATTCTCTGGGGGTTTTCGAGCCGCCCGGCGAGTCTCGGTCCGTCACCACCGGATCCAAGCCCTGGGTTTTAGTTAAAGCCACTAGTATATATCATCTTTGCCAGGGGCAAGTCAATATTTTCTTTGATGTTGGCGGGATTTGGGGGAACGGCCCGGAAGAATTTCCCAGGGCGAGGGGCCTGGGGGCCAGGGGCTGTCCGAGGGACGTGACGCCATGGTTTTGACGAACTCCTCAAAAAACGACTTGACAATACACCATAAAGGTGTAATATTTATCTTAACCAAAGATGTGAATTATGACGGAGAAGCGCCAACCTACCTACGACCTTGAGGCATTCAAGGCTGCTTTTAGCAGCGTGGAGAGATTGGCCGTTACCGGCACGGCGCTAAGAAGCGCCGCGGCTCTGGGATTTGGACGCCCTGAGATCGTTGCCGTGATCCAGACCATTAAACGGGAGCATTTTTGCAAGTCCATGACGGCCTATGCCGATCACCGGCTTTGGCAGGACGTGTACCACGTCCCCTCATCGGTTGGGGCGCTGTATGTCAAGTTTACCGCCGATGTTTCAACCAAGTTTTTGTTGCTCTCCTTCAAGGAGAAAGAAAATGACCGATAATCCCGAATGTCCGAAAACGGGTGCGCCGCTGCACCGCGGCGTGCGCCCCATGACCTTGACCTATAAGGAGGAGTCGATCACCTTCGACATGCCCGGCTGGTATTGTGACGAGTCCGATGAGAGCATTCACACCGGCCAGGATATGAAGGTATCTGACCGCATGCTGAATCGGCTCAAGGCAGGCAGCGAGGGTTTGCTCGAGCCTTCGATGATTCGGCGCATCCGCAAGAAACTTCGTCTTTCCCAGGAAGCCGCCGGGCTGCTGATAGGCGGCGGCCCCCGCGCCTTCCAGAAATACGAAAGCGGGGACATGTTGCCGAGCCGGGCGGTCAGCAGCGCCTTGGTTCTTCTCGATCGTGACCCCGATGCCTTAGCGGTTCTAAAAAGGCGGCATGACGCAAACAGGACCCCTGTCCCGCCGCACGCCGAACCGCACCCCTGATTTATGCAAGGCTCCCTAGTGTAGGTGCAGCACCATTTTTTCGGGGAACGAGAAAATGAATTGAGTTTCTCTATCTGCACGCATTTAGGGGCGAC
>JBKQKO010000119.1:0-20613 GCA_052147455.1 Desulfobaccales bacterium | reverse complement strand
AGACGCTGACCCGCTTGCGATCTTTGCCGAAGGGCTCATAGGCCACCACCCCGTCGATCTTGGTGAACAGGGTGAAATCCTTGCCCATGCCTACGTTCTGCCCCGGATGAATGCGGGTGCCCACCTGTCGCACCAGGATGGTGCCGGCCTTTACCACCTGGCCGCCGAAGCGCTTAACGCCCCGGCGCTGCCCGGCGCTGTCCCGGCCGTTGCGGGAACTGCCACCGGCTTTTTTATGTGCCATGGTATCCTCACTCGTGTAGGGTGCGCACCCCGCCCCAAAACTCGTCCTCAGCGGGGCGGCCAGACCACTCCTACCCTTAATTCTCCAGAATTTCCTGAATTTGCACTGCGGTGAACAACTGCCGGTGCCCCTGTTTGCGGCGATAGCCCTTGCGGCGTTTCTTTTTGTAGACCAGGACCTTTTTTGCCTTGCCCTGGAGCAGAATCTGACCTCGCACGCTGGCGTTCTCCACCAGGGGGGTGCCCACCCGGGTGTCGCCGCCTTCGCTGGTCACCAGGAGCACCTGCTCCAGCCTCACTTCATCGCCCCGTTGGCCCGGCAAGCGCTCCACCCGGAGCACGTCGCCGGGGGAGACCCGATATTGTTTCCCGCCCGTTTGGATGATAGCGTACACGTATCCCTCCAGCTTCTAAGACCTTAGAAGGTTTATTTTATCTTCCCCTAACTTCTTGTCAAGAGCCAAACCCAGGACTTCTCCAAAATGGCGGCCCTAAGGGCGCGTCTCACGCGCCCTTAGGGAAAGACCTGGGGGCGACAGTGGCGCGGATATGTAGGGTGGGCACTGCCCACCATTTCCTTTAGCGGCACAGGCTTCCAGCCGGTGATCGGACCACCCCTATTGGCGCGTGAGACGCACCCTACAGAGAGCCTTGCCGGTTATCCAAGCACCGTGGTTTCGGTCACCCTGAGGGCCGCCCCTCGGGCCCACCTACCTCTTTTACTCTAAAATATTTCTTCGCCTCCCTTCAACTTTGATAAAACTTCCCTTCCCTCCCCGCCCGAGGCTCACCCCGTAGTTGACGGAAGCGGCAGGGCAGATTAATATGCCTAACAAATCATGGAGCACACTGGAGCCCTAATGGAGAATTTGCCGGTCAAGGCCGGACCCCTGGGATACGTGGTGATCCACGGCCATTTTTATCAGCCGCCCCGGGAGAACCCCTGGATCGAGCAGATCGAAGTGGAGAGCGGCGCCTACCCCTTCCACGACTGGAACGCCCGCATCAACGCCGAATGCTACAGCCCCAACGCCGCGGCCCGCATCTATGACGGCCAGCGCCGGATTACGGATATTATCAACAACTACGAACACCTCAGCTTCAATTTCGGCCCCACCCTGATCAGTTGGCTGGAGGAGAACGCCCCGGAAACCTATGGCAAGATCCTGGAGGCGGACCGCCTGAGCCTGACGGCCCTGGGGCATGGCAACGCCCTGGCCCAGGCTTACAACCATGCCATCCTGCCCCTGTGCCTGGCGCGGGACCGGGAAACCCAAATCATTTGGGGCCTTAAGGACTTTGAGCACCGCTTCCAGCGTCCGGCCGCGGCCATGTGGCTTCCGGAGACCGCGGTGGATTACCCCACCCTGGCGGCCCTGGTGGACCATGGGATGAGGTTCGTCATCCTCTCCCCATACCAGGCCGGGCGGGTGCGCCCTCTGGCGGGAGGGGAATGGGCCCCGGTGACGGGCCAGACCCTGGACAGCACCCAACCCTACCGCTGTTTTCTCCCGGAGACCCCGAAAGCACCCGGCAAACGGCGCTATATCGACGTCTTTTTTTATAACGGCAATGTAGCCGCGGACCTCAGCTTCGGGGATCTGCTCACCGACAGCTATCGCCTGACCAGCCGGCTGCTGGAGGGCTACTCCCCCGGGCTGCCGCGGCCCCAGATCCTGAACGTAGCCACGGATGGGGAAAACTACGGGCATCACAAGAAATTCGGCGACCTGGCCCTGGCCCACGCCCTGTCCCAGGTGCTGCCGCAGAAGGACTTTAAACTCACCAATTACGCGGCTTTCCTGGAGTTGGCGCCGCCCGTCCGGGAGGTGGAACTCTATCTGGGACCAAAGGGGGAAGGTAGTTCCTGGAGCTGCCCCCACGGGGTGGCCCGCTGGAAGGAAGATTGCGGCTGCGCCACCGGGAGCCAGCCCGGCTGGAACCAGCGCTGGCGCGCCCCCTTGCGGGAGGCCTTCGACTGGTTAAACGACCGCCTGGCCGGGATTTTCGAAGGCGAGGGACAGAAATATCTGCAAGACCCTTGGGCCGCCCGAAACGCCTATCACCAGGTGCTCCTGGACCGCAGCCCCGGGGTGCTGGCGGAATTCTTCTCCCGACAGGGGGTCCCGGGTCTGAAGGAGGCCGATTGGGTGCCAGCCCTGAAGCTCCTGGAGATGCAGCGCCACGCCCTGCTGATGTTCACCAGTTGCGGCTGGTTCTTCGCCGAGCTGTCGGGCCTGGAGACCCTGCAGGTGATCAAATACGCCGCCCGGGCCCTGCAATTGGGCCAGGCCTTCACCGGCGAGCACCTGGAGCAGCCCTTTTTGCACCTCCTGGAGCAGGCCAAGAGCAATATCCCCGAAGAGGGCAACGGCCGCACCATCTATTTCCAGCGCATCAAACCGGCGGTGGTGGACTATCCCAAGGTGGCCAATCAGTGGGTCATCTCCTGGCTCCAGGAACGGCAGCGGCAATCTCCTCCAACCCGGGTCTACCACTATCTGGCGGAGCCCCTGGACCTGGAGGACCAGACTCAGGGGACCCTGCTCTTTGCTGCCGGCCAGCTGCGCCTCACTTCCGGGGTCACCCTGGAGACCGATGAGTTGGCCTATTTCACCGCCTTCCTGGGCGGTTACCTCTATCGCACCCAGGTCCAAAGCTCGCCGGACCCCCAAGAATACCAGGCCTTGAAGGTGGAGTTCTTCCAGGTCCTGGAAAAGGCCCCGGAAGATTTGATCCCGCTGATGGTGCGCCGCCTGGGGGAGAGCTATTACAGCTTTCACGATCTCTTCCGGGAGGAAAAGCTCCGGATGTTCCAGGAGCTGACGCGGGACAACCAGGAGGAAGCCGTCTCGCTGATTTCCCACAATTTTGAGGGCGCCGGGCACCTTCTTAAGGCCATGGCCGCCGAAGGGCTGCCCCTGCCCCGACTCTACCAGGCCCTGGGGGAGATCACCTTGAACCGCCGCCTGGTGGAACTCCTGCGCCAACTAGAGCTGCAGGCCTCCCTGCTGGCTACCTCCCAGGATATCCTGGATCTGGTGAAGGAGGCGGAATTCCTGGGTCTAAAAATGGAATCAGGGGAAGGGGCCCAAATCCTGCAGCGCATGTTGCAGCGGCACCTGGATGACCTGGCCGCCGGCTTTCAGGGGGAAAACGCCACCCGGCTGCGCCATTTTCTGGACCTGGTGAGCCGCATTCCGATAACCCTGGATTTGTCCGGGGCGCAAAACTCGATGTTCCACCTGATGAAGGAGCACTTCCCGGAGGTGGCTGCCAAGGCGCCCGGGTCTCCCGAGTTTGATGTCCTGGCCCGGGAGTTGGTGAAGCTGATGGAGGACCTCTCCTTCAGCCCGGTGCGCTACTTAAGGCTATTGGGATGAGGCCTGGTAGAAATACGATTCAATTAAGCGCTTCTATTATAAGGAATTGGTGGGCAGTGCCCACCCTACATTTTTTTGTCATGCTGAGCGAAGCGAAGCATCTCGCATTTAGAGATTCTTCGGTCGCCTTCGGCTCTTCAGAATGACAAAAAAATGACTTCGCATCAGCTCTGGTGCTTAAATGAATAGGGATGTACTTAGTGGGGCGGCCGCCTCTGGCCTTTCCGGCTTTTTGGTTTTTTTTGTTTTTCATTCAGGACGATTGTAAATGATGATCTTGCTGACCCGATTTCAAGAGGCCGTGGCGGAGTCCAGCCGCCTCAAGCAGCAATTTGCCGCGGAACAGGGCGAAACTGTGGTGGCCGCGGCCCGGAGGTTGGCTGAGGTTCTTAGGACCGGCGGCAAACTGCTCCTCTTCGGCAACGGCGGTAGCGCCGCCGACGCCCAACACCTGGCCGCGGAGTTCGTCAACCGCTTCCTGGTGGAGCGGCCCCCCCTGGCGGCCCTGGCCCTGACCACCGACGCCTCCATCCTCACCGCGGTGGCCAACGACCACGACTTTCTCCAGGTCTTTGCCAGGCAGGTGCAGGCCCTGGGCCGTCCCGGGGACCTGGCCTGGGGTTTCAGCACCAGCGGCATCTCCCCCAACGTGGTGGCGGGTCTTAAGAAGGCCCGGGAGCTGGGCCTTTCGACCCTGGCCCTGAGCGGCCGGAGTGGCGGACCGGTGGCCCAGGCGGCGGAACTCGCCCTTATCGTGCCTTCCCAGGACACCCCCCGGATTCAGGAGGTCCATATCACCATCGGCCATGTCCTCTGCGACCTGGTAGATTTTATTCTTTACCCGGAAAAATTTGCTGATCAATGAGAGACCGGTTACGAAAGGTTCAAAGTTCAAGGTTCAAAGTAATTGCAGGTATTGACCTTTTCATGTTTTTGGAATGAGCCCAGGGCGCAGGCGCGACTGTCCTGAAAAATTCCTCAGGCGGCTGCTGGAATTGCACCGGCTGGCATGGCTGTAGGGGCGGCGTCTCAGTGGCACAGGCCTCTGGCCTGTGGGCTTGCCCAAGGTTGGGAAACCCCGCCCCTGCCTGGGGAAATTATCGAGGGCGACCCAGCGGGGCGCCCCGGCAACCTGACCTATCAATGCTTTTCAGGTTTGCGGGTAAGCCGCAGGTTGCAATTATCGGGGGATAGGGAAGCCGATGAGAAAGATTGAACCCCTGAACCTTACGCCCCTGGAGACTTATAGTTTACCGGGGCGCCACTCCAAGGTGAGCCGCCGGGACTTTGGCCGCGCCTGGGAGAAGGGTGGCAGTCTGCGGGAATTCGTGGCGCGACTCCCGAAGATCCTGGCGGGGGATACCCTGCGGGCGGTGGCCGCGGCCTGGGTGGCGGCCCGGCGCCAGGGTTGCCAGGTCCTCCTGGGCATGGGGGCCCACCCCATCAAGGTGGGACTCAACCCCATCCTCATCGACCTGATGCACCGGGGCCTGCTCACCGGCCTGGCTATGAACGGGGCCGGCATCGTCCATGACGTGGAGATCGCCATGGTGGGCTGCACCTCGGAGGACGTAGACCAGGTTTTGGGATGCGGCCAATTCGGCATGGCCCGGGAAACCGCAGAGTTTATCAACACCGCCATTTCCTGGGGAGCCAGCCAGGGCCTGGGCCTGGGCGAGGCGGTGGGCCTTCGCCTGCTGGAGTCAGACTTTCCCTTCAAAGATCAGAGCCTGCTGCGGGCGGCCTCGGAGTTAAGCCTGCCCCTGACAGTGCACGTGGCGGTGGGCACCGACATCGTCCACCTCCACCCTTCGGTGGACCCGGAGGCCCTGGGGGCTGCGACCCATTTCGATTTCCGTCTATTCGCCGCCCTGGTCAGCCGCCTGGCGGAGGGAGTCTATCTCAACCTGGGGTCCGCGGTAATCATGCCGGAGGTCTTCCTGAAGGCCCTCACCCTGGCCCGCAACCTGGGCCATCAAGTGTCGCCCCTGACCACCGTCAACCTCGACTTTATCCAGCATTACCGGCCCCTGACCAACGTGGTGCGCCGGCCCACCGCCGCCGCGGGCCGCGGCTACGCCCTGACCGGCCATCACGAACTACTCTTGCCCCTGTTGGCCGCCCTGGTAATCGAAGAAATGGAGGATAACCATGCCCACGGAAATCGTGATTCTGGTAAATGACTTGCGTCTGGAAGGTTTCCTAACCGACTCTGCCACTGCCGCGGCCCTGGCCCAGGCCCTGCCCCTCCAGGCCAAGGCCCTCCGGTGGGGGGACGAGATCTACTTCCCCGTGCCCCAGGTGGTGGCTGATCTGGACGACACCGCGGCGGTGGTCGTGAATGTGGGAGACCTGGGCTACTGGCCCACCGGCCGGGCCTTCTGCATCTTTTTTGGGCTCACCCCCGCCAGCGTCCCGGGAGAGATCCGGCCGGCCAGCGCCGTCAACCTGGTGGGCCGCCTCCGGGGCGATCCCTGCTGCCTCAAACTGGTCCCCGAAGGGGCCCCGGTGCGGGTCGAGAAGAAATAGGTTAGAATATAACTTTAGGGAGGGGGCTAAGGGCAGGAGCCCTGGCCCTTACAAAAAATACGAAAAATATGAAAAACTCCCTGGCCCTTCCCTAAAAAAAATTCGACCCAGGAGTGCTTAATATGCCGATCTTTGAGTTTCATTGTCAGGCTTGCAACCAGGATTTCGAGAAGCTGGTCTTGGGCAACGACCCGCAGGTGGAGTGCCCTTTTTGTAGCCAGGGCAAAGTAACCAAGTTGATGAGCCCCTGCGCCGCCAAGGTGGGCTATAAGTTCACCGCGGCCTCCAGTCCCAAAGGTGGTTCCTGTACCAGCTGCTCCTCGGGTTCCTGCAGCACCTGCGGCTAAGGCTCGCTGACGCCTGGACAAGATGCCTGCGCCGCCACCGGAAACAACGATCCGCCTCGGCACCCGGGGCAGCGCCCTGGCCCTGGCCCAGGCCCGCTGGGTCCAGGAGCAGCTAACCGGACGTCATCTCCACTGCCGGGTGGAGTTGGTGGTTATCAAGACCACCGGAGACACCATCCGGGACATCCCCCTGGCCCAGGTGGGGGGCAAAGGCCTGTTCATCAAGGAGATCGAGGAAGCCCTGCTTTCGGGCCAGGTGGACCTGGCGGTGCATAGCCTCAAGGACCTGCCCGCCCAGGTGCCGGCCGGCCTGATGCTGGGTGCGGTACCGGCCCGGGAGGATCATCGGGACGCCTTCATTTCCAACCGCTATCCCAACCTTAAGGCAATCCCGGCGGGCGGGCGCATCGGCACCGGCAGTCTGCGGCGCCGGGTGCAGATCCTGCACCTGCGCCCCGACCTGGAGATCGTCCCTCTGCGGGGCAACGTGGATACCCGCCTGAAAAAGATGGAGACCCTGGGGCTGGATGCCCTGATCCTGGCTGCCGCCGGGCTTAACCGCCTGGGACTGGGCCAGGTCTACCGGGGCCTGCTGTCGGAAACCGAGATGCTGCCCGCGGTGGGACAGGGGGCGTTGGGCCTGGAGGTGCGCGCCGATGACCGGCGGCTGCAGGAACTCCTTGCCTTCCTGGATCATCCCCCCAGCCGCGTCGCGGTAACCGGGGAACGGGCCTTCATGGCCCGCCTGGAGGGAGGCTGCCTGGTGCCGGCGGCTGCCCTGGGCCGGGTGGCCGGCAACTCCCTCACCCTGGAGGCCCTGATCAGCGATCCGGAAGGCCAGCGCTACCTGCGGGACCGCACCTGCGGCCGGGAGGACCAGGCCTGGTCCTTGGGGACGGAACTGGCCGACCGCCTTCTTTCCCGGGGCGGCCGGGAAATCCTGGCGGCACTCTGCGGGACTCTCCCTTAACCCGGGGTATCCCTTGACATTTCCTAGCTAAAGTGTTATATTAGAATGCCCGAGAGTATACTGGGGGAATGCTGGTATGCGGGGAAACCGGGGGGAAATCTGGCTGGCAGTGGCGAGCCTGGCGCTAGGCCTGCTTTGCGCCCCCTCCTCGGGGATGGCCCTGGAACCCTTGGCAACGGGCGGGTATCCGCCTTTCACCCTGGCGGCGGCCCAGACTCCTATGGAAGCCCAGATGTTGGGGGAGGCGCCCTTCCAGTCCCGTTCCGCGCCCAAGGATGCCGCCGCCCTCTTCTCCAACCTGGGCTCCCGCTTGCAATTGGACGGAAATGGTGGGGCGGCCATCACCCTCCCTTATAACCTGCAATTACATATCTCCGTGCTCTACGCGGGCGATCCCGGCCGGATAGAGCCCCAGAAGCAAAGCGACTCCATGTTAATGAAGTCCTCCCTGGATTACCGTCTCCTGCCCAACCTCCAGGTGGGTCTGAACGCCTACCTGTACCGTCCCGAACCCGGGAACAACCTCTCGGTGGCCCAGCCCTTCGGCGACCGGGCCATGGGCCTGGGGCCCGACCTCAAATACGATCTGGGGCGTTGGAGCTTCGTTATGATGACCCAGGTGGAATCAGGCGCCCGGGACCGGAGCGACCTGCAAAACTGGTTCCGGGTCTGGTATGCCTTTTAAAATTCCCGGTTTTTCGTAATCGTGCGTTTTTCTGCTCCCCTGATCCCAGCCCGCTTTCTGGAGCGCCGCCGGCGTTTTCTGGCCCTGGTGGAGCTGCCCGACGGCCGCCGGGTTTGGGTCCATGTGCCCAACTCCGGGGCCCTTACCGGCTGCGCCCCGCCCGGGGGAGAAATCCTGCTCACCGAAGACCGCCGTCCGGGCCGCAAAACTGACTACACCTGGCGCTTCACCCGGGTGCCCGGCGGCTGGACCTGCATCGACACCCTGGCGCCCAACCGCCTGGTGGCCGAAGCCCTGGCCGCCGGCGGCCTGCCCGGCTTGCCCCGCCCCCGGGAGGTGCGGGCCGAGGTCAGCCTGCCCCAGGGGAGCCGCCTCGATTTCGTCTATTCCATCATGGATTCCCAAGCCGAACTCCTGTTTCTGGAAGTGAAGAGCATCACCTGGGTGGAGGACGGGGTGGCCCTGTTTCCCGACGGCGTCACCTCCCGGGGCCGGCGTCACCTGGAGCACCTGACCGCCCTGGTGCGCCAGGGCCATCAGGCCTGGAACGTCTTCGTGGTCCAGCGGCAGGATGCCAGCTACATGCGCCCGGCAACCCAGGTGGATCCGGCCTACGCCCGGGAACTGGCTGCGGCCGCGGCCCAGGGGGTCGGCATCCTGGTGCTCCAGGAAAAAGTCGACCCGCCGGAAATTACTCTTGCCTCGACCCTGCCCTTTGAATTAACATAAATTTTCTGGAAGAAATACTTCCTAAATCCCAGAATGCCCTTGGATGAACGCCGCCATGATCAAGAATAACATCCGTATCCTCACCGGAAACTCCAACCCCGAGTTGGTCCGCAATATTTGCGAACATCTCTCCCTGCCCCTGGGGGAGGCCCTGGTCACTAACTTTAGTGACGGGGAGATTCGCGTGGAGATCAGCGAGAATGTCCGGGGCCGTGACATCTTCGTCATCCAGTCCACCAGTCCCCCCACCAACCGTAACTTGATGGAGTTGCTGATCATGATCGACGCGGTGAAACGGGCTTCGGCCCGGCGCATCACCGCGGTCATCCCCTATTTCGGCTATGCCCGCCAGGACCGCAAGGTGCATCCCCGGGTACCCATCACCGCCAAGCTGGTGGCCGATCTGCTGTCCACCGCCGGGGCCCATCGGATCCTCACCATGGACCTGCACGTTGGCCAGATCCAGGGCTTTTTCAACATCCCGGTGGATAACCTCTATGCTTCCCCCATCATGATCCCTTATATCCGGGAGAATTTCCAGGATGACCTGGCCATCGTCTCCCCCGATGCCGGGGGGGTGCCCCGGGCCCGGGCTTACGCCAAACGCCTGAATGCCTCCCTGGGATTGATCGACAAACGCCGGGATGCTCCGGGCAAGGCCAAGGCCATGAACCTCATCGGCGAGGTTTTGGGCAAGGAGGTGGTCATCATGGACGACATCATCGACACCGGCGGCACCCTGTCCGAGGCGGCCGCGGTCATTCTGCAGCAAGGCGCCCTCAACGTCAACGCCTGCTGCACCCACGCGGTGCTCTCCGGGCCGGCGGTCCAGCGGATCATGGAGTCCCCCCTGAACCGCCTGGTGGTCACCGACACCATCCCCTTGGGCGAGGCCGCCAGGCAATGCCCGAAGATCGTGCCGCGGCCGGTGGCCTCCCTCTTCGCCCAGGCCATCCTGCGCATTCACCAGGAAGATTCCATCAGCTCGCTCTTTGAGATCCAGTTCTAAAAAGGGGAAAACTGCGGCTCCGAGCGGACCCCATCCGCTTCGCCGCCATTAATCCTGCGAAGTTGAAACCTCTGTGAAAGTCCCCGCAACTGTCATGCTGAGGGAGCGAAGAGGCCGAAGAATCTCGTAATTACGTGTAAATACAAGATCCTTAGCTTCGCTCCGGATGACCCAAAATACCTTTCGCAGGGGTCTCAAGTCGGTATTCCGAATTTAATTTTTGTCCAGCTAAATATAAAAATCTGCACCAGTCAGCCTCGGTCCAGGCGGGACGCCGACGCCCTCCCCTATGGGGTGAAGCACCCCTGGGCTGGGGAAAAAGTCCCGAAGCCGCCGCGGACCCTGCCCGGCGCCCGGGGTGGCCAGCTTGGAGAAAAATATAATTTACTTAATTATTCAAGCCAGTTAAATTGACGGGGGAATTATTTCCCGGCTATCCTGGCTTTGGCAGGACCTTTGCACAAATAAACCCGATAGAATTTGCGAAAAAGGAGGTGGTACGTCTAACTCGCAGGAAAACAAAGCGCTATTCATTGATTTTTGAGCGACAGGCATTTTTCTAAGTCATTATTTCAGGAGGGAGCAAATGGCAGATAAAGTTCCAGGAAAGGCGTGGATTGTTGTCTTCGCCGGCACCGCAGTCAACTTGTGTTTGGGGATCTTATATGCTTGGAGCGTTTGGAGCGGGGCCCTGGTCAACGTTAAATTGGCAGAGGCGGGGCAGAGGGTTACCGAAGGCCTCAATGCCGGATGGCCTTATCTCACCAATGCACAGGCTGCCGATCCTTATTCATTATGCATCATCGTCTTTGCCTTGTTGATGATTCCTGGAGGCCGCATCCAGGATAAATTCGGTCCCAAAGTGGGCGCCATCACCGGCGGCCTGTTTCTGGCCCTGGGTTGTATCATTGCCGGCGTCATGAAGAGTTATGGCGGCTTGATCTTCGGCTTCGGCATCTTGGGCGGCATCGGTATGGGCATCGGCTACGCGGCGCCCACCCCGGCAGCCCTGAAATGGTTCGGCCCTCATAAACGCGGCCTCATCGCCGGCCTGGTGGTGGGCGGCTACGGCGGCGCGGCCTTATACATCGGCCCGTTGGCCTCCCATCTAATTAAGTCCGGAGGCGTTACCTACAGTTTCGTGTTCCTGGGCATCTTCTTTGCAGCGGTGGTCATCATCGCCGGTAGCCTGCTGGCCTGGCCGGAACCCGGTTATGTGCCGCCGGGGCTAGTGGTGAAAGCAGGAGCCGCACCCGCCAAGGCCGCCGGCACCCTGGTGGATTGGGCTCCCAGCGAAATGTTGAAAACCTGGCAGTGTTATGCCCTGATCCTGATGTTTATCGGCACCACCCAATCAGGCCTCTTAATCATCGGCAACGCCGCCGGCCTCCTGAGCACCACGGCCAAGGCGATTCCCTTCTTCGCCGCCAATGCCTGGCTTCTGGTTTCTTTCGGCGGTCTGGTCAATGCCTGCGGCCGGGTGGGCACGGGCCTCTACTCCGATAAGATCGGCCGGAACAATGCTTACACCGTAAACTGCCTGGTCTCGGCCGGCTGTCTGTTCTTACTCCCCGTTATTATTGCCAGCCACAGCGTCTTCCTGCTGTTCCTCGCAGTGGGCATCGCTTACTGGCAGTACGGCGGCGGCCTGGCCCTCATGCCCTCCTTCACCGCGGACTTCTTCGGGCCCAAGAACCTGGGCATGAACTATGGGATAGTTTTCCTCGGTTGGGGTCTCGGTGCCTTTATGCCCAGATTGGCTGGCTCCATCAAAGACTGGACCGGCTCCCTGACCTGGGCCTTCGTCCTCTCCGCCTGTGTGTTGATTATCGCGGTCATCGTCGCCCGCGGCACCAAGCGGCCTCTTTTGGAGCACGAGAGATAAGAGGTAATCACGGGATGGTCTAACTCGTCAGGGTTTGGCTTTACCCCGCAATCTGCTAAACTGAGGAGGCAGGGAAGCATCCCTGCCTCCTTCATGTTCTAAGAGGATGAAACTTATCCATGGCTCTTGATACTGCTTGGCCAGTGCCGTTTATTCTCGATCCCCAGAATTTATCCGCAGGTTCCGCAACGGCTTTTGTAGTGTCGGTGCTTCTGACAATAATGATTAATGCCGAGGCCCAGGCTTTTGCCGGCACTTTTTTGGGAGATAGCCGGGTAGGGGCCAAAGACCGCTTCCATTTTAATGCTTTTCTACACCTGGATATTTTGGGAACGCTCTGTTACCTGGTAGCCGGCTTCGGGTGGCCCCGGCCCATGGAGTTTGATCGCAGCAAATTTGCGCGCCCGCGTTTATACATGGTGGTCGCCCGCTTGGCCGGTCCCGCCGCCAACTTGCTCCTGGCGAGCATCGCGGGCAGCATCGTAACGCTTATGAAAGGATTTGAGGCGAACCCCCGAGTCTTCTTGATGGTGGTCGGGGTCAATGTCACCACGGCCGTCTATAACCTGATCATCCTGCCGCCGCTGGCCGCCGGGGTCCTGGTGCAGGAAATGATTCCGCCTGAATATGCCACCCTCCGGCGCATCTTTTGGCAGGCAGGGCCCTTCCTCATCCTGACCCTGGCGCTGCTGGAGCGCCTCAGCCCCCACGGCATCGTCGGTCCCTACCTCAACCCCCTGGTCGTGACCATTTTCAATTTTATCCAGGGCCTCTAGTGTGGTGCTTCGTAAATAGTATGGATTAAATCAAGTGAAAACCTAAGTTCCAAGGGCATTAAAGTCCCCCTTGGGAAAAGGGGGATTTAAGGGGATTTCAGGAGGTTATTTTAAATCCCCCCTGCCCCCCTTTTTCAAAGGGGGGTTAAAAAACCGTAGTTGGAAATGTCCTAGCAATTATGCAGCATCACACTAGCCGCCGGCGATCGTCTGGCGGGGCAAAGGGCGCGGCTTACTCCCCCTCGCTATTTTTCGGAATAGATCTCAGGACTGGGTTCCGCAGTTGCGCCAAAATCGTGGTCTGCTAGTAGATTAAGGTGCAGCATATCTAAAAAAGTTTCAAAAAGTTGACAGTGGCTGTATATTTAGGCAAATGGAGTCCGAAAGAACCTCCTTCCGGATCATTTTCTGTTCCGGGTCGCTGGCTCGGTTCAGGGAGATGGTAAAGGTGGCCGGTGAATAACGACGCCGTAAAAGGATTCGAGTCCCTGATCCCCGGGGTGGTCTGCCGGCCGCTGCAGATTCACCAGGATCAGCGGGGCTGGCTGGCGGAAATCTTTCGCCAGGATGAGCTCTCTCCGGAGCATCTCCCGATGATGGCCTATATCTCCGTGACCCATCCCGGGGTGGGACGGGGTCCCCATGCCCACCACCAGCAGACCGACCTCTTCTGTTTCCCCGGTCCGGGGGAGTTTCGGGTCACCCTGTGGGACCAGCGGCCGGAGAGCCCCGCTTTCGGCTTGCGCCAGGAATTCGTCCTGGGGGAGAATTGCCCGGGCCTCATCATCATCCCGCCGGGGGTGGTGCACGGCTATCGGAATCTCAGCGATCTGCCGGGCCTGGTGTGCAACTTCGCCAACCGCCTCTACCGGGGATCGGGCCGCCGGGAGCCGGTGGATGAGATCCGCTTTGAGAACGCCCCCGACTCACCTTTCCGCCTGGAGTGAGGTAAACCTGCGGGCAGGTATGCCTTTACGAAAATTCCTAAAACCGAAAACCATTTTTATGAAATTATTGATCGCCGGCGCGGCCGGCCAGTTGGGACAGTCATTGCTCCGGGAGGCGGCCGCCAGGAACTGGGAGGCGGTGGGCGCCGATTTGGAGCACATGGATATCACCGATCCCCGGGCAATCCGGCAGCAGTTGTCCCGGCACCGGCCGGAAGTGGTGGTGAACGCCGCCGCGGCCACCCGGGTGGACGACCTGGAGCAGGATGCCGACCTGGCCTTGAAGGTCAACGGCCTGGGGCCGCGCAACCTGGCGGTAGCCTGCCGGCAATTGGGGTGCAAATTGATTCACCTCTCCAGCGACTATGTCTTCGACGGGGCCAAGGACCGCCCCTACCTGGAATGGGACGCACCCGGCCCCCTGTCGGTCTATGGCCGGAGCAAGCTCCTGGGGGAGGAATTGGTGCGGCAGCAGTGCCCCGATCATTTCATCGTTCGTACCGCCTGGCTTTACGGCCTGCCGGGACCCAACTTCGTCACCGCCATCCTGGGGAAAGGCAGGAATTTGCCGCCGGGACAGGAGGTAAGAGTAGTGAATGACCAGCAGGGCAGCCCCACCAGCACCCTGGCCCTGGCCCCGCAACTCCTGGCCCTGGCCCAAACCGAGGCCTTCGGCACTTATCACGCCACCTGCCAGGGAGAGACCAGCTGGTACGAGTTTGCCCGCCTGATTTTCAAGACCGCCGGCCTCCGGGTGGCTGTGGCTCCCTGCAGCACTGCCGAATATCCTCGCCCGGCCCGACGCCCGGCCAATTCAGTGCTGGCCAACCGCCTCCTGGAACTCCAGGGCCTGGACCAGATGCCTCACTGGCAGACGGCCTTCCGGGAGTTCTGGGAGATCTTCGGGGAGCAGCTATGAGCGTGGTTCTGGTAACCGGCGGAGCGGGATTCATCGGCGCCAATTTCATCCATTTTCTCCGGAAGCACCGCCCGGACTGGCGCCTCATCAACCTGGATCTCCTGACTTACGCCGGCAATCTGGAGAACCTGGATGGCCTTGCGGGGGACCCGCACCTCACTTTTGTGAAAGGGGACGTGGCCGACCAGGGCCTGGTGGCCGGGCTGTTCGCCCGGCACCCCATCACCCGGGTGGTGCATTTCGCCGCAGAAACCCACGTGGACCGTTCCATTCTGGACCCCGGGGTCTTCGTGCGCACCAATGTCCTGGGAACCTACAACCTGTTGGACGCGGCCCGGGAGCATTGGCAAGGGCCGGCGGCCGAGTCCGGGCCCCGGTTTTTGCAAATCAGCACCGATGAAGTATACGGCTCCCTGGGCCCACATGAGCCCCCGGCAACCGAAGCCTCCTCCTATGCCCCCCGCAGTCCGTATGCGGCCTCCAAGGCGGGGGCCGATTTCCTGGCCCGCTCCTACTTCCATACCTACGGACTGCCGGTGCTCATCACCAATTGTACCAATAATTACGGCCCCTACCAGTTTCCGGAGAAGCTCATCCCTTTTTGCCTGAGCCAGGCCCTGGAGGGGAAGCCCATCCCCATCTACGGCCGGGGGGACAACATCCGGGACTGGCTCTTCGTGGAGGACCATTGCCAGGCCCTGCTGCTGGTGTTGGAGCAGGGCGCCCCGGGGGAGACTTACAATATCGCCGGGGGCCAGGAGAAGCCCAACCTGGAGATAGTGCGCCTGCTGCTGCGGGTGCTCTCTGAGTTGCGCCCGGAACTGGGGGACCTGGAACGCCTGATCACCTTTGTCACGGATCGCCCCGGCCATGATTGGCGCTATGCCCTGGACACCGGGAAAATCGAGGCTCAACTGGGCTGGCGCCCCCAGGTCACCCTGGAGCAGGGTCTCCGGGATACGGTGAGCTGGTACCTGACCCAGGCTGGCTGGCTGGAGCGGGTGCGCTCCCGGGCCTATCGGGACTTCCTGCGCCAGCAATACGGCGCCGCAGTGGCGGAGGGCGGCGAACCAGGCAAGTTAAAAGGCAAAAGGTAAAAGTTTTGCCTTTTCACTTTTTCCTTTTGCCTTTTCCCGGCATCTCACTATGACTTACGACCGCGACACCCTGGTGCGCTGGGACCGGGAGCACCTCTGGCATCCCTTCACCCAGATGAAGGGCTTCCGGGAGGAAGAACTCCTGATCATCACCCGGGGAGAAGGCAGCTATCTCTTCGATCAGGAAGGCAACCACTACCTGGACGGGGTCTCCTCCCTCTGGGCCAACCTCCACGGCCACCGGCGCCCGGAGTTGGACCAGGCCTTGAGCAGCCAACTGGAGCAGGTGGCCCACAGTACCCTCCTGGGACTGGCCCATCCCCCGGCCATCCTCCTGGCCCGGCGCCTGGCCCACCTAACTCCGGACGGCCTCACCCGGGTCTTTTTCTCCGACGACGGCTCCACCGCGGTGGAGGTGGCCCTGAAGCTGGCTTTCCAGTACTGGCAAAACCGGGGGGACCGGGAGAAGCGGCGGTTCTTGAAGTTGAGCGACGGCTACCACGGCGACACCCTGGGAGCGGTGGCGGTGGGGGGCATCCCCCTGTTCCACGAAATTTACCACCCCCTGCTGTTCGACACCCTGGAGGCCCCTGCCCCTTACTGCTACCGCTGCCGCCACCGGGAGGACTGCCGGGAGCAGTGCCTGGAGGCCCT
Organism: Desulfobaccales bacterium; assembly: GCA_052147455.1. Taxonomy (GTDB): domain Bacteria; phylum Desulfobacterota; class Desulfobaccia; order Desulfobaccales; family 0-14-0-80-60-11; genus JAPLJC01. The sequence goes on along the minus strand of JBKQKO010000119.1, from coordinate 4,440 downwards.
GGAAGCCCAGGTGGCCAGGCATCACCGGGAGCTGGCCGCGGTTATCCTGGAGCCGGTAATGCAGGGGGCGGCGGGCATGATCCCGCAACCCCCGGGTTACCTGGCCAGGGTGCGGGAGGTGACCCGGCGCCACCGGGTGCTCCTGATCGCCGACGAAGTGGCGGTGGGCTTCGGCCGCACCGGCAGGATGTTCGCCTGCCAGCACGAGCAGGTGAGTCCGGACCTCATGTGCCTGGCCAAGGGCATTACCGGGGGCTACCTGCCCCTGGCCGCCACCCTGGCCAGCGATGAGATTTATCAAGCCTTTCTGGGGGAATACCAGGAATTCAAAACTTTTTTCCACGGCCACACCTATACCGGCAACCCCCTGGCCGCGGCGGTGGGGCTGGCCAGCCTGGATATCTTCGAAAAAGAGCGGCTGATTGAGGCCCTGGTCCCGAAGATTGAGCTGCTCACCCGGCTCCTGGCGGGGATGGCCGGCCACCCCCACGTGGGCGATATCCGCCAGCGGGGGCTGATGGTGGGGATCGAACTGGTGCGGGACCGGGGCTCCCGGGAACCCTGGCCGCCGGCCCAACGAGCCGGCCATCGGGTAATCCTGGCGGCGCGCCGCCTGGGGGCCATCCTGCGGCCACTGGGGGACGTCATCGTCCTGATGCCGCCCCTGAGCATCTCCCCCGCGGAATTGGAGGCCCTGGCCAGGATCACTTATGAGGCCATCGACCGGGGAACGACCTTGGATTGATCTGCCCTTAGGGCGGGGCTGGCTTTTATTGCAGATAATGGCAAGATATCCGCTATCTTGACTTATCTCTCAGTATAGCAAAATATCCGCTCCACCAGATAATAGGGTTTATCTCTCCTCGCTTTTCGTTTCTTATCATTATCAGTCGGTGCTATTCGGGTTCTTAGACTGTAAATCAGCTCTGTGATGATCTTCTATGGCGTCTAAAAACGGCGGAGAGAGGTTTCGGGGAAGTTTTGTGATATCATGCTCCTCATGAGTGGGGTACTTTCGCAAATACCGCGGCAGCAAGGGATGGTTCGATGCACGTCTTTATGGTGTACGTCCGGGATGGAAATTTTTGCCAACTACTCCCCGAGGAGCTGAACAGATCCAGGTCTGACGATGGCCGCATCAGAGTGATGGCCTTTCCTCCCCTGGGAATCCAGACCCTGGCTCCGGTGCTGCGCCAACATGGACACCAGGTCCGGCTATTCGACACCTGTCACCCGCAGATGCAGGCGGAGCAACTCACCCAGGCTGTAGCGGAGGAGCGCCCCGACGTTGTTGCCCTCTCCTGCCTCTCGACCACCACCTACCCGGCGCTCAAAAACCTGGCCAGACGGCTTAAATCCGCCGCTCCGAAAATCCCCCTCATCGCCGGCGGCGCCTTCGTCACCATGAATGCCGACCACATCCTCAAGGACTGCCCTGACCTGGACTGCGTGGCGGTGGGAGAGGGCGAAGAACTCCTGCCGGATTACCTGGACCATTTCGACGACCCAGGCACCGTGGCCGGTCTGGTCTGGCGTGATGCCGGAGAGATTGTTAGCAATGTCCCACGTCCACTCTTGCGGGACCTGAACCTGTTCCCTTACCCCGACCGTACCAGCCTGCCCATCGACTACATCGAATCCTTACCCCTGGATGCCCCCGCGGTCCTCTCCCTGGATAAATTCTGCACTATGCAAACCTCCCGGGGCTGCCCCTATTCCTGCATCTACTGCGATATCCCGTCTCTGTCGCAAGGCAAATGGCGCTACCGATCCGCGGAACACGTCTTGGGAGAAATGCAGCAACTGGACGATATGGGCTATCGTTCCATTTACCTGACCGATGATCATTTTCTCCTTAACCGGAAACGCATCGGCGAAATCTGTGGGGGCATCATGGCTCGCCAGCTCAAGTTCCACTGGGGCTGCGAAGGGCGGGTGGATGCGGTGGCGGTGGATCAACTGCCGCTGATGAAAAAGGCCAACTGTAATTTCCTGGCCTTTGGGGTGGAGGCGGGCACGCAAAAGGTACTTGACCGGCTGCATAAGAAGCAGACCCTGAAGCAGGTGGAGCACGCGGTCAGTGAAGCTAAGCGGCATGGCATCGCCAGGGTGCACGGCTTTTTTGTCATCAGCTCTCCGGGGGAAACCGAGAAGAATATCCTGGCCAGCTTCCGTTTTGCCGCCCGGCTGAAGCTGGACACCTTTGGTTTCAATAGATTATGTGCCTACCGGGGCACCCCCTTATGGCAAGAGTACATCAACCGCGGGATCATTGACGACGAGCGCGATTGGCACAAATGGTTCAAGTGCTCGGACATCGACCCCACCGCCCTGCCCAGCGCTACGGTAAACCGGGTCCGCATGAAAGGCTACGCCTTGCTTTTTGCCCATCGAATTTTCAAGCGTCCCATCCGCACCTATAAGCTCCTGCGATTGTTCAGCCGGCATATGAAGAAAATCGATCTTCTCAAATTGCTCTGGAGCCCTTTTCAACGACGGATTTTGAGCCGGAGCCCCGAGCTCCCGGCCTTGATGATGGACTTAGGACTCAAAGAGCCCCACCGGGCGCCGTCTCCCTGTCCTGCTAGTCCTTGAGCACCTGGGCGGCCCTTTAGGTGGCGGACTGTGGTATTGTTGCAAGGCCTTGGGAGCCGTCCCCCAGTGTTACTATCTGATAGGTTTCACCTGTTTACTCTCCGCATACATTGGTTTTGATAGGCAAATCATATATCTCCAATCGCCTCAGGACGCTTCAAGACAGCTGCAGACCCGCTTTCTAGGATCACCTGTCTATTTGTTGGAAACCAAACCCTCAGAGGTTCCAGGCAACAGGTTCCGCAGAAACCGGCCGGTGTGCGACTCGGGGTGGCCGGCCAGTTCCTCCGGAGAGCCGGCGGTCACCAGCCGGCCGCCGCGGACGTGCCCGGCTATTCTTATCTTCCAAGAATTTTTTTCATTCCCCAAGAGCATCTCGCTCATACCCATACTTTGCCGCGGTTTCGGTTCGCGCCCCCTATAAGCTAACCATCGGTAATTTAAGGATATCTTTTCCTGGCGCACCTTGGCATGATCCTTGGATTAATACCTGAGCAAAACCTTTGCGGCGCTAGTATCGGGTTTCGGGAATTGGTTTATTATCTCTTGGCCCTAAAAACTCCCCCTCCCTGAGAGGGGGTTGGAGAGTTGATAACCTTTTAGGATAGCAAAAAAATAAGCACCCCCACTGTCGCCCCCTCAAGGGGGAGGGAATAAAAGCGATTTCTTTTTTGAAGGTTTTCCTGAAACACTACGCGATTACCGCGGGCGGCAGCTCACCGCCCGCCAACCAAAGGAGACACGGATGCGAGACTTGGTCGAAGGGTTATCGTCCCCGAACCCTGGGATGGAGTTGCTTTATACCCCCAACCCGGATGTGGCCGCCACCTACCTGGATATCCTGCCGTCCATCCTGGTTGTCGATGACGATGACCAGTGCCGCAGCGTTCTCCTGAACTATCTGGAGCTAATCCGCTGTGCCAGCAAGGGCGCCGCCAATGGACCCGAAGCCATGGAACTCCTGGCTCAGGAGCGGATCGATCTGGTGGTCAGCGACATTAGAATGAATGGCATGGATGGGGTGGAGTTGATGCAAGTGGCTCGCCAGACTTATCCCCAGGTGCCCTTCATTATCATGACCGGTTATGCCCAGGAATATTCCTACCATGACATCATTAATGCCGGGGCCAGCGACTTCATTGCCAAGCCCTTCCCCCTGGGGGAATTGAAGGCTAAGATTTGGCGGATTCAGAAAGAAAAGGAGATTCTGCGGCAACTTCAACATAGCCTGGCCAGGCTCAAAAACCTCATTGAGAACACGGTGGGGGCCCTGGCCTCCATCCAGGAACAGAGAGATCCATATACCGCGGGGCGCCAGAATCGCGTCGGCGACCTGGCCTGCGCCATCGCGAGGGAAATGGGGCTCCCGGAAGAACGAATCGAGGTCCTGCGCCTGGCCGCCTTCGTCCACGATATCAGCAAGATGGGGGTTCCCGCCGACAGTCTGACCAAACCGGGAGCACTGACCGCCAGCGAAATGAGCCTGATTAAGGTTCATTGTCAGGCATTTTTTGAGATCTTGAATACCGTCCAATTTCCCAGGCCCCTCTCCGAAATGATCTTCCAGCACCATGAAAGGGTTAACGGTTTGGGGTATCCCCTGGGGCTTAAGAAACCCATGATTATATTGGAGGCCAGGATCTTGGAGGTGGCCGAGGTGGTGGCTGCCATGAGCTCCCAGCAGCCTTACCGGCCAGCCCTGGAATTGAGCGCGGCCCTGGAAGAAATTTCCAAGAATCGAGGCGTGCTCTATGATGACAAGGTGGTGCAGGCCTGCCTGAGGCTATGCCACGAAAAAGGATTTACCTTGGAAAGTTCATAAAGGAGGGCAGGCGGGACGCCTGC
>JBKQKO010000118.1:0-16959 GCA_052147455.1 Desulfobaccales bacterium | reverse complement strand
GGGCAGGGGCCATCGGCCCCTGGCCCCCTCCCTCAACAACACGGAGGTTTACATGATCAAGGCCATCGTTTCCGGCGCGGCGGGGCGCATGGGCGGCCGGATTATTCACCTGATGGAGGCGGCGGCGGGGATCACCCTGGCCGGCGCCTGCGAGCAGCCGGATAACGCCGCGGTGGGCAAAGACGTCGGCGAGGTGGTGGGCTTGCCGGCCAAGGGTCTCAAGGTGGCCGGCTCCCTGGCAGAAGTCCTGAGGCAGGGGGAGGTGGTCATCGAGTTCACCCACCCCGAGCCGTCGCTCCACCATCTGCGGGAGGTGGCGGCCGCCGGCAAGGCCATGGTCCTGGGAACCACCGGGTTTTCCCCGGCCCAGATCGCCGAGATCCACGCCCTGGGGGCCCGGACCCGCCTGGTGTTCGCCCCCAACATGAGCGTCGGGGTGAACCTGATGTTCAAGGTGGTGGCCGACGTTGCCCGGGTGCTGGCGGCGGGCTACGACGTCGAGATCGTCGAGGCCCACCACCGCCTGAAAAAGGACGCGCCCAGCGGCACCGCGCTGAAGCTGGCCCAGGTCATCGCCCACGCCCTGGGGCGGGACCTGGAGAAGGTCGGGGTCTATGCCCGCCGGGGCATCATCGGCGAACGCCGCCAGGAGGAGATCGGCATCCAGACGGTGCGGGCCGGGGATATTGTCGGGGAACACACCGTGCTCTTCGGGGGCATCGGTGAGAGGTTGGAGATCACCCACCGGGCCCATAGCCGGGACAACTTCGCCCGGGGGGCGCTCAGGGCCGCCCAATGGGTGGTGGCCCAGCCGCCGGCCTGCTACGACATGCAAGACGTCTTGGGGTTGAAATGATTAACTCAAGTTTCGCATCAAGTATTAATGAGAGGGGACAAGAGATTAAATTCCCCCTCACCCTTGCCCTCTGCCCCATAGAGGGAGAGGGGAAAAAGATGGAACCCCTTTCATGCTTCCGTTAATGACTGACTATGCAGGCCAGAGGCCTAGGCTAGCAAGTACAGGTAGCCTAGGCGTCCCGCCTGTATACTGAATTCAGGGGTGCGAAACTTGAGTGATTAAGTTAATGGATAATTGTTATAAGAAGTGGATAACTACTTTAGTATATAGAAAAAACCATCAACAGATGTCCTTGCTGAGAAGCTATTGGAAAACCTCGGCCTGCCCAAAAATGTCATTCTGAGCGAAGCGAAGAATCTCGTATTTTTAGTGAGTTGAGATCCTTCACTTCGTTCAGGATGACAGTGAAATCAGGTTTTGCAATAGCTTCTAATGTTTGGCGAAAATTAGTAATGGGGGCATTATGAAGTTGCCTGTTTATCCCCTCTCCCCCACCCGGTGGGGCGCTCGTCCCGTGGGGCAGGCGTCCCTGCCTGCCATAACTGGCGGGCACGGAGGCCCGCCCCACCAGGGGCACCCCCTTAATCCGGAGAATTTAATCTCTCTTCCGCTTCATTAATAAATAATGTTTACGGGGTATAAATAACATGCGCATCGTACGTTTTGAGTTGAGGGGCCGGACGGGTTACGGCATCATTGAAGGCGAAAAGATTTCGGTCTTGTGGGGCGCCCCCTATGGTGACGGTTGGACTAAGACCACCGGGGAGCTGCTCTCCCTGCCGGAGGTTACCCTGCTGGCCCCCTGCGAACCCAGCAAAATCATGGCCATCGGCTTGAATTACCGGGACCACGCCGCGGAGTTCGGCCATCCCCTTCCCGTCGAACCTTTGCTGTTTATGAAGCCCAGCACTTCAGTGATCGGGCCGGACGAGGACATCGTCTATCCCGAGATGAGCCGCCGGGTGGATTACGAGGCGGAGCTGGCGGTAGTCATCGGCAAGACCGCCCACCACGTCCGGGAGGAGGACTTCCGGGATTACGTGCTGGGTTATACCTGCATCAACGATGTCACCGCCCGGGATTTGCAAAAGAAAGACGGCCAGTTCACCCGCTCCAAGAGCTTCGATACCTTCTCCCCCCTGGGGCCCTGGATCGAAACAGAGATCGCCGACCCGGGCAACCTGACGGTGGAAACCTTTCTCAATGGGGAGCGCCGCCAGCACGGGAACACCCGCGACATGGTCTTCGGGGTGGCCGCTCTGGTCTCCTTCATCTCCGGGATCATGACCCTGCTGCCGGGCGACGTCATCGCCACCGGCACCCCTGTGGGCATCGGCCCCATGCAGCCCGGCGACGTGGTGGAGGTGAAGCTGGAAGGTATCGGCGCCTTGCGCAACCGCCTGGTGGCAGGATCTTTTGTAAAGGTGGAGTAGATGACCGCTTTTTTCAAACCGGCGGCCCGGCTGAACCTTATTCCACCTTATCTCTTCAAGGCCATTGACGACAAGAAGGCCGAGGTCAAGGCCCGGGGCGTGGACATCATTGACCTGGGGGTGGGCGATCCGGACCTTCCCACCCCGCGCTTCATCGTGGAAAGGCTGAGGGAGGCGGCACAGGACCCCGCCACCCACCGCTACCCGGCCTATTCCGGCATGAATCTCTTCCGGGAGGCGGTGGCTCGCTGGTACAGCAAACGGTTCGGGGTGGACCTGGACCCGGAGAGCGAAGTCCTTACCCTCATCGGCTCCAAAGAGGGGATTGCCCATTTACCCTTGGGGATCAACGATCCCGGAGACCTCAACCTGATGACCACCCCGGGTTATCCGGTATACCGGATGGGCACCCTGTTCGCCGGGGCGGAGTGCCAGTTCCTGCCCCTGACCCGGGAAACCGGCTTCCTGCCGGACCTGGAAGCCATCCCGCCCCTGGTGGCCCGAAACGCCAAGGCGTTGTTCTTCAACTACCCCAACAATCCCACGGCCGCGGTCGCGGACCGGGATTTCTTTGCCAGGGTGGCGGCCTTCTGCCGGGAGCATCAGATCATTGCGGTGCATGATGCGGCCTACACCGAGCTCGCCTTCGACGGTTTTAAGCCCCCCAGTTTTTTGGAGGCGCCCGGGGCCAAGGAGGTGGGCATCGAGTTCCATTCCCTCTCCAAGACCTATAACATGACCGGCTGGCGCCTGGGCATGGCGGTGGGCTCGGCCGCGGTGCTGGCGGCCCTGGGCAAGATCAAGAGCAACATCGACTCCGGGGCCTTCGACGCCATTCAGTTGGCGGGCATCGCCGCCCTGGATTCGGACCAGAGCTGCGTCCGGGAGAACTGCGCCATCCTCCAGGAGCGTCGGGACCTCCTGGTGGGAGGCCTGCAAAAGCTGGGCTACGAGCTTTCGCCCCCCAAGGCCACCTTCTACGTCTGGCTGCCGACGCCACCGGGCCTGACCTCAATGGGCTTCACCACCCACCTGCTGGAGCAGGCCGGCATCGTCACCATCCCGGGCCACGGCCTGGGCGCCCCCGGCGAGGGCTACGTGCGCCTGGCCCTGACCGTGCCCAAGGAGCGTCTCGAAGAAGCCCTGGCGCGACTTAAGAAGATCGGTTAAGGGGAGAAAGCTGCGAGACTTTGGAGCCGGCGCCCGGGCCGCCGTCTTGCAGGTGCGTGGTTTCCCACCAATAATGGCGCCTGAGACGCGCCTTTAGCATCTTAAAAGATATTATCCAGATCCCATGAGCCGAGACCTGTTCAGGAAGACCTGGCTGGAGCGCCATCCGAAAAAAGTCATCTGTCTCCTGGTTTTTGTAGTCATCTGCGGCCTCACCCTGGCGGCCGAAAAGATCCTGGCCCACCGGGACCTGGTGACCTATCATTTCGTGCGCCATCCCCTGGGGGTGAAACGATTCATCAAATTGAGGGAATTTGAGCCGGGCTACGCCGAGGTGCTGTCCCCCAGCCCTGCGGACCTATCCAAGTCTGACAACCCGGCGCAAGGGAAATTTATCGTGCGGGTGGATGAAAACGGCTTCATCATGCCTGCCAAGGTTCATGAGCACCCGGATCTGACCCTGGTCTTTTTGGGAGGGTCCACCACCGAATGCCTCTATAACCCTGAAGATAACCGTTTCCCTTACCTGGTCGGCCGCTTGCTGGAGGAGAGCACCGGCCTGAAGGTGAATTCCTACAATGGCGCCAGGAGCGGCAATGATTCCTTGCATTCCCTCAACATCCTCTTGAACAAGGTAGTAAATCTTCAGCCCGACCTGGTGGTAATGATGCACAACATCAACGACCTGGGCGTCCTGCTCTATGAACATGGCTACTGGAAGGAAAACTCGCCGAGGGGGCCCATCCTGGAGCAAAAACCCGGCTGGGCGCTGGTGGGCAAGAATATGCGGGAGACCTTTTGGTTGGCCCGAGACCTGTTAATCCCCCATCTCTATGGCGCCTGGAATCGCTTGAGGCAAAATTTTGAGAACGCCGGCCAGGATGAATTTCGACAGATCAGAGGCCGAAAAATCGAGGTGGACCAGGATTTCCTGGTGCGGGAATTCACCCGCAACCTCCGGACCTTCACCAATATCTGCCGGGCCCGGGGGATAACCCCGGTGCTGATGACCATGCCCAGCCGTATGAAGGACGCCCCCGACCCGTTGATCCGCACACAATTCCAACATCTGGAGGAGCAGAACGGCATAAGTTACCGGGAATACAAGGGTGCCTTCGACCGTTTCAACCAGGCCATCCGGGAGGTCGGGGCCCAAAACCAGGTGCTGGTGGTGGACCTGGCCCGGGAAATCCCCCAGGAAAAGGAATACATGTCCGATGCGGTTCATTTCACTGCCACGGGTTCCGAGATGGTGGCCCAAAAAATCGCCGCCGGCCTTTCGCCGCTGCTGGCGTCTTTTAAGAAACAGCCGGAAGGCCGTTAATCGCAGGGCGCTCCTCTTGTCATCTTTCAGATTTTGGTCTAATAAATAAGGCGGTCATCTTATGTCCCTGGGATTTGCCGCCATCACCGAGACCAAGCCGGTCATCGCCTTTATCGGCCTGGGGTCCAATCTGGGGGATCCCGCGGCCCAGGTGCGCCGGGCTCTGACGGGGCTGGCCGCCCTGGACGAGGTGGAGCTGGTCCGGGTCTCCGGCTTTTATCTAAACCCGCCCCTGGGGCCGGCGAATCAGCCCTGGTACGTAAACGCCGTGGCCCAGGTGCGCACCCGCCTGACCGCAGAGGAGCTCCTGCGGGTCCTGGGCCGGCTGGAAGCCGCTCTGGGCCGGGTCCGCAAAGAGCGCTGGGGGCCGCGGCTGATCGACCTGGACCTGCTGCTGTACGACGGCGAGGTCGCCTGCACCCCGGAGCTGGTCCTGCCCCATCCGGAGATGCACCGGCGGGCCTTTGTTTTAGTGCCCCTCGCCGAGATCGCCCCGGACGCCTGGCACCCGGGGCTCAAGAAGAGCGCCGCCCAGCTCCTGGCGGAGCTTTCGCCTGCGGTGCGGCAGGCGGTAAAACCCATGTCATCTGAGGATAGGAGATCATGCCCCGTCTAATAATTCTGTTTATCCTGGGCTATGTGGTTTACTGGGGGGTCCGCAAGGTGGCCCAATCCCTGGGCCTGTGGCCCCAGGAGCCCCGGCCGCTGACCAAGGGAGGGGAGCCGGACGTGCTGGTCCAGGACCCGATCTGCCATACCTTCATTCCCCGCAAAGAGGCATTAAGGGCGGAAAAGGACGGTAAGGTCTATTTTTTCTGTTCCGAAGGCTGTTTAAAGCGTTTCCAACGTAGTGGCAGCGATTAATTTTTATGATATGTTAAGAGGTCATTATGAAATTCTTCATCGACACCGCCAACTTGGAAGAGATTCGTGAGGCCCACGCCCTGGGGCTGGTGGACGGGGTGACCACCAACCCCAGCCTATGCGCCAAGGCCGGGATCAAAACCGATAAGCAGTTTGAAAAACTTATCAGCCAAATTTGCGAATTGGTCCAGGGGCCGGTGAGCGCCGAAGTGACGGCCACCGATGAAGCGGGCATGCTCCAGCAAGCCCGTCACCTGGCCAAGATTCACCAATGGGTGGCGGTGAAGATCCCCATGACCCCCGACGGCCTCAAGGCCACCCGCCTCCTGGCGGCGGAGGGCATCAGGGTCAACGTCACCCTGATCTTCCAGTCCCTCCAGGCCATGCTGGCCGCCAAGGCGGGCGCCGCCTATGTCAGTCCCTTCATCGGCCGCCTGGATGACATCGGGCACCGGGGCATGGAAATCGTCGAGCAGACCGTCACTATCTTCGAAAATTACGGCTTCGACACCGAGATCATAGTGGCCTCGGTGCGCCATCCTCTGCACGTGCTGGAAGGCGCCCTGGCAGGCGCCGATATCGCCACCATCCCTTACGGGGTGCTGCTGCAGCTGATGAAACACCCCTTGACGGATGCGGGGTTGAAAAAGTTCCTGGAGGATTGGGAAAAGGCTCGCAAGTCCTGAGGCCCCTTTGCTAACCGGAGACAACCTGGTTGTAGAGCCGCACCTTGGTGACCGGCCTGATATGCGGGCGCACCCGGAGGTGCGCCCCAGCACGCTTGTTTAAGATGAATCAGTCAGAGACCGATATTTGGAGCACCCCCAACCTGCTCACCGGCACGCGCATTGCCGTGATCCCGTTGGTGGTGGTTCTCTTGATGTTCCCCGGACGGCTGGCCAGCTTCCTGGGGGGCTTCTGCTTTCTGCTGGCCGGGGCCACCGATTTTCTAGATGGCTACCTGGCCCGGCGCCATTCCCAGGTGAGCCGTTTCGGCAAATTCCTGGACCCGCTGGCGGACAAGCTGCTGGTCTCCGCGGCCCTCATCATGCTCATTCCTCTGGGCCGGGTGCCGGCCTGGATGGCCTTTCTCATCGTGGGCCGGGAACTGACGGTCACGGGGTTAAGGGGTATGGCCGCCGCCGAGGGCATCATCCTGGCCGCGGATCGCTGGGGCAAGGCCAAGACCGCCCTGCAAATGGCAGCCTTAACCGCCTTGATTTTCCACTACCCCTTCCTGTCCATCAACTTTCAACGGCTGGGCCTGGTCCTGCTCTGGATGGCCCTGATCATCACCCTGGTTTCCGGAGTTGGCTATTTCCTGGCCTTCTTCCAGCAACAACTGGAAGGCCGCCATCTTGACAAAGACGGCCCTTGACTGGATATTTTACCGAGCAAATTAACGGAGGACGACTTTGGCCAGACACCTTTCCGCCCTGAAACGGGCCAGACAGAACGAAAAACGGCGGCTGCGCAACCAGAGCCGCAAGACCCGGGTGAAACACGCGGTGCGGGAGGTGCGCGCCGCGGCGGCTCAAAAAAATCTGGAAGCCGCGGAGACCGCCCTGAAAACAGCCGTGCCCACCATCGCCAGGGTGGCCGGCAAGGGCGCCCTCCATTGGCGCAGCGCCGCTCGCAAGATCTCCCGCCTCACCCGGTTAGTCCAGACCCTGCAAGGTTAGTTAAAATGGCGGGCACAGCCCGCCCTATAACCGCTGTCGGGCGCGCACCGCGCACCAAATAGCTTTTATGGGGCGGCCTGGGATAGCCAAGGTTGGTGGTGAACGGCGCACACCCAGGTGCACACCGACGCCGGTTCAGCCACCCAGTCGATATACCTGGGTTTTTAGGTTAGCGAGAAACCTGGTAAATCACGGGGCGATAGCGGGGGGCCGGAATGGGTTTGCCTGCCTGATCCGCCGCGGCCAACCACGCCTTTTTCGCCTGCTCCACTTCCGCCAGGGCCTGCTCCGGGGTTTGCCCAAAGGCCGAACAGGAATCCAGATCGGGGATGTCGGCGATGTAGCCGCGGTCTTCGTCGCTGTAAAAGATGTTGATGTGGTAGTCGCCCATCATCCGTCCTCCAAATTAATATTATATCTTTCCACCAGCCGAAGAAATTGACGGATTTAGTAAGGATTGGCCCGACCCCCGACATCCTGGAGGTTGACCAGTTGCGGGATGCCCGGGTGACCAAAGATGTGGTGGCTGCCGCTGGTGCGCAGGAGTTTAAACCCAAAGACTTCCACCAAGTTGACGAAGTCGGCGAAAATGACGTTCTGCAAGTTCCCCTGGGCCAGACGCCGTAGCAGTTTCTTGCGGTTCACGAATTATTCCCCGATTTTTTGGAGGTTTGCCAGGAAACCCCGGATAAGGTTCCGGGCGCCCCAAGGGTAGGCCAGGCGTCTCGCCTGTGGCCCCCGGACCTCCCCTCGACCTGTGCTCACCCCGGCCCCATCTTCAACAGGGCCCACTCCAGCCACAGCCGCGGCGAGCCGGCGCTGGTCTTCAGCTTCCAGTCGACCTGGTGCAGCAGGGAAAGGTGGGAGCGCAAGGCTGCTTCCGAAAAGCGGGGGGCTTGCTGCGCCAGGTTTTTCAGGGTGCGCGGCTGCAGGTTGAGGCGTCTCTGGTAGGCGGCGGCCACTGGGCCCCCTTCTTTGAAGGAGGTCAGCATACGCAATTGCCGGGCCAGCATCCCCAGGATCTTGGGCGCCGCCTCTCCCAGGTCCAGAAGCTGGCCCAGGGCGTTCAGGCGCTTGTGGGCTCCGGGCTCTCCCAGGGCCTCCGCCAGGGCAAAGATGTTGTGGGTGCGGCTGTGGGTGGCCAACTGGTTTACCAGGTTGGGGGTCAGGGACTTTTCGGCGCCGGCATATAGAGCCAGCTTCTCCAACTCCTGGGTCAGGTCCGCCAGGTTATACCCCACGACCTCCACCAGACGCTGGGCCGCGGCCAGGGTCAGGGTCTTCCCCAAACTTCCGGCCTCCCGGGTCAGCCATGGGTAGAGATCCGCCTCCTCCAGGTGGCGAAACCCCAGGGCCGCCTCCTGCCGCTGCAAGCGCTCCCAGACGGGATTTTTCCCCCAGTCCTTGGCCTTAGCTCCCTCGGCCAGGAGCACCACCCAGGCCCGGGGCGCCGGGTGGTCCAGGTAAGCGTTGACGGCCTCGAAGGCCGCGGCGTTGAGCTTCAGCCGCCGCAGCACCAGGAGTTGTCCCGGACCCCACAGGGAGGCCACCCGGGATTCGGCCAGGAACTCAGGCAGCTCCACCTCCTGGGCCTCCCGCAGCACCCGGACCGGAGCCTCCCCCCAGCGTTCCCGGAGGCCCTCCTCTAACCGCCCCAGGGCCCGGAGCATGAGGAACTCTTCATCCCCATAAAACAGGTAGAGGGGTTTAATGGCCTGGCGCTTCAGGTGGCGTTCCAATGATTGATGTGACATGGGGTTACAGTTAACCTGCCTTTAATAAGAACCATTAATCCCTGGCGGCCGGCGCCCCCTCAGGCAACGGTTCACGGCTCACTCCTAAAGCACCAGCAACACCTTATTCAGGACCCGCTGGGCCATTTTGACCGCGGCCCGGCGCAGGCCCTCGGCCTTGGTGACCTCCCCGGCCTGGTAGCTGGGGTCCACCACGTAGTCTTCCTCCAGGATCTCGGTATCTTTCCAGAGCACCTTGCCGTTGTCCTGCTGCTTCAGGGTCAGCTCCACCCGCACAATCACCCGCCGTACCGTGGACTGGGTGACGCTGGAATAGGCCACCGAGGTGTTGTCCACCGACTGGACCTTGCCATCCAGGACCAGGTCGGCCCCATCCTCATAGGGGGTAACCTTGACCGCCCGGGTCTCGGCGAAGCTGTGGATCAGGGCGTTGGCCAGAATGGCTTCCAATCCCACCTCGGTGGAGCGGTTGTTAAACAGGGGCACGGCCAGGGTGCGGGTGACGCCGCCGCTAGGTTCGGCCCCCAGGGGGTGATAGCCGCAGCCCATGAGGGATAGCAGCAGCACGATGGCAAACCAGCGGTCCGGGGCTTTCATGTCGGCTTTCCTTCACATTACAAAGTTGACCAATTTTCGGCTAGGGGCCAATATAATTTTTTTGTGCGCTTGGCCTTGGGTCCACTTTCGAATCGCTTCATCATTCCCGGCAATTGCAAATATTTCAGCGTCGCTGGCCGTGGCATGAACTTTTATGGTGCTCCGCTTTTTACCGTTTACCTGGACCACCACTTCGAAAAAAGGCTGTACCAAAGCCTCAGCCTGTGCCTGGGGCCAGCAACAGAGCTGCAAAGACGTTCCGTGCCCCAGGGCCTGCCACAGTTCCTCGGCCAGGTGGGGCACCATGGGATTGAGGAGCAACAGGATAGCCTCCAGCGCCTCCCTGAAGACTTCGTTAGCAGCATCGTCGCTATGGAGGCGTGCGTTCTCTAATGCCAGATAAAAGGCGTTTACCAATTCCATCACCGCGGCGATGGCCGTATTGAAATGAAAGGAGTCTTCGATATCTTCGGCAACCTTTTTGATGGTCTTATGCAATTTATGACGGAAATCCCATAGTGCCGGCCCCAGGTCATCACCTTTTCCCTGATAAGAGCGGACCTGGGCAATGTCCGGCAACAGCGCGTGCGCCAGGTTCCAGAGGCGGTGCAGGAAGCGGTGGCAGCCGGCCACCCCCTGGTCGCTCCACTCCAGGTCTCTTTCCGGAGGCGCGGCGAACAGCAGAAACAGGCGGGTGGTGTCGGTGCCGTATTCCTGGATCAGGTACTCCGGATCCACCACGTTGCCCTTGGATTTGGCCATCTTGGCCCCGTCTTTGAGGACCATTCCCTGGGTGAGGAGGCGCTGGAAGGGTTCGTCGATTTGCACCAGACCCAGGTCCCGCAGGACCTTGGTGAAGAAGCGGGCGTAGAGCAGGTGCAGCACCGCGTGTTCGATGCCGCCGATGTACTGATCCACCGGCAGCCAATAGTCCACCCGGGCCTTGTCCAGGATGCCCTCCCGATAGTCGGGGCAGGCGTAGCGCAGGAAATACCAGGAGGACTCCACAAAGGTGTCCATGGTGTCCACTTCCCGGCGGGCCGGACCGCCGCAGCCGGGGCAGGAAACCTCATAGAAGTCGGGCTCGTGCGCCAGGGGCGAGCCTCCCTCCCCGGTGATCCGCACGTCCAGGGGCAGGACCACGGGCAGCTCGGCCTCCGGCACCGGCGCCATCCCGCATTTTTCACAATAAATAATAGGAATGGGCGCTCCCCAGTAGCGCTGCCGGGAGATCAGCCAGTCCCGCAGGCGGAAGTGCACCGCCGGTTTCCCCAGGCCCTTGGATTCCAGATAGTCGGCGATGGCCTCCCGGGCCCGGGCGCTGGCCATGCCGCTAAAATCCCCGGAGTCCACCAGGACGCCGTCCTCTTCATAGGCCGCGGTCAGCCTTGCGGGCAGCGGTTTCAAGTCCGTAACGGGTGGCTCGATCACCACCCGGATAGGAAGCTGGTACTTTTGGGCGAACTCAAAATCCCGCTGGTCGTGGGCCGGCACCGCCATCACCGCGCCGGTGCCGTAGCCCATCAGGACGAAGTTGGCCACGTAAATGGGCATCTTCCCGCCGGTGACCGGGTTCAGGCAGTAGCGCCCGGTGGCGACCCCTTCCTTGGTGATCTCTTCCAGGGCCCCGCGGCTGCGATTCTGCGCCGACCAAAAATCCACGAAGGCGCGCACCTCCGCCTCCTGGGCGGCGCCCCGGGCCAGTTCCAGGGCCAGGGGGTGCTCCGGGGCCAGGCTCATGAAGGTGGCGCCGAACAGGGTGTCTGCCCGGGTGGTGAAGACCTTGATGGGCGGACCTAAACCCTCCAGGGGGAATTGGATCTCCGCCCCCTGGGACTTGCCGATCCAGTTGCGCTGCATGGTGACCACCCGCTCGGGCCAGTGATTGAGCAGATCCAGGTCGGCCAGCAGCTCTTCGGCGTAGGCGGTGATCTTAAAGAACCATTGGTCCAACTCCTTCAAGTGCACCGGGGAGTCGCACCGCCAGCAGCGGCCATTTTCCACCTGCTCATTGGCCAGCACCGTGGCGCATTTGGGGCACCAGTTGACCGGGGCCTGCCGTTTGTAGGCCAGCCCCCTTTGGTACATCTCGATGAAGACCAGTTGCTCCCAGCGATAATATTCCGGGTCGCAGGTGGCCAGTTCCCGGGTCCAATCATAGCTATAGCCCAGGGCTTGGAGCTGGCCGCGCATGTAGGCGATATTCTCCAAGGTCCACCTGGCCGGGTGGAGCCCCCGGGCCAGGGCGGCGTTTTCCGCCGGCAGGCCGAAGGCGTCCCAGCCCATGGGGTGCAGCACGTTGAACCCCCGCATCCGTTTGTAGCGAGCCACCACGTCCCCGATGGTGTAATTGCGCACGTGCCCCATGTGGATGCGCCCGGATGGGTAAGGAAACATCTCCAGGACGTAATACTTGGGGCGGCTGGGGTCTTCCCGAGCCTCATAGAGCCGCTGCGCCTGCCAAATCTCCTGCCATTTGGCCTCCAGGCGGCTGGGTTGATAACGGGACGGCATGGGTACTCCTGCTCACGCTAATTTATCCTGATAAATTACCATAGACCGGGCGGGGCGACAAATGATAAAGGACGAAACCGGCCCCGGAACCTTTTCACCCTTGTATTTTCCCGGATTTTTGATTACCTTCTCACCATGGTGGCCCAGCCTGCCCTCAGCGTCATCATCCCCACTTACAACCGGGCGCCCCTGGTTAAAGAGGCGGTGGCCTCGGTGCTGGCCCAGACCTGGCGGGATTTTGAAGTCCTGGTGGTGGATGACGCCTCCAGGGACGGCACCGCGGAGGCCCTGGCCGTTTTTGGGTCCCGGATAAGATTGCTGCGCTCCCCTGCCCGCCTCGGGGTGGCGGCAGCCAGGAATCTTGGCGTCACCGCGGCCCGGGGGCAGTGGCTGGCCTTCCTCGACTCCGACGACTTGTGGCGGCCGGAAAAGCTGGCCCGGCAGATGGCTTATCTGGCAGGGCTTCCGGAACTCGTCCTCTGCCAAACCGAAGAGACCTGGGAGCGGCGGGGGCTCAAAGTCAATCAGCCCCGGAGCCATGGGAAAATCGGGGGCTGGATTTTTTTCCCATCCCTGGAGCGCTGTCTGGTGAGCCCCTCGGCAGTGGTCCTGCACCGGACTGTTTTTCAGAAACACGGCGGCTTCGATGAGAATCTCCCCGCCGCCGAAGACTACGACCTGTGGTTGCGCCTCAGTTGGCGCTACCAGATCGGCCTGCTGCCGGAGGCCCTGGTCATCAAGCGGGGCGGCCGCGACGACCAGCTCTCCGCCCAATGGGGCCTGGACCGTTTTCGCATCCGGGCCCTCCTCAAACTCCTGGATGACCCGGGGCTGCCGGCCCCGGAGGCCCTGGCGGCCCGGCGGACGCTGGCCCGCAAATGCGCCATCTACGCCCAGGGCTGCGAAAAGCGGGGGAGGCTTACGGAAGCCGGGGTTTACCGGGATTGGGGGAGACGGGCGAACGGTCTGGAGCCGATAAAGATGCCGCAGGGCGGGACGAAGGAAAATTGTCTGGCGATGTGAAGACGAGCTGCTAAATCTTGTTAAAATTGCACTGGCAAAGAAACGAATTTCGAGACCTTCTTTGCCGATAGCAGGCTTGAAGGCTCTGGCGACGTTCCCGCGGAGAAAGCGGCGGCGACGCCGGCTTCCGGCCCCTTGAGCTATTGGCAGCCGTTTTGGCTTGCTGCCTGAATATCTCACTCAGGAGGTTCCATGGACATCTACAAAACCATTCACCATCGTCGCAGCCATCGCCTGTACAAACCGGACCCGCCGCCCCGGCAAGTCCTGGAACGGATAGTCGAGGCCGCCCTGTGGGCCCCCTCCGGCATTAATCTTCAGGGCTGGGACCTGGCCGTGATGGCTGGCCGGGTCCGGGACGAATTCGTGGCCCTGGTGAGCCAGGCCATCAAGTATCTGCTCCCCGAATTGAAAAAGGCCAACGTCCCTGGAATAGACCCGGAACTGGTGATGAAGTTCTTCAAAGACCTGGGGGGCGCCCCGGTGGTTATCGCAGTGACCATCTTCAAGGACCCCAATCCGGGCATGAATATGGCCAACCTTCAGAGCGGCGCCGCCCTCATGCAAACCCTGCTCTTGGCGGCAGAAGCCGAAGGCCTGGGCACCTGCTGGATGACCGGGGCTCATTACCTGGAAGACGAAATCCTGAAATTTCTGGGGAAAACCGAGCGGCAACTGCTGGCCATCACCCCCATCGGCTTTCCGGCCAAGGAACCGCCGGCGCCGCCCCGCAAGGAACGGGAAGTGCGCTGGCTGGGGTTTTAGTAGGTGTAAGTTTTACCCCACTGCTTTCGGATTGCTGCGGTCAACTTTCGACAAACCATGCCAGGTCGGGTTATCCACCCCGCGGATCGAATAATTGACTAGATGATGAAACCTTTTCGTCCCTCAAAGGGAAGCGGCCCTGACGGCCCGGTGTTATTGAAAATGACGGGCGCCAGCGTCGTTAGAAATGGCAGGCGCATCCTGGACAACCTTTCTGTGGAGATCCGGGAGGGGGAGCATACCGCCATTCTGGGCCCCAACGGCGCCGGCAAATCCTCCTTTATCCGCCTCATCACCCGGGAGGATTATCCCCTGGCCGGCGGCGATGGCACCTCGCCGCTGTTAATCTTCGGGCAAGACCTGTGGAATATCTTTGAATTGCGCTCCCGGCTGGGTATCATATCCGCAGATCTGCAATTTCAGTTCTTGAATCGGACCATCCCCGGCAGGACCCGGGGCCTGGACACGGTATTGTCGGGTTTCTTCGCCAGCTACGGTCTGTTCTGGTACCAGGAAGTGACCGAAACCATGCGGGAGCAAGCTCGGCGAGCCTTGTCCTTGATGGAGGCTTCTCACTTGGCGGACGCCTTCATCGAAACCATGTCCACCGGCGAAGCCCGGCGCATCCTGATTGCCCGCGCCCTGGTCACCGAACCTCGGGCCCTTATCCTGGATGAACCGACCGCCGGCTTGGACCTGCTGGCTAGACAGCGGTTCCTGGGAACCTTGCGAAATATCGCCCGCCATGGCAAGACCATCATCCTGGTCAGCCATCGGGTGGAGGAGATCTTGCCGGAAATTGAACGAGTTATCCTGCTGAATCATGGACGGATCCTCCACGACGGCCGGAAGCCGGAGGTGCTGACCTCCCAGCACCTGTCGGCCATGTTTGGAGCGCCAATCCGGGTGCAGGAGAACAACGGTTTTTACACCGCGGGGACCGGTGACTAGTTTGAGAGGGCAGGGATTTTTCGATGAGTATCCCTGGCCCCCCGCATTAACTCTGGTTTGGTGACTCAGAACTGGATAGTCATTTTAGAAACCTACCACTGGTTAACGAGAGGCCCATGGCAGAAGAGAGACCAAAACCCCTGGTGGAGCAGGTGCGGGCTGCGGGCTGAGCCTCCAAGATACCTCCGGGGGTCCTGGAGGACGTCTTAAAGAGCCTGCCCTTTAAGAGCCATGTCGATCTCCTGGTGGGATTGGAGGCGGCGGACGACGCCGGGGTCTATCGTCTGACCCCGGAGCTGGCCCTGATCCAGACGGTGGATTTCTTTACCCCCATCGTCAACGATCCCTATGAGTTCGGGGCCATCGCCGCGGCCAACGCCCTCTCGGACATCTACGCCATGGGGGGCCGGCCTCTGCTGGCCATGAATATCGCCTGCTTTCCCCTGCAGAGCGAGTCGCCGGATACCCTCAAGGCGGTGCTCCGGGGTGGCCTGGACAAGGTGCACGAAGCCGGGGCCCTGCTGGTGGGGGGCCACAGCGTTGAAGACCCGGAGATGAAATACGGCCTGGCGGTCACCGGGTTGGTGCATCCGGAGCGCATCTACACCAAGTCCGGGGCCCGCCCCGGGGACTGGCTGCTGCTCACCAAGCCCCTGGGCACCGGCATCATCGCCACCGCCCTGAAGGCCCGCCTGGCCTCCCGGGAAGCCGAGGCCGCGGCCATCCGGGTGATGGCCGCCCTCAACCGGGCCGCGGCCGAGGCCTTGGAAGGCCTGGAGGTGCACGCGGTCACCGACATCACCGGCTTCGGCCTCCTGGGACACGGCCTGGAGATGGCCCGGGCCTCCCAGGCGGAGTTCACCATTTTTGCCGGCCGGGTGCCGGTCCTTTCCTGGGCCCGGGAGTACGCCGCCATGGGCCTGGTGCCGGCGGGCAGCCACGCCAACCGCCGCTTCTGCGAGCAGCACCTGACCATAGAACCCGGGGTGGACCCGGTAATGGCGGACCTCTTAAGCGACGCCCAGACCTCCGGCGGCCTGTTCATCGCGGTGGCGCCGCACCACGGCGGCGAGCTGCTGAGCCGGCTTAAGGAGCGGGGGGTAGTGGAGGCGGCCGTCGTCGGCGAGGTCGGCGGCACCGGAGCGGGGCGGATCCGGGTGACTCCGTAAGCCCCTGAAAATCGAGAAGCGAGTCTTGCCGTTTGAGTACTCGTTACCAAGTTCAACTTGGGAAAGAGACTATAGGGCGGCCTGTGGCCGCCATAAAACGGCGGGCACAGCCCGCCCTATAAAGACTGGAATAAAACAGATTGGAGTGAATTTGGCGTGAAAGCGGTGGACGAACAACTGACCCTGATCAAGCAGGGTTGCCAGGAGATCATCCGGGAAGAGGAGCTGAAGGCCCGCCTGGAGAAGGCCATCGCCACCGGCAAGCCCTTGCGGGTCAAGGCCGGTTTCGATCCCACCGCCCCGGACCTGCACCTGGGGCACACGGTGCTCATCCAGAAGCTCAAGCACTTCCAGGACCTGGGCCACCAGGTGATCTTCCTTATCGGCGATTTCACCGGTCTGATCGGCGACCCCTCAGGCAAGAGCGAAACCCGCCCGCCCCTTACGGAAGCAGAGGTCAAGGCCAACGCCGCCACCTACCAGCGCCAGATCTTCAAGATCCTGGATAAGCAGAAGACCGGCATCGACTTCAACAGCCGCTGGATGAAGCAAATGTCCGCCCAGGACCTGATCAAACTGGCGGCCTGCCACACCGTGGCCCGCATGCTGGAGCGGGAGGATTTTCATAAGCGCTATGCCTCCCAGACCCCCATCAGCATCCACGAGTTTCTCTACCCCCTGATCCAGGGCTATGACTCGGTAGCCCTGCAGGCCGACGTGGAGTTGGGGGGCACCGACCAGACCTTTAACCTCCTGGTGGGCCGGGACTTGCAGCGGGAATACGGCCAGCAGCCCCAGGTGGTGATCACCTTGCCGCTGCTGGAAGGGCTGGACGGGGTGCAGAAGATGAGCAA
>JBKQKO010000117.1:0-29831 GCA_052147455.1 Desulfobaccales bacterium | reverse complement strand
GCTCAGGCCTCAGCCAGCGGGACACATTATTTTGGGACCGGAAAATGTTACCCAGGCGTGCCTTGATCCATGTGGACCTGGACCCCAAGGTCATCGGCCGCACCTGGCACACGGAAGTGCCTCTGGTGGGTGATTGCGGGCAGGTGTTGCGCTACCTCCTGGAAGCCGAGCCGCCGCGCCTGGCCGGCTTGGCTGCCACCAACCAGGAGCGCCGCACCTGGCTGGAAAATCTCAGGTCTTCAGGCCCGCGCTGTTACGATGAGGAGCATACCAACAGCGAAGCGGTGCCCCTGCATCCGGCGCGGGTGCTGCGCGACCTGCGCCGGGTCGCACCCCGAGAAACGGTTCTTCTGGTGGACTCGGGGGCCCACCGGGCTTTTTGCGGCCATTACTGGGAGGCCTATGAGCCGCTCACCTACCTTTCGGCCACCAACCTGGGCCCCATGGGCTGGGCAATTCCGGCGGGCATCGGGGCCAAGCTGGCCCGGCCGGAACGGCCCCTGGTGGTGGTCACCGGGGACGGCTGCATGTTGATGCACGGCATGGAGATCCAGACGGCCGCTCGTTATGGCATCCCGGTGATCTTTCTGGTCATCAACAATAGCGCTCTGGGTAATGTCTGGTTGCGGGCCATCCAGGAAGGACCAGGCCCGGCGGGCCTCACCGAGTTGCCTACCCATGATTGGGCAGGTTTCGCCCGTTCCCTGGGTCTGCAGGCCGCCACGGTGACGGCTCCGGCCGAGCTTGAGCCGGCTTTTCAGGCGGCCCTGGCCGCAGGCGCCCCGTATCTCCTGGACGTCCGCTGCGACCGGGCCTTTACCACTCCCGTGACGCCCTACAACCAGGCCAAGAAGGAGTGGGTGGACAATGACTAATCCACCGTTTCGTTCGGGAGTCCGGTTGCATGGCCAAACTTCCTGACCCCACTGATTCATTAAGTCCCCCAGGGCAGGAGCTCTATCAGCAGCTAATAGCCAAGCGGGGACGTATCGACGGCATGTATCGCAGCCTCTTGAACCATCCGGAGCTCACGCGGCATGTCAGCGACTTGGGCACGTTTTTGCGGTTCGGCTCCGGGGCCTTGTCCGATGCCTTGCGGGAACTCCTGATCCTTTGGGTGGCGAGAGAGTTGGGAGCCGCCTATGAATGGGTCAAACACGAACCGGTGGCCAGGAAGGCCGGCGTCTCCGCCGCGGTGATCGAGGCGATTCGCACTCGCCAGGAGCCCGTCGGACTCGAAGACCTGCAGCAAACCGCGCTCGCCGCCGCCCAATGCGTGCTCCAGCGGCGCTCCATCCCACAGGTAGTGCAAGACGAACTGGCCGCGGCTTTGGGGTTGCCAGGAGTGGTGGAACTGGTGGTGTTATGCGGCTTTTATGAGATGATCGCGGGGGTGATTTTTGCTTTCGATGTGCCTCTTCCCGAAGGTGCGCCAGACCCTTTTAGGAGTAACGGCACTGATCCATAGCCAGGAAAGGGCGAGTTCATCAAAAATCGTAGCCTAATAGGGCGGCCACAGCCCGCCCTAGGAGTTGCCATCTTCAAAAAATGGATTCCGGAAATCCCCCACCAAAGCCGCGGGCGCTATCCAGATCATATCGATAATTTATTAGTATTTTTAGTAAGTTCACGATAATGGCAAGTTACGCGCACCTTTACCCCTCTGGATAGCCTGATAAGCGGCTTATCAAAGTGGGGGCAGGAGTTTCTTCCCTGGAAAAACAGCATCCTTCTTGGCGCGAAATATTTCCTTGCCGTTTTCGCCGTCATGCGAATGGCGCAGTGGCAATACCCCCGCCGGGGCGCGGCGTAGCTCTGCCAGCACCTTCCCTCCCAAACACCCCTTGGCCGGAGTGACTCCCCCGTCGGCCAGCCACAGCGATCCTGTCACGTAGCTCGCCTCATCGGATGCAAGGAAAGCATAGATGTTCGCCATTTCTTCCGGGGTGCCGCGGCGCCCCAGAGGCACAACGTCATCAATCGACTTTGCCATCGTCTCGTCCAAAGGACCTGTGTGCGGACGCGTCCAGGCGGTATCGATCGGTCCGGGGCAGACGCAGTTGGCGCGTACCCCGTATTTGGCCTGCTCCAACGCTACCCCCATCGTAAAGGCATGTAAGAAGGCTTTGGAGCCTCCATAAGGAGTGAATCCAGGCGAGCCGTTGAATCCCGCCTCCGAACCGGCGCATATAATATTGCCGCGACTTTTCTGCAGATACGGCAGGGCGAACTTAGTCATGAGAAAGGCGGTCCGAAGATTGTTCCGCACCGTCCGGTCGAAATCCGCAATCCGGTAGTCATCGGTTTCGGCGTTGGCGATGAAGATGCCGGCGTTGTTCACCAGCACATCGAGACGACCGAAGCGTCGAATGGCGAGATCCACACAGGCACGCGCCTCCGTTTCTTCGGCCACATCTCCGAGATAGACTTCAGCTTGGCCGCCACCGGCCACGATGGATTCCGCAACATTCCGCACCGGATCGGCAGGCAGGCCGTTCAAAACCAAGCTGGCGCCTTCGCGTGTGAATTTAAGAGCGATGGCTTCGCCGATTCCGGTGCCTGCACCGGTGATGATCGCGATCTTGTCCTTTAGCCGCATACCTTGTCTCCTTTTAATCTTGAGTTAACCAGCTGCTTGAAGCAATATTCTAATCATATCTGAAACTTTTAGCACTCCGACGATAATTGCCGATCCTGGCAAGGTATCAACTATTTTCAGTCGTTAGTTGGCCACAAAAAAGGGCAGGGCCATGGATGACCCTGCCTTGGTTTATCCCTGAGAGAGAATGGCTCGTTAACTCTTCCTGAACCTCCTTAAACCCGCCAGGCCCAGGAGGCCTGAGCCCAGGAGCCAGATGGCGCCGGGGAGAGGGACGGTTGAGGTGGTGAAGGTCAAATTATCCATCCAAGGAATAGTACTACCGTAAAAATAATAATTGTCGCCAGTGAAATTGATATACTTGATTCCCTGTGCGGCTATGGTGTACGTCTGTATCGGTATGTCACTATAGGTACCGATGGCGCCTTGGCCCGTCGACCCTAAGATCACGCCCGCAGCATTGTAGGCAGTGGCCGACCAAGGGCCCAAAGTCACTCCACTAGGGGAGTAGTATTCTGCAAGATATCCGGGAGTCTCAAAGCTGAAATTGCTGACCGGCGTGGAGAAATTAAGGGTCATTGTAGCAATAGGGGTGACCGACCCGCCCCAAAACATGTTTGGTGGAGAGGGAGCTTGTTGGTCACTACCAGGAAACGCACAATTATATACAACCGGGATTTGACCGGGTTGCTCACCCGATATTGTTACGCCATAACCAGCGAGGTAACTCGTCAGCGGGGCGCCGCTTAGTTGTCCACCCGGCGCTACCACGAACGAGTCAAAGTTGATAACAACGGTACCGGCGTGCGCGCTCGGCGCCAGGGAGGCGACCGCGAGTGCCATAGCTGCCAAGGTGATCTTCCACCAACTAATTGAGCCGCTGTTTGCGTTCATAATATTAGCCCCTCCTTGGACTAGGTGTTTACTGCAATTGCCAGTCGAGACGCCTGCGCCACCTGTTCCTCCTCCTGCACCGGGATTCCAAATTGAAGATCGAATAAAAAAGCCAGACTGCCCCCTTCCAGTCAACCCAGCTATCTCTACGAGACCCGTGGCTTTCCATCCCCGTCTCGTGGCGAGTTTAGCTTTTTTACTGGGTTTGTATGATGGGCACATCTAAAAAATATTGTCAAGAAAATTTATTAAAAAATGTTTTTTTAAAGGGTGCTGGGGCGATCGAAGCCAAGTCAGAAATATTAGCCCGGCTTTTCGTTAAAGATGGGATTTTTTGATGGCACAAAAGCAGGAGGGGTGCGGCCGCTATCTGCTATATCTCCGCAGTTTACCACCAGGCTTGTTGAGTACTGATATGCTCATCATACCTGTCTCTCAGAGCCTGATGGCATTCTCTGGGAAAATTTCAAAAAAATTTCCGTAAACATAATATTGAGCAGCGGGGGGGCAGGAGTACCACCGCGGGTTTGCCTTCTAAGCCCGGAAATTTATAAGGCCGATGGGGCGGCGCCGGGGGGGGACCGCGGCGAGCGGCTGCTGCATGAGGGACGCCGGGGGTCAAGAGCCGGGACCGCAGGCAGGGGCATGCCATGTGATAGAACTTCCCATATCCAGATCATATCCGCAATTTTTCCCCCACCACCGATAAGGGGAGATATTGGCAAGATATGTGGGCAATAATCAACCGGAACCTTTTTTCAGCGACTGTATATCCCTATCTACACCTTTCACCTATTGTAACTTTGTCCAGATTAATCCCAGTCAAATTCCTCTCCGGGAAATCGGTATCTTTCCAATCGTATACCCGCCCCGCTGGAACTTGTTTATTATTCAGTGCTTCTAGGTTACTACCGGCTTGGTCTTTGAAGAATTTTAAGGCCATATCTGGTTTTTTGATCAGTTCCTGGGCGTCCTCGACCGAAAGCTTTTGGAGGTGTTCTGCCCAAAGCTGTGCCACCCAATTCTTTATAAGGTCAGAGTCTATGAAGGCGATATTCATTTCCGAGTGGAACCACATGCTCGTGAAGGCGATATTGGCCGATCCGCCAGTCATTATCGCCCAATCAGGAGCGATTACGGCCATATTTTTTGAGTGAATATAGGTTTCGCTGACGATGAACTTCCCCCGGTTTCGTGGATCAGGCCTGCAGTTACCCAGGGTCAATAGTGCAACATTTGGATGGCCCTCCACCATCTTAGACTGATCCTGTAAATAAGAGATCCTCTCCCATTCTAGTTCAACTTTTCCCAGAAAGGTCCCTTCGTCTGGTTTCGATGTCAGGAGGGCAATAATTTTGGCGCCTCGCTCAGCGGCCTCATGTATCTCGGAGATAATCCCGTGGTCGAAGAAGTATTGGTTCTCAATATAAACCAGGGTTCCCTCCCCGGCTTCTGCGGCTCTCTTTAAGGCGTTCAGATAGAGCTCCCTGATCCCCTGGTCCCCATTAGGTAATGTGGGATAAGTGTTCGGGGCGATAGTTCGCAGCACTTGAGCTTTTATCCCGCCTGGCACCTGTGGGATTTTGTCCCATGTGACGGGGGGCACCACATACGAGGTTACGTTGGCATGGGGAATGTTGGCGCCATTAAAGCGTTCGACGAAATTGGCCAGAACGTCACCTACCGCAGGTCCCTTAATCCGGTAAAAAATGTCATGAAGCGGCGGATTCTGTTCAAGCCATTTAAGCGGGTACGGATATTTCCACTCCACATGTTGTTTATCCAACGAATCGTGGGCTGGGATATCCCAATAAGTCTGAACCGGATTGATGCCGCCAACGAACGCCACATAACCATCTCCGCCATCGTCCATAATGTAAGTCTTTTGATGATGACATCCAAATTCCTCTGAAATAACAATATCTTTGGGATTGAAGAGGTCAAGCACCGATTTATACCGGCCGTTAAAGCCCGGAGCCTTGTCCCAACGGGCCTCGATGCTGCAGGGTCCTTGATTAATCCCTGGGATTGTTCCTGGGGCGGGATCAGGGATAGTGTCCGGAGTGTGGAGTGCCGGCTGCCACACCACCATACGGACATCTACTTTGTCATCTGCTCGAGAACTTAAAATGGAAAGTAACGGTTCCTCGCTCTCCGGAATTAAGAGGAAATCCAGATCACCAAAGGAAATCGTCAGATAGATAAACTTCTTCGCCTTCTTAAAGGCCTCGTCAATCTCTTGGTAGGCCGCTTGACCATCGATTAGAATCTTAATCTCATTGCCCGATCGTCGAGGATAAGAACCTTGTTGTGCCCAGAGTGTGTTTGGGTCAAGAGTTTTGGTTTCTTCCATGGTTTACCTTCTTTTTTTGATGCTGGTCCTGATAGGTAAATCTTATCACAATTTTTTCATGATATTTTAATAAGTTTCGCTCCTGATAGGTTATCCCCGAGTTATCCCTCCCTGCCAACAGGAGTAATTTCCGCACCCTGGTTATCCCTGACGGTTTAAACCGAAAAAGGGGTTAACCATTCTCGGTTAACTCCTTTTATTTGCTTGCTTATTTGGTGGGCCGTCGGAGACTCGAACTCCGAACCTAGTGATTAAGAGTCACGCCAAATGCTGGTTTACTACGTTTCAAGCCCTGTCAGAAAAATTCACGGACAGCCTAAAAATTCTTGACATATCAATTTATTAGCCTTACATTTAGTTCCAGGACATATCATAATATTCCTTGCGTTGCAGAGTAAGTTTTGCTACCCCAGTTGCTACCCCAAGCTTGGAGGCCAGACCGAATGAAATTTACTGTTAAAAAAATCCAGAATCTCAAGCCTAAAGCCCAGCGTTATGAAGAATGGGAAGGGAATGGCTTTGGTGTCCGGGTCACCCCCAAGGGTGTAAAGAGCTTCGTCTACCTTTACCGATTCGATGGCAAGGCACGTCGGCTGACCCTGGGAACCTATCCAACCATGAGCCTGGCCGATGCCCACAAAGCCCATGGCGAGGCCATGAAGAAGCTGGAGCAAGGCATTGACCCTGGGACCGTGACTGTGGCCGCGCGTAGAGAGAACCGAGAGGCCCCCACTGTGGCGGACCTGGCCGAGGAATACCTAACAAAGTGGGCCCGGCCCAGGAAACGGTCTTGGACGGTTGATAAGCGCGTTTTAGAGAAAGATGTTCTTCCAGAGTGGGGGCGGCGTAAGGCTAAGGACATCTTGCGGAGGGATATAATCCGTCTTTTGGATAGGGTTGCAGAACGAGGCGGGGTTATGGCTAACCGCACCTTGGCCGTGGTTCGTAAAATGTTCAACTTCGGAGCCACCCGGGATCTTGTTCCTGTATCCCCCTGCATCGGAGTTCAGGCGCCGGCCCTGGAAAACCGCCGGGATAGGGTGCTAAGCGCTGAGGAAATTAAAAATTTCTGGCGAAGTCTTGATAATACCCGCATCACACCGGGTATCAAACTAGCGTTAAGACTCATGCTGGTTTCTGCCCAGCGCAAGGGCGAAGTGATTTCTGCCCAATGGGCCGACATCAATCTCGCTGAGAATTGGTGGATAATCCCGGAAACTAAGAATGGCCTGCCTCATCGGGTACCACTCTCAGCCCCTGCGGTTGAGCTGCTCAAAGCAGCCAAGACCATGTCAGGCGATTCACCATGGGTCTTCTCTTCTGTGAGAAGGAAGGGACCCGTATCCGGAGCTAGCGTAGACCATGCCTTGCGTCTTGCCCTTAATTCCCTTGAGATGGAACACTTTACACCACACGATCTGCGGAGGACCGCGGCCACTTTCATGACCGGCTCCTGTGGGATCCCCCGCCTGATAGTCTCCAAAATTTTGAATCATGCTGAGGCGCACATAACCGCCGTTTATGACCGGGCCAGTTATGACAAGGAGAAGCAGATGGCCCTGGACGCCTGGGGGCGCAAGCTCCAGGATGTAGTTGAAGGGGTTGAATCCAACGTGGTACCGATGGTTCGTGGAGCCTAAGGCATAACCCGAGTTTCCCCCCTCACTCCCGGCCGATCACCGCGGGGGACAGGGTGACTTCCACATCACCTTGGGGGGATCTTTTCTGAGGACCACTAGAGGAGGTGGCTTTTGAGCCCTGAAGAAGAACGTTTTAATGAACTTCTATCCCAACTGAAAAGCACCCTCTTTTATCCCCCCAGAGCCATTACTGAACCTCCCGCCGACCATCTGACTGACCTTGAAATCGCGATTTGGATAATGGAATCAAATGATATCTTCCATGAAGGAAGACTGAAGGGCAGTAAAAAGGCTGCTTCGGGCAGACCTCAATATAACTCCTACCCAATCAAGAATTTGGAAACCTTGGTGAGGGAAGCCGCCGGAGAGCTCTTTATGTGGCTGCAGTACAAGGAGCATAAGTACACAGATCGCGAAAGTTGCACTGCAAGGGTTGCTGGCTTGTTTGACCGATTATTGCAGTCATATGACGAAATGGCCAAGGAAGTCTCCTTTATGAGAATAATGGAGGAAACCACTATAAAGAAAACTAGTATTTCAAATACTAGAAAGGTAATTGAAGGATGGAAAACAAGAGTCTTGAAAAATATAAAGCCTAGGGTAGGTGAAGCTACTATAAAGATTGATCTCGCAAAGTTATTTATAATTCAAGTACCAGATGCTAAATCATCACGAATTGCTGAGTGCGTGAGAGTGTTATTGTCTCCGTCACCTTTTAATGTAAAGGTTAACATTGAGACCTTTAGAAAAGAGGTTAAGAAATTGAAAGAAGATATTGAAGCAACAGGAGATTAGTAAGAAACAATAAGTCCGCAGATTCACTAACACCCCTGCCCCGAGAAATCCCTCATTTACCCAGTTACTTGGCAGAAAATCGCTTATTTCCCGATTTCTGGCCTATTCTTGCCACTTTATTCTTTCCATAAGGATGACTAAAAGATTGATTTATACGGGATTTTAATGCTTCTAATAAAGGCAGAATTGTTCAATAAAGGAGATCGGTATGCATGAGCTCATCTGGAGAGAACGCAAGGTTAGAGAGGCAACCGGCCTGTCCAAAAGCACCCGCTGGCGGCTGATGCAGAAGGGCGAGTTCCCGCAGAAGATACAACTGGGCCCCCGCGCAGTCGGATGGAGGGCAGAATCGATCATCCAGTGGTGCAAGGAAAGGTGTGAAGCCAAGAATGAGCCCGTGGCAAAGAACAAGGACACAGCAAATTAATGGGGCCACGATTGGAGCATTCTTTACGGTGATAGACGCGAGGCGCCACGAACCGGAAATCAAAATCCCGGATTGTTGGATCGGACGCTTGCTGATGTTGAGGTGATGGCGTGCCAGAGCTAATTAAACCTGACATTATCCAGGTTGCCCAGGCCCTCAACTGCCTTCCCGAGCACAAGAGCGGCTCCCGTTTGTATGGCAGCAACTGCCCAGCTAAACATGGAAGTGAGAACGGGCGCTGCTTCAATATTTGGCCTGATACCCAGAGCTTCCATTGCTTTCATTGCGGCGCCGGCAGCGATGTTTTCGATCTTATCAAAACGGCTCTGAACTGTGATTTCAAGGATGCTCTCTATTGGGCCAGGGAGCACGGGTTGATAACCGGGAATGGGTACAATGAGGCCAGTTATACCGAACATCGGAAGATCCACCAAATCCTGACTGAAGCCACCAAGTTCTTCCATGCCAGCTTGACCGATCCCATTCGGGAGCACCTTCAAAGGCATTATGGCTTGACGATTGAAACGATAGGGCAATATCAAATCGGCTACGCTCCTACAGACCAAAAACTCATGAAAAAACATCTGACCGCAAAGGGCTATAACTTGGCGGATATTAAAAAGACCGGTCTACTGGGTAAATATGGTGATTCCTTTTTCCAGGGGCAGATCATCTTCCCTTACTATCACCAGGGACTCGTAAAATATTTCATTGGCCGGAAAACCGAGCACACCCCGAGTTTCAAAAAGGGCAAGTATGAAAAGCTGCCCGTAACTGAATTTGTCAAGAATGAGTTTTTCTTCGGCGAAGATTCAGTCAGAAAGGCTCAAGAGGTTTATGTCAATGAAGGCGTCACCGATTGTCTAGCCGCCCTTCAACATGGGCTGTCCTCCATCTCGCCGGTGACAACCCTATTCAAAAAAACAGACCAGCCTAAGCTGCTCTTCCTGGTGCGGGGGAAAAAGGTTTTTCTCGTTCCTGACAATGAGGAAAATCAGGCTGGCATGACCGGAGCCCAAGAAACCTTGCAATTTCTAAAGACCAACGGCGTAGAAGCCTGCATCATCACTCTTCCGCGGCCGGAAGGTACAGAGAAGATGGACTTCAATGAGTTCGTCCGGGACCATGGCATCGAGGCATTTCTCGGACTGGTAAAAGATCAGGGCCCACTGAGCATTAATGACCTAATCTATGAGGTGTCCGATTTCCTGAAACTTGACCTGAAGCCTAAGCGGTCGATACTTCACCCATGGGTTTCCGAATATTCAATCATCATGATTTATGGGCCCCGTGGAGTAGGGAAAACCATGCTTGTGATAGGGCTCCTGGACTCGATCACTAGCGGTGCTCCTTTTGGCCCTTGGGAGATGCTCACCCCTTGCCGCTGCTTATACCTGGACGGCGAGATGCCTCCGCAAGACACAGCGGACCGCTTTAAATTCCTGGCCAATGGACACCGGAAAGAGAAGCTGTTCATTTACAGTGACGCCTACGCTAATTCACTCGGAATCCCAGGGGCCGATCTACTTAATGAAGAGTGGCGCCAGGCCATGAAGGACATTCTGCAAAAAAAGAGGATCCGGCTCTGGGCTGTCGATAACATAGCTTCCTTGGCCCCAGGTATGGACGAAAACTCTAAGCAAGAATGGGACCCGATCAACAAGTGGTTCTTAGATTTGAGGGCGGCTGGCATCACCACGGTTTTCTTACACCATGCCAACAAAAGTGGGGGGCAACGGGGAACTTCAGGCCGTGAAGATAATATTGACATATCGGTCCTGTTGGAGCGGCCCCAAAACTACACCCCGGAACAAGGCGCACGGTTTGTCGCTAAATTTGAAAAAGCCAGGATTAAGCACAGCGACTTGCACCTCATCGGTGACACCGAGTTTTCGATTGAGACTGCGGAAGATGGTTCTTATGTCTGGACCTTTGCCAGCGTGAAAAAGCAGACCAAAGTCGAAGTCCTCCGAATGCTGGATGAGGGCATGGCAGCCAAAGACATCGCCTCTAGCCTCAAAATCACCGAGGCCCGGGTATCCCAGATCAGGGGGAAAGCGCTCAAAGACGGCCTGATTACCGAGACAGGGAAACTTACTCAATCAGGGTTTCAATGGCTCCAAAAAACTTAATTTTGGGCTTAATTTTAGGCCCATTTTGGGTCACTTGCTTAACTTAACTTTTCCTTAAGTGGTGCTTAACTGGAAATGAGAAAACACAGCAAATACAAGCACTTTTTGAAACCGGAAACTAAACTTTCCATTAATTTAACTAAACTTTGGAGTCGAGTTAAGTTCAGCCCCCCCTTAGGGGGCTTAACTCTTAACTCCCAGGCATTGCTCACGGACGACTTGAGCCCGGGCGAGCGGCAACGGGTAGTCGAGAGTGCAGAACGACAGAAGATGGCTAAACTCCAGGAGCGGTTCCTGGCCGAGGCCAAGGCAATTTTGGGCAATGTATGACAAGTCAAACATAAAGGAGCAACGGACATGAGTAACCATATCGTCACCATACCCAAGAACAGCAGAGAGGCTATCAGGTTCAGCCTGGGGCAAATTAAAAACCATAAGTTTGTGGATATGCGGATCTTTATCCAAGAAGGCGATAAGGACCCGGTCCCCACCCCAAAGGGCTTGGCGGTGAGCCCCCAGTTGTGGCCTCAATTCAGGAGGGCCTTGGCCCAAGTGGAGGAGGGCCTAATTCAAGCGGGTTGGATTGACCAGGCGGACTTGGAGGGCACGGAATGAGACAAATTTCTCTTTTTAAAACAGAGCGCACAATCCCGAGTCTTGAGGATTTGGAGATTGCCGCGGGCCACCTAATCGAGTTGAAATCTATGGACCTATTTAGATTTTGCAAGGTTATGGGGGTTGCCAATGAACATATCAAGGAAGCGGCAAAGCTAGCAAAGGATGGATTTGATTTTTATGTTAACCAAGACTTGTGGGGTATGTTCCTGATTCGGGAGGAATGGATCGGCTAGGCGGATATGGAGGCCCAGGATCGGAGGCGAGTTTATGAGTCATTTCAAATTCTCGCGGCGGGAGCTCCTGTTCCTGGAACTCTTCTTCTCTGGGCGTTCGATGAAGGATGCGGCCAGAGGCGCGGGCTACAGAGGGTCTACCGACCAGGCTTTATGCAACACTGCCAAGAAAATTCTTACCAAATATGAGGAGAGCGCCTCAACGAAGGGAATGTTCCGCGAGGCGAGGGCCACTGAGGTCAGAATTGCTTCCTTATTGCTCGACATGGCTATGAATAGCCAATCTACATCTATGCAGTTGAAAGGTTTGCGCATTTTATCAAAGGTCATGTTTTCAAAGGGATAAATGATTGAACCATGGTGCTGCACTTAACCGACTCAAAAATTAGGGTCACATGGGAGGATTAACCGATGATTTCGGACCTTCAAAAAGAAATTTTACGCCTTTCCTTAGAGAGAAAGTTCGTTACCTCTCAAGAGTTTCTCGCTGAATTATGGGGCTGCAAGGGCCAGGAGCTGGCCACCGACGATAATGCCCAATATAATGTTCGCCATGCCAGCCTGAGCCGGAGTTTAACCAGGCTGTGGGGCCGGGGGCTGATCCAATACTGGAAGACCCTTAGCCGTTGCTGCACAGGAATTACTTTGACGCCAGCGGGCAAAGCGCTGGCTCTCACCATTATGGCAGAAGCGGAAAAGAGCAAATTGCGGTTAACTGGCCGGGATTGCCGAAAAAAATAGGGGTCTTAAATTATTTATTAATTCCAATTAGTTAATATTTTTTATTAAATTCAATATATTAGGCTTTTTGAAATTGATTTTTTTGAAATAATTTTTTGCCACCTTCCGCCGATAATTCATACTTTCTTGCGGCAATTTCGACAATTTCCCGCCCTCTTATCTGATTTTCGCCAATAAATCCTAATTAATTAATAGTATAATTATATCCATAATATACTTCCTAATTTCAGTCCAATTTGTATGTGTCTGTTCCTCGGCAAGGCCGGTTAATGATCCTTTGTCGGCCATCAAAGCTCTGCAAATAGACCTAAAAATTTTCCGGGGCATGAATTAACCGGCACAAACTTCAGAAAAAGTGGCATAATGCTTTTGGGTGAGGTCCGATGAATCCTCTCGAAACCCGCCTCAAGGAATTATCCGAAATTCGCTTTTCTGGCGCGGCCATCAAGGAGACTTCCTATTATGGACCCCTGGCGAACATCCTGAACGAGATCGGCAAAAGCCTAAAGTCCAAAGTTAAGTATATCAATCAACCTGCAAAACCAAGGCGCCAGGATGCTTGACGGCGGGCTGTTAACCCCTGAATCGTTCCAGAAGCCAACCGAATCCGATCTCCTAACATCGGGCTCGGCCGCGATAACCGTCAGGACTCTGGCACCAAAGCTGGGAAGTGATGCCAACTTCAAGCGGCCCAATACGTGAAGGTTCCATAATAGTCGGCTCGCTTTTCAGTGAGCCCATGCGGGTGGAGACGGTACATGCCGGCGGTGAGGAGACCTGGACGGTGGGCCTCGTCGGCACCCAGTCCGAGCGTTTTCGCAAGGTCACCCTTACCGGCCGCGACCTTGAAAGGCTCACCATTCTCGATGCCAGTTTTACCTACCAGGGTGACGGACGTCTCCTCCGCCTGGGCCTTCAAGCTTACTCACTCGGCATTGCATGGGAATTTGACCCCTATTTCGGCCTCTCGATCTCCCGCGTTGATCCGCTGCCACACCAGCTCGAGGCCATTTACGACTATCTACTGAAGCTGGCCCGGGTCCGATTCCTGCTCGCCGATGACGCCGGGGCGGGCAAGACCATTATGGCCGGGCTCCTCATTCGTGAACTCCAGTTGCGGGGGCTTGCCGAGCGAATTCTCATTGTCTGCCCATCCAACCTCTCCTTCCAGTGGCAGCGGGAATTGAAAGAAAAATTCGACGAAAAATTCCTCATTTTGAAAGGCGGCGACATTCGCGACCAGTTCGGCGTCAACCAATGGCTGGAGCAGAAGAGGGTCATCACATCGCTCGACCTTGCCAAGCGTACCGAGATTCTGCCGGGCTTACGGCAGGTCCACTGGGACCTCATAATCGTGGACGAGGCCCATCGCATGTCCTGGACGCCTACAGCCCGCAAAACCGCCCGTTATGCACTCGGAGAACTCCTACGGGATACCTCCGATCACTTTATTATGCTGACGGCAACACCCCACAAAGGTGACCCGGCCAATTTCTCCCTCTTCTTGCAATTGCTCGACTCGGACGCCTATGCCGACGTCCGCTCGATACGTGAGGCTATGGAGCGCCGTCGTGCTCCGTTCTATCTGCGCCGCACCAAGGAGGCCATGGTCTACTTCCCGGAACGGCAGTCTGACGGCACTTGGGCGGCCCAAAAAATCTTCACCAAACGTATTCCCCACAGCGTTGACTTCCAGATCGATGGGTCGGAGTTCGAGCTTTACAGAGAGATTACCCGTTTCGTTAAGCGCCAGAGTGCCAAGGCGGCCGCCCAAGGTGATGACCCCCGGGCCCGCGCCGTGGGGTTCTTGATGTCCCTCTACCAGCGCCGGCTGGCCTCCAGCACCTACGCCATGCGGCATAGTCTGGAGAACCGTGCGCGGAGGCTGGAGGAAGGGCTCAAGAAAGCTCAGGAGCTTGCCCGTCTGGCCCCACCGGACCTTCCCGATCCGGAAGAGCTCGAAGAAATGGAGGAGAGTGAACGCGAGCGTCTTGAAGAATTGCTTGAGGCCATCACCTTGGCTGGGAATGCCGACCAGGTGCGCGAAGAGATAGTGGAGCTTCACCAGTTAGCCCAACAGGCCCTGGCAGTGGAGGCCTCCGATGCTGAGGCCAAACTTTCGAAGCTCAAGGACCTCCTCCACCGTGAAGGTTTCTTTGACCATTCGGACCAGCGCCTTCTCCTATTTACCGAGTTTAGGGACACGCTCGACTATCTTGTTGAAAAGTTGAAAGCCTGGGGTTTCCAGGTCGGCTGCATCCATGGCGGTATGAAGCCCGGCTCCCGCAATGAGCCCGGCACCCGCCTTTACACGGAGCAGCAATTCCGAGATGGTGCTATCCAGCTACTGGTGGCCACCGAGGCGGCGGGGGAGGGTATCAACCTTCAAGTTTGCAATATCCTTTTCAACTACGATATACCCTGGAACCCCAACCGCCTTGAGCAGCGTATGGGCCGCATCCATCGTTATGGCCAGCGGAAGGACTGCCTCATTTTCAACTTCGTGGCTACGAATACCATCGAGGGCCGCGTCCTTCAGCGGCTCTTGGAGAAGCTCCAGGAAATTCGGGATGCCCTTGACGACGACGCGGTCTTTAACGTTGTGGGTGAGGTACTTCCCGCCGCCCATATAGAACGTATCCTGCGCCAGTACTATGCCGGTGAGCTCGGCGATGCTGACCTCGAAGAGCGTTTACTCGGAAACGTGGACGAGGGGCGCTTCCGCGCCATCTGCCAGAATGCCCTGGAAGGCCTGGCATCCAAGACGCTCAACCTGGAGATGCTCATTGAACGCCGGGCCCGTGCCCAAGAGCGTCGTGTTGTACCCGAGACCATTGCCCGCTTCATTCGGGATGCGGCTGAGTACGTCCCGCTCAGGCTCAAGGTTGTAGAGAATCTGCCCCATACCTTCGAGCCTGCCCGGACGCCGCCAGCGCTTCAAAGACATGAGCGGGAGCCGGACTGGAAGCTTCCTCCCCTGGCGGTGAAGTATCCGCGTTGTTCTACCGACCGCGACACGGCC
Source organism: Desulfobaccales bacterium (assembly GCA_052147455.1). Classification (GTDB taxonomy): domain Bacteria; phylum Desulfobacterota; class Desulfobaccia; order Desulfobaccales; family 0-14-0-80-60-11; genus JAPLJC01. Next base: position 14,377 of record JBKQKO010000117.1, on the reverse strand, counting down.
GAGAAGAACGGCCTCGAATGGGTCACGCCCGGTCATCCGCTCTTTGAGGCTATCCGTCGTAATACCTATATCAAAGCTTCTGAGACATTCAGCCAAGGCGCTTGCTTCTATTCCCTGCAACACGAGGAGCCGGCGCGGCTCGACTTCTATCGCGCTCGCGTGGTTGATGGCCTCGGTGACACGATACACGAGCGCCTCTTCGCCGTGGAGCTCGCCGGAAACCATGTCCTTTACCTGCGTGAGCCGAACATGCTCGGGAACTTCTCGCCTGCCGATCCCCCCAACGAACTTCCCGCCGTTGCCTTTGAGTCCGAGCCTTTGGTGTGGCTGCACCAAAACGCCCTCCAGGCTTTCCTGGAAGAGACCCGGCAGGAGCGGTTATCCGAAGTTCAGCGCATCGTCGAACACGTGGAACTTTCCCTCACCGAACTGCTTCAACGTGCCGACGAGGAGATAGGCAAGGCCAATGAAGACAAAGAGAAGAGCATAACCGGCGCTGATGGCCGTTTGGTTCAGGCTGAAAACCGACACGCAGAGCTCATGGCCCGGCGTGAGCGGCGCCGGCAGGAACTGGAGCGCCAGCGGTCTCTTACTCTGCAAGCTGTGGAACGTATAGCCAGTGTTCTTATTCTCCCACATCCGGAGCGAGAGGCGCCGGACGTCCGCCGTATGCGGCCCAACCCCGAGACCGAGGCCGCGGCCATGCAGGTAGTAATGGAGCACGAAAAGACCCAAGGCCGCCAGGTCTACGACGTCCACGAGAAGAATTTGGGTTATGATGTCACCAGCCTCGACCTCAACTCCGGCGAGCTGCGGCTCATCGAGGTCAAGGGACTGGCCGACTCCACGGGTACGATCCTGCTAACCCCCAACGAACGCCGCGTCGCCGAAGACCGGCGTGACTGCTATTGGCTTTACATGGTCACCAGCTGCGCCACCTCGCCCACGCTCCAGGAACCGGTCAGGGACCCGGCCCGGTTCACCTGGCGCGAGGTGACCAAGGTGGCCCACTACTGGCTGGAAGTGGACGCCATGACGCAGCCCATGATGGTGCGAGAGGATCAAGATCCTTTTGGAGTACCTAGAAAATGATGAGTTTCCGGGGAACCCGGCTTCAAGACACCCGACTGCCCCTTTCCACTGTGTGGTTGCTGGAAACCTTGGCCGAAAGCAAGGGGCGCCAGCAGCTTTTCGAAAATCAGTTCCCCCAGATTCTGAAGACGCTCAGGGAAATGGCGCTGATCGAGAGCGCGGAATCGTCCAATCGAATCGAGGGTGTGACGGTCGAAAAAAGCCGGCTGCGTCCCCTGGTTCTGGGAAAGACCCGGCCTCGCGACCGTTCGGAGGAAGAGATCGTCGGCTATCGGCTGGCGCTGAACTGGATACATACCGATTACCGCAAGATCCCCATCACTCCGGAAACCTGTTTGCGTCTTCACGCCCTCGCCCAGGGAGGCACCAGCGGCGATGCCGGACAGTGGAAGACCACCCCCAACGACATCATCGAGATTTTTCCCGATGGCCGCCGCGAGGTGCGCTTCCGACCGCTCGCCCCGGAGCTGGTTCCCGAGGCCATGGCCGAACTTTGCCTGGGATATCGCCATGCCATTGACCAGTTGCAGGTCACTCCGCTGCTGGCGTCCGCCTGCTTGATCCTGGATTTCCTCTGCATTCACCCCTTTCGGGACGGCAACGGCCGCGTTTCCCGGCTTCTCACCTTGCTCTCTTCTTACCATCATGGTTACGAAGTCGGGCGCTACATCAGCCATGAGCGCATCGTGGAACAGACCAAGGAAGATTATTATGAAATCTTGAAAACGAGTTCCGCCGGCTGGCACGAGAACCGGCATGATATCCTGCCCTGGTTCAACTACCTCCTTTCCGTCTGGCGAATGGCCTACCGTGAATTTGAGGCGCGGGCGAATCGTCAGCAGCCGCAGCGCGGCTCCAAGACCGCCCTGGTGGAATATGCCCTGCAAAACTTGGTGGGCGCTTTCGGCATCGCCGATGTGGAACGCCTTTCCCCCAATGTCAGCCGCGATACCATCCGCCTGGTCATGAACCGCTGGCGGGAAGAAGGCAGGTTGGAGAGCCTGGGCAAGGGACGGGACGCCAAATGGCGGCGCCTGGAACAAAAGGGGTAATACCACATTAATGTGGGAATAAATGTGGGAATAACTCCATGACTGGAAGTGGACGCCATGTGGCCAATAATATTTTGGCAGGATGAAGCCTCGCACGAAAGAGGGACATGTAGTGAATAGAACACCAGTTCGCTCCAGCAATATCCGTTCCATCGGCTACGACCCGGATGATAGGATATTGGAGGTAGAGTTCCACAGTGAAGGAGTTTACCAGTACTCCGGTGTGTCCGAACCCGTCCATCAGGAATTTATGCGAGCGCCGTCAAAAGGCTCATACTTCCATGACCATATTAGAGACCGGTATCCCGCCAGGCGAGTGAGGTAGGCGCCATGATAGTCAAGACCGTTCATGTTCAGAATTTCCGCTCGATTCTCGATGAAAAAATTGATTGTGACAACCTGACGGTTCTGGTCGGGCGCAACGGTACCGGCAAGTCTTCCTTTCTACGTGCGATGGAAATGTTTTATGATCCTTCGCCTTCGGTTTCATCGGAGGATTTCTACGACGAGGATACAAGCCCGGAAATCGTAATTGCTTTGACTTTTAGCGATCTAACTGAAGATGAAAAGGCCCTCTTTGCATCATATATTGATGGCGATGACCTTACCATTGCTAGGATCTTCACCCTATCCGCCAAAAAATCGGGCACCTATCATGGCATGAAACTCCAGAATCCCGATTTTGCGGTAATTCGCAATGCTGGCGGAAAGCCTGAGATCAGGAACAAATATAATGAGGTCAGGGCTAACGAAAAATATTCTTCTCTTCCGACCGTACGAAATGCAGACCAGGTTGAGGAGGAGCTTAAAAAGTGGGAAGTCACCAATCCAGGTTCATGCACAAGGATGCGTGATGACGGTCAGTTTTTCGGCTTTACTGAAGTCGGACAAGGCCGCTTGGGAAGGTATACCCGTTTTATCCGCATTCCGGCGGTTAGAGATGCCGCGGACGATGCTACTGAGGGCAGGGGATCATGTGTTACCGAAATCATGAACTTGGTAGTGCGAAGCACTCTGGCCAACCGCACGGAATTCGTTTTGCTGAAAGATGACACACAACAGAAGTACCGGGAGATCATGGACCCCGCAAAGCTCACGGAACTCTCCGTGCTTCAGACGCAATTGTCCGACACACTAAAATGCTATGCTCCCGAGGCGAGCGTCTCGCTTGAATGGGCGAAGCTCCTTGATATCGATTTCCCCCTCCCTAAGGCCGAAGTAAAACTTCACGAAGATGGATATAAATCCTCAGTCCATCGTACGGGACACGGCCTTCAACGCGCTTTTATTCTGACCATGTTGCAGCACCTTGTCGCGGCCAAGGGAATGGTAAACCCCACCGATGGGGACACTGCATCGGAAGGGGAGCAAACCGATGCGGAAAGACCGTATCTCCCCAGTCTGATTCTGGCCATCGAGGAGCCGGAACTCTACCAACATCCCAGCCGTCAGCGGCATATGGCTTCAGTTCTCTTGAAATTGGCCCATGGAGCGATTCCGGGGGTAGCGAAGAAGACTCAAGTCCTCTATTCGACTCATTCCCCTTTGTTTGTCGGGCTTGACCGCTTCGATCAAATTAGGCTTTTGAGGAAAGTCGATCATGCGGCTGGAAAGCCGAGAATAACCAAGGTCGCAAATGCCGAAATGAGCTCTGTGGCGGAGAAGCTTTGGGACGCTTGCGGGCGGCAAGGAGACATTTACACTGCCGACACGCTCCGCCCGCGCTTGCAGGCAGTAATGACCCCATGGGTTAACGAAGGATTCTTCGCGGATGTTACTGTTCTGGTCGAGGGCGAGGATGATCGAGCTGCGATTCTCGGTATGGCTCAATCGATGGGCCACGATTTTGATAGCCTTGGCATTTCTGTCGTTCCCTGTATGGGTAAGAATAGCCTCGACCGCCCCCTGGTCATCTTCCGTCAACTAGGCATTCCGGTTTATATTGTCTGGGACAGCGATTATGATGATAAAGATGCACCAAAAGCCAACCGCTACCTCTTACGGCTTGTAGGGCAAGCTGAAGCTGATTGGCCAGCCGAAGTCGGGGTCTGTCACGCCTGCTTCAAGACCAAGCTGGAATCAGTACTTTCGGAGGAGATAGGTGAGGAACTCTTCAATCAGAAGCTATCGGAGGTACAGGCACAGCTTGGCATCCCCAATAAGAAGGACGCACTAAAGAATCCTACCCTTCTTCTGAAGATTGTCGAAAAAGCGGTTGCCGAAGGGAAGACAAGCCCAACCCTGAAGAGCATAATCGAGAAAATCGTTGCCCAGAAACCTCAAGTAGGAGGGGGGCAATGATCCCCAAGGAATGCAAGCGCCTGGCGGAGGTGGATTTCCCCATTGCCGTGGTCTCGAAGCACTCGGCGCGGGAGAAGTCCATCCGGCATGGGCATCCCTGCACGCTGCATTTGTGGTGGGCGCGGCGGCCGTTGGCGGCTTGCCGGGCTATGCTATTGGCGCTCTTGCTTCCTGACCCATGCGACCTGCATTGCCCGGAGGATTTCAAGAAGCAAGCACGGGATTTGTTATCGAGCCACCTGACAATTGTCGGGTCGAAAGATAAAGACCTGCGCCGGTCTTTGCTCAAGTTCATCGGTGACTTCGCTAACTGGGACAATTCCAACCATCCAACATACCTGGAGGTTGGGCGGGGATTAGTTAAGGCGGCCCATGGCGAAGAAACGCCCCTGGTGGTGGACCCGTTTGCGGGTGGCGGGTCGATTCCGCTGGAGGCGCTACGGTTGGGCTGCGAGGCCTTTGCCAGCGACCTCAACCCCGTGGCCTGCCTCATCCTTAAGGTTATGATAGAAGACATCCCACGCCACGGATCGGAGCTTGCCGAGGAGCTCCGCCGGGTGGGCGGCGAGATCAAGAAGCAGGCCGAGAACGAACTGGCCGAGTTCTACCCCAAGGACCCGAACGGGGCACAGCCTACCGCCTACCTCTGGTCTCGAACGGTGAAGTGCGAGTCCCCCAACTGCGGGGCGGAGATTCCTCTGGCGCGGTCGTTCTGGCTATGCAAGAAGGCGAATCGCAAACGGGCCCTCAGGTACAAGGTCATCCGGCTAGGGGGCGAGCCGCCACAAGTGGAGTTCGAGGTCTTCGAGCCAGAGATGGACAAGGAAGTTCCGGGTGGAACGGTCACGCGGGCCAAGGCCACCTGTCCCTGCTGCAATACCGTACTGTCACCGGATCGCGTCCGGGCACAACTTTCAGAACAGAAGGCCGGCGCAGACGCGATATTTGATAGAAGGGGCAACCGCACGGGCGGGGCTCGGCTGCTGGCAGTGGTTATCCAGAAGCCCGGTTATCCGGGCCGGCACTACCGTTTGCCAACCGCACTGGACTATGAGGCAGTGTTCCTATCAGCGAAGGCCTTGAAGGGGATGGCTGATAGGAAGCTTCCCAATGACTTCTACCTGATACCTGATGAAGAAAGGCCCGAGTCGGCCGCTGACAGGGTTCGTCCTTATGGAGCCACCTATTTCCGTGATCTTACATGTTGTCGTCAGCGTTTGGCACTCGCCTGGCTCGTCGATAAGAGTTGGGGTATCAAGAAACCGGCGATTCGTCGCATTTTCGCGTTGGTAATAGGCCGGTGCGTCGATTATTGGAGTTCAGGTGCGGTCTGGGCAGCGGGTGGTGAGTTTGTTGCCCACACCTTCGGGCTCCAGGTGATCCCAATTGGCTGGGACTTCCCAGAAGCTGCACCATGGGCGGATTCCTCTGGTAACTTCGAGGGTGCCATAGATTGGGTGTCACGCGTGGTTGAAAAGCTTCCTACAAAAATTGCTAACGGGCAGGTTCAACTCGCTGATGCATGTGACAGTCCGTTACCAGACTTGGGAGCAAATATTTGGTTTACGGACCCCCCTTATTACGATGCTATTCGTTACGCTGATCTATCGGATTCATTTTTTGTCTGGATTAAACGTGCCCTGCCTTTAGACGATTATCTTTGTGACCCTTTCGATCACACTAATCCACTAACACCAAAATCGCGTGAAGCTGTGGAGGATAAACGTAAGTTAGTAAATAATCGTCCCAAGGACCGTGATTTCTTTGAAGAGGTGATGGCGAATGCATTTTCAGAAGGGCGGCGGGGTCTCAAGAACGATGGAGTTGCTTGTGTGGTTTTTGCACACAAGACTACGGAAGGGTGGGAGGCGCTTCTTTCAGGAATGATTCGTGGTGGCTGGACCATCACCGCATCCTGGCCAATCGCTACTGAACGCCCTGGTCGCCTTCGTTCCCAAGACTCCGCCGCCCTTGCCACCAGCGTCCACCTCGTCTGCCGCCCGCGCCCCGAAGATGCGCCGGTGGGTGACTGGGGCGAAGTCCTGCGCGAATTACCCAAGCGCGTTGGCGATTGGATGGAGCGCCTGCAGGGCGAAGGCATCCGCGGCGCGGACCTGGTCTTCGCCTGCATTGGCCCGGCCCTGGAGATCTTTAGCCGCTACCGCATGGTCGAAACCGCCGAGGGCCGGGAGGTGAAGCTCGCCGAGTATCTGGAGAAGGTCTGGGAGGTCGTCGGCCGGATAGCGCTGGAGCAGGTGCTCGGTACGGCCGAGGCCCAGGCCAGGAACGGCGTCGCAGGCGCCTTGGAAGAGGACGCCCGCCTGACCGCCCTCTTTCTCTGGACACTGCAAGCCACCAATGGCCAGAACGGCAATGGGGTCAAGCCGCATGAGGCAGCAGAGGAGAACTCAGGCGACGAAGACGAGGAAGAGGCCACCCTAAAGGGCAAGGCCAAGGGCTTTAGCCTGGTCTACGACGTGGTCCGCCGCTTCGCCCAACCGCTGGGAATCGCGCTCCCCAACTGGGAGGGCCGGGTAATCGAAACGACCAAGGGTGTGGTGCGGCTCCTGGCCGTCTCCGAACGGGCCCAGCAGCTCTTTGGTAAGGATGGCGCCGACGCCGTGGCTGAATGGATCGAACACGATCCTCGCAAAGACATTCAGCCGTTGCTCTTCCCCGAGTTGGCAGAGGATCGCACCCCCACCCAGAAGATTCATGGCCGCAAACAAGGTAGGATCAGACGCGAATTGCCTACCGAAGCTGCGGCGCAGACAGGAGCGACCACCCTTGACCGCGTCCACGCAGCCATGCTGTTTCAGGCGGGGGGCCAGGCGCACGCTCTGCGGGAGCTCATCAAAGCCGAGCAGGATCGCGGCCCGGACTTCCTGCGCCTGGCCAACGCCCTCTCGGCTCTCTACCCCGCCGGCAGCGAGGAAAAGCGCCTGCTGGACGCTATGCTCCTGGCTGTGCCACGGTAGGTACAGATGATGTCAACGATTAAGCCCAATCCATCTATCTGGCAACTGGCCGGCGGTCCGGCCTCCCGGCCCTATGCTGACGTATTTCTGCGGCACGGGGTTGGGCTCATCGGCCCGGGCGATGCCGGGCCTTGGAAGCCCGAGCGCGGTGATGACGAGTTCGAGGGGGGCTTCGTGCGCCGCTTCGCCAGTGAGATGCAAGTGGGCGACGTGGCGCTCTTGCGCACGGGTATGGCCACGATAACCGCCGTAGGAATCGTGGCCAGCGACTACATGTACCTGAATCAGTTCGACGACGTGAACGGCTGGGACCTCCAGCACGCCAGACGCATCCGCTGGTGCAGGTTGCCGCAGGAATACACCTTCGGGACCCCGGTCTTCGGGGCCAACCTGACGCGCTGCTCGCGCACCTGGAGCGGAGAAGTCATTGATTACGCAGAGCGATTTCTGAACTCTCCACCGACTTACTGGCAGGAAGCGCCCCTACCCGATCTGCCTGAAGAAGAACCGGAGTTGGATGCAGTTCCTCCTGCCGTGGCAGACATTGTGGCCCAGGCCCAGGACCTGTTCGGGTTGTATTGGGACCGTCAGAACTTTGGGGACCATCCAACGGAAGACGAGCTGGTAGCCCATTTCGTGATTCCGTTCCTACGTGCGCTGGGCTGGCCGCTCGAGCGAATTGCGGTAAAATGGCGGTGGATCGACGTCGCAGTTTTCACGGCGCTGTCTCGCACGCCGGAGAATTGCCGGTTCGTCATCGAAGCCAAACGACTCGGGGCAGGCGTGGAAAGTGCGTTGGAGCAGGCCAAGGGATACGTGGAATCCTTGGGCGTGCCGCGCGACATCATCGTCACCGACGGCATCCGCTACCGCATGTACTCGTGTGAGAACGGATTCGCGCCGGTCGCTTACGCAAACCTGATTCGGTTGAAGCGGTCCGCAATCGATCTGTTCGACCGGATGAAAAAGCCATAGAGGAGAGTCGCCCGATGGAACCTTGGTACAAGGTAGCCACACCGCGCAAGGAAGTCCGCGAGGGCCGTTCTTTCAACCCGGACGAGTTTGCCATCCACCTGGAGCAGGTCATCGCTAAAACCGCGCCGGAGGACTACCGGGAGCCGAAGCAGTTCTTCGCACGAACCTGCTTTACCCGGGCGCTACGCAAGTATGCGGGCATGGTGCTTCGTCGGCTCTCGGGCGAGACGGCAAATACCGCTCCCGTCATGACGCTCATCACTCAGTTCGGCGGCGGCAAGACCCACACGCTCACGGCGCTCTATCATCTGGTTACAAACGGGGCGAAAGCGGCAGAGTACTCCGGCGTAGCGGACTTGATCTCGGAGGCTGGCCTCAAGACCTTGCCCCAGGCCAGGGTCGCCGCTTTTGTAGGCAACGCCTGGGACCCGCAAGAGGGACGGGAGACGCCATGGATTGATGTGGCCTGGCAGCTTGCTGGAGAAAACGGCGTCAGGGAGCTGGGGGCGGCGGCGAAGACCACGCCGCCGGGAACGGAGGCGCTGAGCCGCGTCTTTAAGTTGGCGGGCAGGCCGGTGCTTCTTCTTTTTGACGAGGTGCTGAACTTCATGAACCGCCATCGCGGCATGGCCGATCAGTTTTACGCCTTTATCCAGAACCTGACCGTGGCTACCACAGGCACCACACAAGGTGCGGCGATCATCAGCCTGCCTCGCAGCCAGGTCGAGATGACCGACTGGGACATGCAGTGGCAGGAAAAGATCACGAGGGTCGTCCGCCGGGTGGCTAAAGACCTCATCGCCAACGACGAGACTGAAATCAGCGAGGTGGTCCGCCGGCGCTTGTTCGAGGACATCGGCAACGACCGCATTCGCAAGAGCGTATCGAAGAGCTATGCGGACTGGTGTTTCGAGCGGCGGGCGCAACTTCCGCCGGAATGGACGGCTGTGGACAGCGCCACGACGGAGGCTAAGTCGAGGGAGTATCTGCGCGGACGCTTTGAGGTCTGCTATCCGTTCCATCCGGCTACGCTTTCTGTGTTCCAACGGAAGTGGCAGGCGCTTTCGCAGTATCAGCAGACACGCGGGACGCTCGCCATGCTGGCGCAGTGGATTTCCTGGGCTTACCGGACGGGGTTCACCGAGGCTCGCCGCGAGCCGCTTATCACCCTCGGGTCCGCGCCTCTGGAGGTGCCGGAGTTCCGGAGCGTGGTGCTCGGGCAACTCGGCGAATCTCGCCTCATGGCCGCCATCGACTCAGACATCTCCGGAGCGCAGTCCCATGCCCGGGCGCTCGACGCGGACACCAAGGGAGCCTTGTGGAACATCCACCGCCGCGTGGCGACGACGATCCTCTTCGAGTCTTCAGGTGGACAGATAGACAAGGTGGCGCACCTGCCGGAGCTGCGCTTCGCCCTGGGCGAGCCGGACGTGGATACAACGTCCGTGGACACCGCCGCGTTTTCGCTGGAGGACAAGTCCTACTTCATCCGCCGCGTGGGTTCGGACGGTTTCAAGATCAGCCATCAGGCGACCATGAAGAAAGTGGTGAGCGACCGGCGGGCATCTCTGGACGAGGATTCCGAGGTTAAACCTACCATGCGGATGCTTGTCCAAAAGGAGTTTGACCGGGGGTCGAGTATCCCGGTGGTGCCATTCCCGACGGATGGGACCGCCGTGCAGGACACGCCGAGGCTTACGCTGGTTATCGTCGACCCGGAGTCCGAGTGGACGGGAGCCGGCTCGCTACGCCAGCAGATTGCAGAATGGACCAAGCAGCGGGGGAAATCGCCCAGGCTTTATCCGGGATCGCTCGTCTGGTGTCTGAAGAGGCCTGGCCGCGACTTCCGGGAGAAGGTCGAACTATGGCTCGCCTGGAAGCGCGTGGTCAAGGAGGTCGCCGAGGGAACGCTCGGCGGGGACTTCGACCGGGCCGACCGGGCGGAGATCCAGTCGAAAGTGGCCGACGCTGAAGAGGCCGGCAAAGATGAGGTGTGGGGCGGCTATCGTTTTGTGGTCATCGCTGATAACCAGGAGCCTGAAGGACTAAAAACCATAGACCTCGGCGCCGGGCATTCGAGCGGCAGTGAGACACTTTGCGGGCGCGTGATCACGGCGCTGAAATCGCAGGCCCTGCTGAACGAGTCTGTCGGGGCAGGCTATATCGAGCGGAACTGGCCCCCTGCGCTTAAAGATTCCGGCGCATGGCCGTTGGCGAGCCTACGACAGAGCTTCCTAAATGGCTCGCTGACGCGCCTCTTAGACCCGGACACAATCTTGCGAGGCAAGATCGTCGAGTTCGTTTTAAGGGGCGACTTCGGGTTGGCTTCCGGACAGAAGCCGGGTGGGGGTTATGAGCGCGTTTTGTTCAACGAGTTTATTGACCCGGCGGATGTCACCTTTGAATCCGGCGTTTTCCTGCTATTGAAAGCCAAGGCGAAGGCCGTCAAGGCCACACCGGAGCCCGTATCGGGCGGTGGGCCGGGGCCGGGCCCGACACCTGAGCCTGGCCTGCCCCCTGAACCGGGTCCGCAGCCTGAGCCGGAACCTGCGCCAGGCGCTGGAAAAAGGACGTTCCGTATTTCCGGAGATGTGCCGCCCGAGATATGGAACCGGCTGGGAACGAAGGTATTGCCGAAGCTGCGGAGCGGCTCCGACCTCAAGATCGGGATTGAATTCTCCGTGACTGTTGAGGGGCAGCTGGCGCGGAGCTTCGAGAACGATCTCATGCAAATTCTTGAGGATCTCGGCTTGACGAAGAGCGTACAGATAGAATAGAAGGGTGAGGCTGGATAATACGCTCTGGCCAAGGCTGGGGACCTGACGTGGGCTCCAAGGTGGTTTCTAAGGGGGATAATCTAAGTACCTCTCCCACAGGCGCACCTGGCCGATGCAGCTGAGAAGGTCAAACTTGGGGAGTGAGGAATATTTTTATGTCTGACTATTCCGATTATGAACAAGAAGCTGGGATGGAAGCATTCATTGAGGAACATCTACGTCTAATTAGTGAGGAGCCAGTTTTCTATTACCTATCGAGATATGGCGACGATAGGCGAGGGCTATTTGATCAACGGGTAACCGCGACCGCATATGTTCATGGAGAGGTTGCCGCTACTGCAGAAAAGGTCGTTCGGGACCTTCAACATTTCAAGATTTATGCCGCATAACTAAGCGAAATTGGCAGGCGCCGCTTGCCTCGACGATTACCCATCCTCTTGATCTCTAGGGTAAACACAACCGCCATTATGACAAAGCATAACATATATCTTGCTCAATAAAAAAGACCGGGGCTCCCAAGAGTGGGCCGATGCGCGGGCCAATGCGAAAGCCGATACCTGGGCTAAGGCCAGAGCAGTCGAAGCCAAGGCCAGAGGTGAGGTCGGACCAGGAATAAGCAGTAAGCATTAATAAATCAGCCTCGCCAAGGCAACGCTCCTGAAAAGGTGTGGTTTAATTATTCCAAAGGGACTGGTAGCCCAGATGAAAATTAAAGATGGTTTGAATCCCGTATCTCAGATCGATCATTTCGCCATAGGCAAGCTCGACTCATTTCTCGGCACAATTGGAGAGGATGATGAATATAAAGACCCGATTTACCGTGGGGTTCGGAGTACAACCCAACAAATTGCGAGCGACTATGGACGCCGCTTTCTTATCGAGCTAGTGCAAAACGCTTACGATGCCCATCCCATTGGCGAACAGTCTGGAGAAATCTCCATCTATTTTGCCCCGAATGAGGATTACTCTGGTGTTTTATATGTTGCTAACCGTGGAATTGGCTTCAATTGGAGCAATGTTAAGGCTCTTAGCAATGTTGGTTTAAGCGATAAGCCAGCCGGAGAAAACATTGGGAATAAAGGTCTTGGGTTTCGCAGTGTGCTTTTCATTAGTGACGATCCTCAGATTTATTCGAGGCTTAGTTCTGGACCTTCTGAACATTTCGATGGCTATTGTTTCAGGTTTGCACGCTCGAACGATTTTGAAGAGCTGATTAAAAATCCAGCACACGTCGAATTAGCGAAGAATGATATTCCTGATTTCCATATTCCGCTTCCGCTCGCCCATCAGCCAGATAGAGTGGTTTCTTTCTCCCGCCAGGGATTTGTCACGGTCATCCGCCTCCCCTTGCGAGATGACAGCAAACGTCAGGTGGTCTATGAGGAACTTGAAGCACTTAGTCATAGTCCTACTCCCGTAATTCTCTTTCTACAGAAAATCAATACATTGAATGGTATTGTTGAAGATGCACATGGACGCTCTTTTACGCTTGGGCGAAAAAGTGAGGATGTCCAGATTGATGCCTCAACCAAAGAGGATTATAAATTTTCAGTGGTTTCCCTTGGAAATGATCAAAAATATTTCATAGGTTGGCACTGGATATCTGAAGATGAGGTCAAAAAGGCGATCAGGCTTAGCATTGACCAGAAAGAGCTTCATCCAAGATGGAAGGATTGGCAGGGCGTAGGAGAATTGGCTGTCGCTGTCCGTCTGGACGATGCCCCTATAACCCCGCTTTTATATACTTTCCTGCCTATGGGCAAGGAGGCGGAAGGCCCTTTTTATGGATATTTACATGCCGCTTTCTATCCCAAGGCGGATCGTACCAGCCTACACGGTGATATTCCCATAAACGCCCTCTATATTAAGAAAGCTATAGAATTGTGTGCGCGGACAATCATAGCTGTGAGGTCCGCGATGGATAGACCCGATTTTCCTTTCACAAAGGAAGATGCGGGGAAGATTATTATTGATCTATTATCCTGGGAACAGTGCAAAGGAGTTGAGACTAAAGATAACGAACCTTTTCCGGTACGGATGGGTAATGCTTTTTCCAATCTTGGAAAAAATTTGATGGAGATAGATATCCTTCCGACTATAACCCGAAAATCAAATGTCTACTGGGCACAGCCAGGCCAAGTTTGGCGCTGGCATAAATCTGACTTAAAAGCTTTCAGTGCTGAGGCTTTGGTTGAGCGTGCAGATATTCCCATATTACTTCCTCACCTTGGTGAAGAACGCCTTGATCGCTTAACAGAGTTCTTTAAAAAGTCGAATAATCTTAATTTTGGGCCACACAATGAAAATCTGGCCGATGCGATCGAAAAAGTCGCCTCCTATTTATTGAGGACAAGGGCTTCAATGGATAAATGGCGGGAGTTTTACCAGGAATTGGAACCCATTTCTCAGCGGTGCTATTTGCTGTTGCGAAGTAAGAAATTTATTCTTTGCATGGGTGGAGAGTTACTTCCGGCTATGCAGGGAGCTACTGGATCAGTAGATGGAGGATTGCAATCAAGTCAAAGCTCTGAGAAAAGGCGGAGGGGCCGCACCAGGATTACCGGAGTCGCCATTTTCTCCCCCCCTGCCCGTGGGAGTGAAGAAGTCCTACAACTCCCCGAGAGATTTAGAAAAAGCTTTGCATTTTTATCGGACCAACTTGATTGGTATGGGGAACTCAATTTTGTCAGAGAATTCTTAGAAGAGAAAAAATTTATCGGGCGTTATGACGGCCAAGAATTAATAAATCAAGTCTCAAGAGTATTGAGAGAGGAAAAAAGTAAGAAAATTCGTCGCCTTGCGCTGACTTGGACCTTTCGCCTTTATCAAAAAACACGACATGATAGCAGACCATTATCATTTAAAGAAGCCAGACTGTTCGTCCCCACTGTCACTGATGAGTGGATAGAGGCCAAAGAGGCACTATTTTCCAGAGGTTGGCCAGAAAAAACATTAGGGCCTTTGATCAATGACTTTCTTAACCTGACCGTTGGCCTCTCCCCTGAGTTGCAAGGACTTAAGCCACGCCTGATTGAGCCTCCAGATGAAATACCTTTTTCTTCAAGGCCGGTTAATGATTGGGTGGATTTTTTAATTGAATTAGGAGTTCAATCTGGTCTCAAACCTATACAGATCACCGCCGAGGCACTCGGCGGCGCCGATGCCCACATGATGCACTCCGGGGTGATTCACTTCATCGCAG